>WQUW01000070.1 GCA_009781915.1 Treponema sp. | reverse complement strand
TACATCGAAATGTATTACAACAGACGCCGTAGACATTCGGCAATCGGATATGCTACACCTTTAGCATTAACAAATAATTTAGCGGCTTAATTCACTGTCCAAAAAATCGGGGGAACTCCACCCCAGTCTCCGCTGTGAGACGCTCCATGGATGGCGGCAGCTAGGTCACGAACATGCCTAGGAGCAAACGTGTAATGCCCTAGAAGCGATGTTCTTAAAAAGGTATTGTTTCCAACGGGCAAATCCAGACCAATGCCAAACGGGATACGAAAGGTGTTGAAATGGGAAGGGTTTTCAAGAGTATTAAATAGCGTGAAAGGAAAAGAAAAAACAACGTTGTACCCTACGCCAAGCAGTGGGAAAAAATAGCCTCCTAATGGCAGTCCCAGAGGCAGTTCCAAGGGAAATTTGAAAAGTAGGCGAAAGTCCAGCGCAAAAAAATAGCCCCTCGTATCCCTAGCCCATACCGGCAGGTATTCATCATCATCCTGCCACCATCTTATAAATCCGCCTGAAAGCCCAACTGCCAGTTTCGCATATCGCGCGTCAAAAAAGGCCCCGATACCCAACATACTCCATTGCGCCGGGTTATATTCTCTAGACCAAGTCCTTCTCTCTTCATGAATGGTTATTGAGCCAAGGAGTCTTAAGTCAGTTACAACAGTGAAGGTGAGCCCAACACTGAACATTGGTGGAGGCCATTCAACGGCGGTTCCTGCCTGCATGGGCTGTGGGGCATTGTCAAGGGCCGCATCATCGGGGAAAAACAGGGAAGGAAGGGGCGTAGCACTCAAAACAGGCGCAGGCGCAATCCAGTATCCTTCGTCAAAACTAGTGGTTTGGGCGTAAAGGCCCGCCGTGGCGATAAATCCAGCCAGTATCGCAGTCAACCTTTTTTTCATTCAAAAATCTCCTGTGCGGTGTTAACGCCACCGCTGGCATATATCCACAGCCTCTACGGGCCGCTCGTACTCAGTCGGAACGGCGCTGTGGCGAAAGGCGGTAGTTGCGCGGCGGGAAGCGCTTTTTTTGGGCAAATTTTTTTAGGTAAAACGATCAGGTGAGTCTTATGTGTGTGTGTGTGTGTGTGTGTGTGTGTGTGTGTGTGTGTGTGTTAAATGGAAGAAAATGTGCCAATTTAGGCAAAGAGCGCCCAGATTCGAGAAATAGTTTTGGCTGTTGGCAGTTACACCACGCATCATGGGGTAATGCTAGCACGGTAATGCAAGTTGTGTCAAGCTTCTTTTGGAGGGTTGATGCTCTTCCCCCCAGAAATGCCCCCCGCCGCGCGTGAGCATCTTCGCCAAAAGCTCCGGCGGAGGGCAGGAATGGTGACTCATTGACCGGAGGGCAAAAACCCGTATACAATAAAACCGATGCGTAACATCATTCACGCCGCCGCGTTCTATTCGGTATACTTCGCCCCCAGAGGCCGCAACAGGCTTTTGTTTCTGGGCGAGCAAATTTCCCAAAGGCATCTAACCTTCGAAGACAAACTCATTGGCATTATCGGCGATGCCGGCTCCGGTAAATCGTCCCTCATAAAAGGTATGTTTCCCGGCCTTGAGCTTGTAAACGACGATGACAGGTTCGATTCTCACAAGGTAATGCGCATAACGGATTACGAGGACACCATAAACGAAACTACCACCTTTCATCTAGATATGCGTTTTCAGACAGCGTTTAACCAGACGCACGAGATCGTCAGCTTTGTCAAAGACGCTCTGGAAAAAGACCGAAGGGTTGTTATCGAACATTTTGATCAGCTCTATCCAGCCCTGAAAATAAACGCCGGGATTTTGATTGGCATTGGGGAAGAAATCATTGTTACCCGGCCCGGCGCGTTTGGCCCGCTTCCCAAAGACATCTTTGACATCGTGCATCATTCCCTGAAGTACAGGAAAATGGTTCACACCGCCGAAGACATAACCGCCATGCTTCTTGAGCGGGAATACAACATGGCCAACAGGTGGAGACATTCCGATGTCAAGCGGGGCTTTGTGCTAGAGTTCAACGAAAAGCCGGACATCGATCTCGCTGAACTGGAAAACGATGTTCTGGAGATAATCGGGGGGCATATCGACGTTGCCTATTTCGACGAGCATCACATCAAGCTTGGAGATTTTCAGCCGGCAAGATGCAGCGGCCCAAGGATACATCTTACCAACACAAGGGAAATCGAAAATTTCCGGATGCACAAAAATTTCGCCTACAACCGTCTGAACAACACATATGCTCTTGTGGGCCTTGTTGGGCAGGATGTCCGGGATATAGAAAATTTAAACAGGCCGCATATTTTTTAAGCGGAAAGCGGGGGCAGCGATGAGGGAAATTGACATAAGCTCTGTCATTGAATTAACAGCGAAGCTGTGCATGGACGCGAATTATTATCTTAACAAAGACATACAGGACGCGGTTTCCGCCTGCCTACCGAAAGAACAGTCGCCGGTCGGGAAAAACGTATTGGAGTCGATGCTGGAGAACGCGGCTATCGCCGGAAACGAACGGGTTCCGATTTGTCAGGACACGGGCATGGCGGTTGTTTTTTTTGAGCTGGGGATGGATGTCCGTATAACCGGAATGGACACGGGAACGCCCGCCGAAGGCCGGCCTTCCCCTTTGGAAGACGCGATAAACGAGGGCGTCCGCCGGGGCTACGAAGAAGGCTTTTTGCGAAAGTCCGTGGTGCGCGATCCTGTTGACAGAAGAAACACAGGCGACAACACACCAGCCGTTATTCATTACTCGGTTGTCAGGGGAAACAACATAAAAATAACCGTAGCCCCGAAAGGCTTTGGCAGCGAAAACATGAGCGCCCTGAAAATGCTTACCCCCGCTGAAGGTATCGAGGGGGTGAAAAAATTTGTTGTTGACACTGTCAGCGCTGCGGGCGGGAACCCGTGCCCCCCCATAATTGTTGGCGTGGGTATCGGCGGGACAATGGAAAAATGCGCCCTGTTAAGCAAGACCGCCCTGCTGCGGCCTTTGGGCTCGGCGCACAGCGACCCCTTCTGGAGGGGTGTTGAAACTGAACTGCTTGAAACAATAAACGCCCTTGGCATAGGCCCCGCCGGATTTGGCGGAAGGACAACGGCCTTGGGCGTGCATATTGAAACCTTTGCCACCCATATCGCGGGACTGCCCGTGGCGGTGAACCTCGGCTGTCATGTTACAAGGCACGCGGAGGGAACTATATGAAAGAGATTTTTACCCCCATTGCGGACGAAACGATAAGCTCCCTTAGCATGGGAGACATGGTGTATTTAAGCGGGACGATTTACACCGCGAGGGACGCGGCACACAAAGAGCTGGCGTGCCTGCTGGAATCGGGCGAACCGCTGCCGTTCGATTTTAACGGGCAGGCGGTGGTTTACGCGGGCCCGGCTCCGGCAAGACCGGGCAGGCCCATTGGCTCGGTAGGCCCCACCACAGCGGGAAGAATGGACACGTACTCGCCCCTTCTTATTTCCAAGGGGCTAAAGGTCATGATTGGCAAGGGACTGCGCACCAAGGAGGTAACAGGGGCGATTGTCAAACACCACGGCATTTATTTCGCCGCCACTGGCGGTATCGCCGCCCTGATGGCAAAATGCGTCAAATCCGCAAGACTTATCGCCTTTGAAGAGCTTGGCGCAGAGGCCATAAGGGAACTCTTGGTTGAAAAGCTTCCCCTTGTTGTTGCTATTGACAGCACGGGAAGGAACCTGTACGAGAGCGGGCGGCTTGAGTATTGCCGGTAGGGGTAGCGGGCGCGTTTCTTATTGCAGATATCGTGATACCTGCCGCTGTTGCGGGAGGGTTCAAGATAGACCAAACGCTGCCGCCCAAAGTATGCGGGTTGCGCGCATACTCTGGAGCGGCGGTTAGTTTAGAGCCTGAAGCCTAGCGCGAGCCTAAGGTTTGCGCCCCATCTGCCAGAAGAACTTGCGCTGATGCCCGGAATCGCATCCAGAAAGCTTGCAAGATCGTTTTCTTCAGAAGACGCGAATCGGTAGAAAGCAAGGAGCGATGTTCGCAGGAACAAGCGTGAACCCAGATCGAAGTCGGCGCCAGCACCAAATTGAAGTCTAAAAGCAATCTCGTTGGGTGACCAGCCTTCTACGGCACCATCGATAAGGTTATTCCCTTGATCAGCGACTCCATCTGGGGAAGAACTCCCTAGCGCAATGAGTCCAAAGCCCAAAAGCGGGAAAATGGAAACTCTTTCCCCCAAGTCGATGGGGAATTTACCAAGTAGGCCGATGTTGAACGCAAAAAAGCTTTCATCTAGTAATCTCATGACGCCGTTGCCTAGGACGGGTACGCCCCTCCATTCCAGCGATTCGACTCTGTTCCCCACAAGGAAGCCCAAAGAAAACTCAACAAACCTCGCATCGGCAAAAACAAAGGCACCAACAGCATCATTCCATCCCCGCAAGTCTAAGTTGCCCAAGCTCCCGACGATTGGCGCAGTCGCGCTAGCTTCAACAGTGGTTCCACTTTCAGTATCGAGCATAAGCCCGCCACCAACGCTGAACATTGACTGCGAAAAAACGCCTCCCGCGACAAGCACGCCCAGAAACAAAGTAACCAAAACCTTCTTCATAAAACACCCCTTACATTGAGATCCCCGCCTTCCTTTAAGCGGGTAATCACGAGATTACCCGCTCATACAAGCAGGGCATACATAAAAGCCCGCCACAATCTCTGCTTTGGGCTGTTATTACGAAGAGAAATCTGAGGCTGTTCCAAAATGTCAGATTTTGGAACGGCTACATTAGATTTGATGGAAAAAGCGGTGTATAGACGCTTTTTCCTAGAACCTGTTCCGAAACTAACCGAGTTTTGGAACAGGTTCGGATTCCCTTCTGCGATGCCTGACTGGGGTGTGAGCGGGAAAAATGGGAAATTTTGGGTAAATTTTTTTAGAAGGATCGAGTGAGTCTTATGTGTGTGTGTGTGTGTGTGTGTGTGTGTGTGTGTGTGTCTAATGGAAGAAAACGTGCCAAATTAGGCGAATTCGGGCAAAAATCGCTCAAATTCGAGAAATAGTCTTGTCTGTTGGCAGTTACACCACGCACCATGTGGTAATGCTAGCACGGACTACGGCACAGTGTCAAGCGGGAAACACGCATTTCCCCCACGGCATCACCGAAAAACCCTCGCCCGCTTGGCACAGCCTTCCCCGGCCTGCGGGCCGGAGAAGGCCGACGGCCCATGCCCTCTGCGGAACCCCCCGCAATGCCCCCGCCGTGCGTGAACATCAGTACAATGCCCGGCAGGAGAGGATATACGGTTTAAGAAGCCATTTTGCTCAGGCTCTTTAGCGTAGGAGGCCGTGGCTCCGGAGCGGGTTCCCTGGGCGGGATTCTTAAACCGTATATCCTCCCCTGCCGGGGCGTAGCGGGAACATTGGCTCACGCGCGGCGGGGGGGCCATTGACAAAACAAAACAACCGGGAATACCATAACATATCACATTATTTTTTCGGAGGTAAAAGATGCAACGAAAATTGTTTTTCACAGTCGTAGGTATCCTGCTGGTTTCTTCCATGCTGCTGATTGGATGCCGCAGGCAAGAACAGGGCGACGAGCCCGTGCGCTTTTTAATGAGCGCGATGATGTCGGGGCCAAACGCGGAATCGGGCCGTCAGGTTAGTATGGCGGCGCAGACTGCGGAATGGTATATCAACACCGTTTTGGGCGGCTTTCCCTCTCTTGGCGGCAGGCCCATAGAACTCGTAATTGTGGATTCCACGTCGGACGCCGCGCAAGCCGCCGCCCCCTTCGAGCATGCCTTGGGCACGGGCGGTTTCTCGGTTGTTATCGGCAACCCCAATTCCAGCATCTCGCTGGTTAATCAGCCGATAGCCGAGGCGTTCCAAATCCCGCAAATTGTGTCGGCGGCGGCAAACGCCGCTCTGTCTCAGGGAGGGTTTCAGTTCACGTTCCAGCCTTCCGCCACCGCTCCCCTGTTCATCCCCATGCAGTTGGACTTCATTGAACACTACGCCGAGCTTTTGGGCATCCCCCTTGCCGATCTCCGTTTCGGCATCATCTACGCCGACGACGCCTGGGGAACCGACAACGCCGCCAACCAAAGGCTTCAGTTTGGGGCAAGAGGTCTTAACATAGTTTTTGACCAATCGTACAATGTCCCCACCTTTACGGACGCGACCCCTCTGGTTACCGCTCTTATGGCCGCCGGAGTGAACGTGCTGTTGCCAAGCTCCTACCCGTCCGATTTAAGCCTGATTTTCACGGCAATGGGTGTTTTGAACTTTAGCCCCCTGATTGTCGGCGGAGGGGCCGCCATGACATGGCCGTCTCTGTTTGTGGACCTTGGCGCTGCCGTAAACGGCATTGTGTCCAGCGATGCGTGGGTTTGGGACCAGAGAGGAGCCAGAGAACACGAAGGCTGGGTGATGATGAACGATTTTTACGAGAGAACCTTCGGCGAGTTTATCCCCGGACAGGCGGGCCCCACGCTTTACAGCATAATGCTCGCCTACGAAGCCATTGAACGGATTGGCTCGACCGACCCGGTTCTTATTCGTGACGAACTGCGCCGGATGAACGCGGAGAACTCACAGTGGTTCCGTGTCATAAACGGGCAAGGCGTGTTTAATCCCGCCACAGGGCAGAATACCGGAGCCCAACCCGTTATCATGCAGTGGCAGAATAACCGGCCAACGGCAGTGTTCCCGGTTCAGTACGCCGCTTCGTCTCTTTTGAACCCGGCGACAATGCAACCTTTCGGGCAGTAGCAGTTTGACGCACCGTTGATTTTGATTGCCGGGCCGAAGGGCGGCATACCGCTTTTCTCCCCGGCAATCACCGCAAAACGCCGTCCACCACGTGGATTGTCTCGTTGGTGTCGCCTAAAGCGCCCGACAGCACAAAAAACCCGGCGGCGTTGAATGTGCCAAGCCGGGCCGTCCCCGCCGCTCCAAGCATACGCAGGGCTCCGCCTGAGTTTCCAAGGTTCGCCCCGGCGGCGCTGCCGTAAATAACACCGCCTGTCATGCGGAAAACGCCGTAAGACGTTCCCCCGTAACGGACGCTCCAGACACCAACGCCACTGTCGTTGCCGGAAATCGTCCCGCCGTGCATCGTGAATGTGCCCACGGTAAACACCGCCCCGACACCGCCCCAGTCGCCATCGCCTGCGCCGATGGAATTGCCGGAGATTGTCCCGCCATGCAGGGTAAACCTGCCCGAATTGCTTACGCCGCCGACACCGCCCCAGCCGCCATCGCCTGCGCCGCCTGAATTGCCGGAGATTTCCCCGCCGTACATGGCAAACCCGCCGGAATTGTTCACGCCGCCAATGCCGCCCCGCACGCCCCAGCGGTTGCCGCCGCCCGCGCCGCCGGAATTGCCGGAGATTTCCCCGCCACGCAGGGCGAACACGCCCGCGTTAAACACAGCGCCCGAACCGCCAAGACCGCTTGACACCCCGTCTCCGCCTGAGTTGCCGGAGATTTCCCCGCCGTGCATCGTAAACGTGCCCCAGTTGGCCACTCCCCCTACGCCGCCAGAGCCGCCGGAGCCGTCATCGCTGCCCGCGCCGCCTGAGTTGCCGGAGATTGTCCCGCCGTGCATCGTGAACGCGCCCCAATTGCTGACCCCGCCATTGCCGCCAAGCCCGCCCATAATGCCGTGCCTGCCGGCCCCTCCCGTGCTGCCGGTGTTGTTCACGATTGCCCCGCCGTGCATGACAAACGTACCGCCTGAATGTACACTTACGCCGCCGCCAGAACTGCCCGATACTTGGGAGCCGGGGTTCATGACCAGTGTGCCGCCGTTATTTACCTGCACCAGTTTTCCGCCATTGCCGCCGTTGCCGTTGCCGCCGCCGCTGAGGACGATGTTGCCGTCCAGTATCAGGGTAACGCCGGAAGAAACCGTAAAAAGGCTCCCCGCCCCCGAAAGGCTTACGGTATGCCCCTCTCCTATGCCGTAAAGAGTGATAGTAACATTGCGCCTGCCCGCAGGCAGAGCTTGGGGGGGGATACTTTCGCCGCCGCTTACTTCAATAATGTAGCGGGTGTTGCTTTGAGCGTTGGCGTACAGCCAAGCCAACTGGCTGGCAAGGTCATCGCCCGGAACGGGGCCGGGAACAGAGCCCGCCTGCGGAAACGCGAAAACAGCGCAGCCGGCAAAGAGCGCCGCGGCAAGCGGCAGCCAGCGACGGGCCTTTACCCTATTGCATGAAGTATCTTTCAAAACGGGGATTGCCGTCAAACGCTCCATGCCTGATCCACGTAACTCCGCCCAGATTAGCCACATTCCCCCGGATAAGCAGGTTATTGGCAAAGGCGTACTGCCCGATACGCTCAACGCTGGGGGAAATAAACACGCTGGTAAGCTGGTTGTTCATGAACGCCTCCCGTTCAATATAGGTAACATGGGCCGGAATCGTTACGCTGATAATCCGGTTGTCGGCGAATGCCCTTGTCCTGATATAGGTAACTCCGTGAGAAATACTTACGCTGCTAAGCTGGTTGTTCATGAACGCCCCTTCCCCGATATGAGTAACACTGTTGGGAATACTTACACTGATAAGCCGGTTGTGGGCAAATGCCCCTTCCCCGATATAGGTAATCGTGGGCGGGATGGTTACGCTGGTAAGGCGCACACGCCGCCTTATAATCCGGTCGCCCGCCCTTCTGACACGCTGGCTCCCGTCAAAAGCTCCCTCGGCAATTCCGACAATGGTCAGCCCTCCGATCTGCTGCTGGATAAGCACATCCGTGCCCCTTCCAACATACCGCACAATTGTCCCATAACGGCCACAGGGGGATATGTCTATTTGGAAAGGATGTATTCCTCCCCCCATGTACAAACCCGGAGGGCTTGTAACGCATCCGGCGAGCATTATTAATGCTATCAATACGACCAAGTAAAAGCTTTTCCTGTTCACAACAAAATCTCCATAGAGTAACACTACAATAACACGTTCATCAGGGTGTTGTTACATTATCGGTTAAAAAAGAAAATTCTCCACAGCCCGAAGAATGCTGTCAAACTCTCCAAAGCAGGTTCTTGTCTCCGGCAGGGAACGCAGAAAATTTTCGCCGTAGCGTTTTTTCAACAGCCGCCCGTCCAGAACAACCACCACGCCACGGTCGCTGGAACGCCGCATAAGCCGCCCAAAGCCCTGCTTGAACTTCATCACTGCTTCGGGAACGGAGAGCGCCATAAAAGCGTTTTCCCCCCGGCTCTCCGCGGCCTCGCAGCGGGCTTCAAAAACGGGATCGCTGGGGCTTCTAAAGGGAAGCCGGCAGAGGATCACCAAGCGCAGCGTGTCGCCGGGAGCGTCCACCCCTTCCCAGAAGGAATCTGTGGCGAACAGCACGCTGCTTTGATCCTCCAAAAAGGAGGAGAGCAGGCGGTTGCGGTCATCGTCCCCTTGCTTGAGTACCCGGATTCCCTGCTTCTGTAGGATGGGCAGGGCCGCTTCGTGGGCGCTTTTGAGCGCCTGATACGATGTAAAAAGGACAAGGGCCGATCCGCCTGAGATTTCCGCCAAGGCCGCCGCCGCTGTGTCAACAAAGGCCCCGTAGCCCGGCTCGGTTGGCAGGGGGGCGTCCTGCGGGGCCGCCAGAAGCACGTGAGTGTCATAGGGAAAGGGAGAGGGGAACATTCCGGTCAGGATTTCACGGTCGTGGACAAGGGTAAGTCCGGCCCTGCTTTTCCAGTATTCAAAGGAATTTCCGGTTGTAAGCGTGGCGGAAACGCAGACAACAGTTTTGTTGGGCTGAAACAGGGCTTCCTTCAGCGAAGGGGCTACGTCTACCGGGGTAACGGTACACACGGCCCACGGGCTTTCCCCGCTACCGGCTCTGCCCGCCCGCCGCTCTATCCACATTACGCTGTCGGGGTTTTCCCGGTACTCGATAAACGAAGCGCAGACTGATCCCACGGTGTCAAGGCGGCGCAGGGCCGCGCGAATTTCCCATATTACGCTGTCCTCCTTGGCTTCTTCGGGGACGGCCTCGGTTAGTTCCCTTATAAACCCGGTAAGGGAGGTAAGGCGTTTTCGCAAGGCGGCGAACTCCGGGGAAAGCCGGGCGGTTATTGCCCCGTCCCTTTGGGGTGTCAGGCGGAATACCCCTTCGCCGCCGCAGAGTTCCAGTGCGGCTTCGTCAAGGCTAGAGGCAGCGGCCCGGATTCTTTCAAGCTCTTCCTCGATCCTGTCGTATGGTTCTTCCCCCGCTCCGGCTTTGTCCGGCAGCAAAGAAAGCAGGCGGGGGAACAGTCCCCGGCGGAACGTGCCCCGCCTGCGGTAAAGGCGTCCGGTCTGCTGGTAAACCCCCAGGCGGCTGAACTGGCGGGAAAAGAAGGAGGTGGCGGCTTCTTCGACCGTGTGGGCTTCGTCAACGATTACCCGGCGGTAAGGGGGCAGCACGACTGCGGTGTCGTATCCGGCCCCATCGCGCCGGGCCGACAGATCAGCGAAAAGCAGGTGGTGGTTTACGACAAGAATGCGGGCATCGGCGGCTTCCCTGCGAAGCAGCATGACGAAACAGCGCTCCCGTTCGGGGCAGTACATATTCATGCAGGTATCGGCCTCGGAGCAGACCCGCGACCACAGGCTTTCCTGAGGCATAAAGGCAAGGTCGGAGCGGCTTCCGCTTCCGGTGGTTTCCGCCCAGCGCGCGATGTCCTCGGTGTGCTGGCGCTCTTCGTTGTCGAGGGAGGGTTCCATAAGGGCATTGGCCAGCCGTCTGCGGCAAAGGTAGTTTCCCCGTCCTTTAACCAGAACGGTCTTGATCTTTTTTTTGAGCCCTGATGTAACAAGGGGAATGTCTTTCTGGTAGAGCTGCTCTTGCAGGGTGATGGTGGCGGTGGAAATAACAATCCGTTCTTCGTTTGCCGCCGCGAAGCTTAAAGAAGGAAGCAGGTAGGCGAACGATTTTCCCACCCCGGTTCCGGCTTCGGCGGCGACCAGCGAGTCATCGTTAAAGCCGCGGATGATAAGGCGCATGAGTTCCAGTTGGGATTCACGGATTTCGTAGGCGGGCAGCCGCAAGCTGACAGCGCCGCCGGGTTCAAGGGACGCGCTTATGGCTTGCGGGTCAAGGCGGGAGAGTTTCCGCTTTTTTACCGGCTCGGCGACCACATACACGCTGTCAACAAGGTTGTCCACGATGTAAAAGCCAGCTCCGGCTCCGGCGGCGCGGGAGGCGATGGCAAGGTCGTTATCGCTAGGGGTAAGAAAGCCTGAAGGGTGATTGTGGATAAGCACGTCAGCCCCGGCAAGCCTGTCATTCAGGGCCAGAACAGCGCCTTCGTTCCCGCGGGCGCTTACTTCGAGGCGCGCGACCAGCCCGCCGCCGGAATCCCCGGCATCGCCGGTGAATCCAAGGGCAAACACTTCGTTGCCCCCGGCATCCTGAATTTCCGCCCGGAGTTTATGTATCGCTTCTTCTGAAAAACGTTTTGCCGCCTGCATTCCCCTGCCCTGTTCCTACATATAATACCGCCGGGGGAGGGCTGTGGGAAAGCCCCCGCCACGCATGAACATTCTCGCATAAAGCTCCGGCCGGGGAGGATATACGGTTTAAGAAGCCGCCTAGAGAACCCGCTCCGGAGCCACGGTCTCCTACGCTAAAGAGCCTAGGCAAATGGCTTCTTAAACCGTATATCCTCCCCGGCCGGGCATTGGCCTAGAGGCTCACGCGCGGCGGGGGCATTGCTGGGGGGCTCCGCAGAGCATTAGCCCCGGCATTTGTCATTCCCCCCGTGGCGGCCTATACTTGTTCTATGACAAAAACCACGCCGCCTGAAAAACCAGCCGCACCGCCAACCAAAGAGCGCATCGCGTGGCATCCGGCCTTCTACGAAGCGATCCAGATGGAACTGGACGAATACCGCCACGCCCTCCAGTTCGCGGCGGAGCAACAGCTTACCACAGAGCCCCTGCGAATTGACGTTGTTATCATAAAAAAGACCGCAGACGTGGAAATCAAAAAGAGCATCGCCTCGATATTCCGCAGCGTGAATATACTGGAATACAAAAGCCCCGGCGACTATGTTTCTGTTAAGGACTTTTACCTTGTCTACGGCTACGCCTGCCTGTACGTGGCGCTGCACGAAACGGACATAAGCGGCCTAAGCCTGACCTTCGTGGAAAGCCGCTGTCCCCGCAAGCTTATCAGCCACCTGACCGGAGATCGAAAATTCACGGTTGAAGAAAAATGGCCGGGGATATATATTGTAACCGGGGATGTTTTGCCCATCCAGATAATCGACAGCGGCAAAATTTCCGAGGTTGAAAACCTCTGGCTAAAAGGCTTGGACAATCAGCTTGACGCGCGGCAGGTACGGCGGATTACGGACAAGATAGCGGGGCTGGACAAGGATGCCCAGATATGGGCGTATCTTGACGTGATAGCACGAGCAAACAAGAAGGCATTACAGGAGGCATACGAGATGAGCAATACGGCGATAGCGTCATTGCAACGAACACTTGAAGAAATCGGTATTTCGGCGGAATGGGAAAACAGAGGCCGCAAGGAAGGTATCGGGCTGGGCATGGAAAAAGGCCGAGAGGAGGGCATTGGGCTGGGCTTGGAGCAGACAGCCCGCAACGCTCTTGCGGAAGGGGCTTCCGTTGAATTCGTGCAGAGAATAACCGGACTCGACATGGAAACCATACAAAAGCTCGCCTCCGCCCCCCGCCGCGCATGAACATTCTCGCATAAAGCTCCGGCAGGGGAGGACATACGGTTTAAGAAGCCGCCTAGGGAACCCGCTCCGGAGCCACGGTCTCCTACGCTAAAGAGCCTAGGCAAATGGCTTCTTAAACCGTATATCCTCCCCTGCCGGGCATTGTACCGCTGGCTCACGCGCGGCGGGGCATTGCTGGGGGGAAGAGAGCATTAGCCCCCGGCATTACCCCAAAGGCATCGCCCTGCGGCATCTGCGTCTTCCCCCCAGCAATGTCGTGCTGGCACAGCCCCCATCCGGCTAAGCCCCCTGAGGGTGAGGATATGGGCTTTCAAAGCCAATGGCCCAGGCTCTTTAGCGTAGGAGACCGAGGCTCCGTAGCGGGTTCTCTGGGCGGCTTTCAAAGCCCATATCCTCACCCTCAGGGGGGATTTGCGGGAATGTCCGCTATGGCAGCAGCACCAGCACGCCCTGCTCGTTAATCATGTGCGTGTCGGCGATGGACCGCGCGCCACCAGCACCCGGTTGATTGGACACAAAGTCCCTAAGCGGGAACCGCTGCACAAGGGCGGCGGTAAATCCGGGGCCCCTCAATACCGTCCTGTTATTCCACCAGCCGATACCATTGGTTAAATTAGGATTACCGGCACTCAAGATGAGCCCTCCGGTAATGCTGCCCGCCCATCCGGTTTGAATGGTGACAGAAGCGTTAACATTAGCATTACTGCTCAGGTTAAGCGTACCTATCTCCGCGCTGCCAGAGAGTAAAATGTTGGCTTGTGGGCCAACAGTAACATCTCCCCCCTAGCGCCTGTATTGCCGGAAACGCTGCCGCCTTGCATTGCGAAAGTGCAGGTACCGGTGACACCAACACCGCCCGTAGCATTGCTGATAGTGGACCTTGTGTTATTTCCGGTAATCCTTCCCCCCCGCATGGTAAAGGTGCTGACTCCGCTAAGATACACAGCCCCAGTGAACGAAGAGGTGTTATTTCCGGTAATGAGCGCGCCGTCAAGCATAACAAATTCCGAGCTTATTTGAACGGCAACCACATTTAAGGTCTGGAAGCGGCCTTGAAGGGTAATGTTATTCCCTATGGTCAGTATTCTGCCCGCGCCGTTTACGGTCAGGGTAGGGCCGTCGCCCGTCCGGGTTATCGTCCGCGCGCCGCCCAGCCCAATAATGGTAAGGTCAGCGCCCGCCCCGGTCAGCGTTACCCCCGTCGCTCCCAGCGCGACGTTTTCGTCAATCAGCAGGGTGAATACGCCGGGGTTGGCGTTCACGTGCGCCACGGCGGCGATTACGTTGTTTTCCGTACCGGGAACCGGGGCGGCGGGGGCCGTCCAGTAGGCGGTAAGCGTGATGTTGGCGGTTACCGTGTCGTCGGCGAAATCCCACGCCGCGCCATTGTGCCGCCATTCCACAAATGTGTAAGGAGCGTTGGGCAAAGCGTCAGGAGCGCCGCTCCACAGCCCCGCCCCTGCGGTAAAGGCCCGTGTTGGGTCTGCCGGCTGGGTTACGGTGTCCCCGTCCCGTACCTGCGCTGCCGGGACAAGGGCAGTGTCGCCGTCAACGTCAAACGTTACGGTGTGGTACACGGGGGGTATGGCACTCCACCTTCCGTACAGGGTCATGGGGGCGGTAACCGGGGTGGCAAAGTCAAACCGCGGGGGTGTGAATGCGTCCGTGGTGTACCAGCCGTAGAAGTAGTAACCGGCTTGCACCGGGTCTGCCGGCTCGGACACGGTTAGCCCATCCCGCACCTGCTCTACCGGGACAACGGTAATGTCGCCGTCAACGTTAAACGTTACGGTATGGTACACGGGGGCCGCATGGCTGCCATTGCCGCCGCCGCACGAGGACAGGGCAAATCCGATAAACGCAATTACAGCGAAGACGCTTATCGCCCGCTGTACAGTTCGTGTGTTTTTCATTTTGAAAAACCTCCTGTAAAAAAATATAAAAAAGCCGCCCGCGAAAATGTATGCGAAAACATTTTTCCCGTGGAGGATTGCGGGCGGCAATTTCTCAGAGCTAAAGAAGAAATAGCAGGATGTTCACCGCGGCATGAAGCCAAGTCGCTACCAGCAGGCTGGCGCAACAACCTAATAGGCGGTTGACAAGAGAGGGTTAGATCAGTATAATCCCGTGAGCCGTGAGCCGTGACACAGTCGCGTCCTGGTGTAAAGTTGACACTAGGAGATGAAAATGAAGAAGGAATTTGTAACCTACAGTGAAGCGTTCAAGATGCAAGTTGTGGAGGAGATTAGGCAAGGTAAATTTGCCTCGAT
>WQUW01000069.1 GCA_009781915.1 Treponema sp. | reverse complement strand
GGGGAGGATATACGGTTTAAGAAGCCATTTGCCCAAATTCTTAGGCGAAGGAGACCGTGGCTCCGGAGCCGTGTTCCTTGGGCGGGATTCTTAAACCGTATATCCTCCCCTGCCGGGGCTTTTTGCGGAAACCTTGGCTCATGCGCGGTGGGGGGCAAGAGCATTCTCCCGGAAAAGCCCTAAAAATTCGGCAAATTTCTTCAAAAGAGCCGAAAAACTGTTGACTAAATTGCGTAATACTGGTATTCTGCCTAGACGCTGTAGAATGGCGTGTTGTGCCCTTGTAGCTCAGTTGGCAGAGCATATCCATGGTAAGGATAAGGTCATCAGTTCAATTCTGATCGAGGGCTGCGTTCTTTCCGTGGAAAGACGGAGTTACAGGACAACGGTGTAGGAGTAAGGACATGGCAAGTAAGAAACAGGTGGTGGAGTTAATAGCCCTTCAATGCGGCGATTGCAAGCGGAAGAACTATACCACCAGCAAAAACCGGCGGAATACTCAGGAAAAGCTGGAATTCAAGAAGTATTGTCCTTTTGACAGAAAGCATACGGCTCATAAGGAGACCAAGATAAAGTAAGCGCCCGCCGCGGCAGGGTTCTTTTTAGGCGTATAGCTCAGTTGGTAGAGCGGCGGTCTCCAAAACCGCAGGTCGCGGGTTCGAAGCCTGCTGCGCCTGAGAGCGGCACATTTGCTACTGGCAGTTGTGCTGTAAGGGCGGAAAAGCCCGGTTATCCGGGTAGCAGGCTTCGAAACTTTTTTGCGGCCCTAAAGAAGCCGAAAGGCTTTGCGGGGCAGACCAGCATGGATGCTGGTCTAGCAAAAAAGGCGGCCTGTAGTGAGCGAACAGGATGTTTGCGAACGGAAGGCGAAGCCTGCTGCGCCTGAAAGCGGTATATTTGCTACTGGCAGTTATGTCGCTTTATGGTTGAAACATGGGCTTTTCAAAGTCTGGATTTTTAGTATAATGGGGATAGTATGCGCAAGATTGTTCAGTTTGTAAAAGAGTCTTACGCCGAACTTCGCAAGGTAATATGGCCCGGCCGGGACAGCGTGATAAGTTCCGTCAAGGTTGTTATCATTTCTACCATGATAATTGCCGCGCTTCTTGGTTTGGTGGACATATTACTGCTCCTTGGGGTGCAGGCGATATTCTGATCCTGAAAAAAGGGTAATTGATGGCTACGGGCTGGTATGTTCTCCATACCTATTCGGGGTACGAGAACAAGATAGAAAAGACTATTCGCATGATGACCGGAATGGGGGAACTGAACAAGGAAGTAGTTCGGGACGTGAAAGTTCCATCCGAAGAGGTAGTGGAGGTTCGGGAAGGCAAAAAGCGCACCCAAACCCGGAAATTCCTTCCCGGCTATATCCTGATCGAAATGGATCTGCCCAACGAAGAACAATTATGGAAGCTTACCTGCTCCAAAATCAAGAAAATACAGGGCGTTACCGGCTTTGTGGGGACTCCGGCAAACAGAAAGCCAAACCCGCTTTCCGGGGACGAGGCCCGGAGCATACTCCAAAAGTCAGGGGAAATGAAGGGCGAGCGTCCGGTTCGATCCCGCCAGACCTTTTCTCCCGGGGAGCAGGTAAAAATTATAGACGGCCCCTTCGAGTCCTTTGCTGGAACTATCGAAGAAGTGAATCAGGAAAAGAACAAGCTAAAGGTAATGGTCGGCATTTTTGGCCGGAACACACCCGTAGAAGTCGATCTTCTGCAAGTGGAAAAGTTGTAACAGTAATGAACTACAGGCAATGGAATTCATTGCTGGTTGTTCATTAAAATAGTGGGAGAGGCTTACCGCCTCGTTATACCACAAAGGAGCAGCGAATGGCAAAGAAAAAGATAACTGCCATTGTTAAACTGCAGTGCCCGGCAGGGAAGGCCACACCGGCCCCCCCTGTAGGCCCTGCCTTGGGACCTCACGGCGTCAGCGCCCCCCAATTTGTCCAGCAGTTCAATGACCGGACAAAGAGCATGGAAGCGGGGCTGGTGATTCCGGTGGTTATCACCGTGTACGCGGATAAATCGTTTACGTTTATCCTTAAAACTCCGCCCGCCGCCGTGCTTGTAAAAAAGGCCATCGGGCTGGAAAAGGGTTCCGCCGAGCCGCACAAAGTAAAGGTCGGAAAGCTCCCCAAGGCTAAATGCGAGGAGATTGCCAGACTAAAGATGGTCGATCTTTCAGCCAACGATGTCGAGGCGGCCATGAGGATTATCGCCGGGACTGCCCGGTCGATGGGTGTCGAGGTGGAAAAATGAAGCGCGGAAAAAAATACAGGGAAGCCCTGAAAAAATACGATGTCGCCGCCTTCTTTGAACTGTCAGAGGCGGTAACCTTGGTCAAGTCTATGGCTTTCGCCAAGTTCGATGAGACCGTGGACCTTTCCGTAAAGGTAAACTTGAAAAAGAGCCAGTCTGTCCGGGACACGGTGGTACTTCCCAACCAGTTCCGGGGCGAAAAAAAGGTACTGGTTTTTTGCAAGCCCGAAAAGGAAAAGGAAGCTCAGGAAGCCGGAGCCGCCTTTGTGGGCGCTGACGACTTAATCGAAAAGGTCAAGGGCGGCTGGACGGATTTTGATGTCGCCGTTGCCACCCCGGACATGATGAAGGACGTTGGAAAGCTCGGTATGGTTCTTGGCCGCAAGGGTCTTATGCCCAATCCCAAGACCGGCACGGTTACCTTTGATCTTAAAGGCGCTTTGGCGGAATTGAAGAAAGGGCGGACTGAGTTCAGGGCGGACAAGACCGGAGTGGTACACTTGGCAGTGGGCAAAGTTTCCATGGAAGCCGGAAAAATCGCCGAGAACGTCAAGACGGTTGTCGCCGAAATCAAACGAAAGCGGCCTTCGGATGCCAAGGGTGAGTTTGTGCGAACCGTGTCTGTGGCTTCTACCATGGGGCCGGGCGTGTGGGTTTCCATGAAGGACGAGGAGTAATATATGGCCATAGTCGCTAAAAAAATACAGGACGCGAAAGTAGCGTCCATTGCCAGCGCGAAAGATGCCTTTTCCGCTTCCCAAGATTTTATCTTTACCGATTACCGGGGATTAACGGTAGAGCAGATCACGAATTTGCGGAAGCAGCTTAAGGGCAAGGGCGCTGATTACAAAGTTGTCAAAAACAATTTTGCCCGCCTTGCCTTTGAACAGCTTTCCGCTCCGGGGGAGGTGTCCTCCTACCTTAAAGGCCCCACGGCAATAGCCATTGCCCCAAGGGATGCCAACGAGGTCGCCAAGATTCTGTTTGACTTCGTTAAGGAAGCCCCGGTTCTTCAGGTAAAGGGCGGCCTTGTCGGAAAGGATGTATACACCGCCCAGCAGGTAGAGGCTTTTTCCAAGCTTCCTTCCAAGCTGGAACTTATTTCCATGCTCATGTCCGTTATGAACGGGCCCGCGCGGAACCTTGCGGCGGCTCTTAACGATGTCCCCTCCCGGCTGGTGCGTACCGTAAAAGCCGTTGCCGACAAAAAGGCGGAAGGCGGCAGTTAGATTTTGTACACAAGCCCTCAGGCTTCGGGCGCTGCCGTTCCTGCCGGCTTTGATTTAAATGCGTTTCGTATGAAGCGTGTATGTTTTGATTTTAAGGAGAAGATAATATGGCAGCCAAGAAAGAAGAAATTTTAGAAGCAATCGCTTCCATGACGGTTCTGGAAGTTTCCGAACTGGTTAAGGCGATGGAAGAGAAGTTCGGCGTTTCTGCCGCCGCTCCCGTAGCTGTCGCCGCCGTGGGAGCCGCCGGAGCCGCCCCCGCCGCAGCCGCCGCGGAGGAACAGACAGAATTTAACGTTATTCTTAAGGCATTCGATGATGCCAAGAAAATCGCGGTTATTAAGGAAGTCCGTGCGGTTACCGGCCTTGGGCTGAAGGAAGCCAAAGACCTTGTGGAAGGCGCTCCCAAGCCCCTCAAGGAAGGCGTTTCCAAGGAAGATGCCGCAAAGATCAAGGAACAGATCACTGCCGCCGGCGGTACGGTTGAAATTCAGTAAACGGATTACGCGGTCTTACAGCCAACGCGCTGTAAGACCGGGGACAGCTTATTTTCTCAAACCGGCCCGGACATGTGGGGCCGGGCTAAGGGCGCTTGATTTTGCGGGAGCCCTTGCGTGAATTTATGCCCTCGTAAATCCAAGAGGGAAACGTTATCAGGGAGGAAGGAATGGCAAAGGTAAAGACCAACTCCAAAAGAACTTATATCGGCAAAGATATTCAGGATGTAATGGAGCTTCCGGATCTTATTGATATTCAGCTTAGCTCCTACGAGCGTTTTCTTCAACGGGAA
Organism: Treponema sp.; assembly: GCA_009781915.1. Taxonomy (GTDB): domain Bacteria; phylum Spirochaetota; class Spirochaetia; order Treponematales; family Breznakiellaceae; genus WRKT01. The sequence continues at coordinate 10,849 of WQUW01000069.1, read as the reverse complement.
AAGGTAAGGGTCGGGGAAAAGCCCGCGATTCAGGGGCTGGAAGAAGTGTTCCGGTCTATTTTTCCCATCGAAAGCCCTAACGGGGATATGGTTCTTGAATACGAATACTACACTCTGGACGAGGGGAACATAAAGTTCAACGAGTACGACTGTAAGCAAAAAGGGCTTACCTACGCGGTCTCCCTTAAAGCCAGAATAAATCTTATTTTCCAGCAGACAGGTGAAATCCGCCAGAAAGATATTTACATGGGAGACATTCCCATTATGACCGAGCGGGGAACTTTTATCATCAATGGGGCCGAGCGGGTGGTGGTTTCCCAAATTCACCGCTCGCCGGGGGTTATTTTTTCCCATGAAAAGGGAATTTACTCTTCCAGAATCATTCCCTACCGGGGTTCGTGGCTGGAATTCGAGATTGATACAAAGAAAGAACTCATATTTGCCAAAATCGACCGGAAAAAGCGGATACTGGGAACCATCTTTCTTAGGGCGCTTGGGTATGAAAGCCGTGAAGACATTATCCGCGCGTTTTATAAGACCGAAACCCTGACAATAAAAGACGACATGGAAACCAGAGAGAAATTTGTCGGGCGTGTTTTGTCGTCGCCGGTGTGGGTTAAGGATTCAAGCAAAACAGACGAGGACGGCAAAGAAGCCCAAAGAAAACTCTACCGGGCCGGGGACAAACTTCACCCGCATGATGTGGACGAACTTCTTGCCAACGGCGTTAAATCCGTGGAGGTAATTACGTTTGTTCAGCGGGAAGACCCCAAAAACGAGCGCTCGCCCAACCTTTCCCTTGATTCGGATATGCTTCTTAACTGCTTTGAGCGGGAGGAGATCAAGTTCGTCAAGGACGATCCGGGCCGGGACGAGCCTTCCAAGGAAGAAGCCCTTTCAACGGTGTACTCTGTCCTTATGTCCGGGGAGTCTATCACCGTGGACGCCGCCGAAAAGGATATTAACTCGATGTTTTTTTCCTCCCGCCGCTACGATCTGGGCAGGGTAGGGCGCTACAAGCTCAACAAAAAGTTCGCGCATAAACCCCCGCTGGAAGAATATACCCTTTCCAAGCAGGACATTATCGCTACCATGAAGTACCTGATTAACGTGTTTGCGGAATTTGAAAGGGTTGATGATATTGACCACCTTGGCAACCGCCGCATCCGCTCTGTCGGCGAACTTATGGCCAACGCCATTAAGACAGCCTTTGGCCGCATGGAAAGAATCGCCAAAGAGCGGATGAGCCTTAAAGAAACGGATACGATCAAGCCCCAAGACCTTATTTCCATAAAGCCCATAGTGGCGGTGATCAAGGAATTCTTCGGTTCAAGCCAGCTTTCGCAGTTTATGGATCAGGTTAACCCCCTTGCGGAATTGACCCACAAAAGGCGGCTGAACGCGCTGGGGCCCGGCGGCCTTTCCCGCGACCGGGCGGGCTTTGAAGTCCGGGACGTTCACTACACCCACTACGGAAGAATGTGCCCCATCGAAACACCGGAAGGCCCGAACATCGGCCTTATTGTTTCTTTGGCTAACTACACCCGTGTAAACGAGTACGGGTTTTTAGAGTCCCCCTACCGCAAGGTCGTTAAGGGCATTGTTTCCAAAGACATTGAATACCTTTCAGCCATAGACGAGGACAGGTACTTTATAGCTCAGGCTTCGGCAAAATTGAACAACAACGGCAGTTTCGCCGACGCTCAAGTGTCGTGCCGCAGGCAGGGGGATTATACCTCCCGCGCCCCCAACGAAATTGAATACATGGACGTTTCTCCCAAGCAGATAATATCCGTGTCCGCGTCCCTTATTCCCTTTCTGGAGCACGACGACGCTAACCGCGCGCTTATGGGTTCCAATATGCAGCGGCAGGCCGTGCCGCTCGTGTTCCCTGAGCCGCCCAGAGTAGGCACGGGGATGGAAAGCAAGTGCGCCTACGATTCGGGGGTTTTGTGCAAAGCCCGGCGCAGCGGCACGGTGGTGCGGGTTACCTCCCACGAAGTTGTCGTTGAAAGCGATGATAAAAAAGGGAAAATCCCCGAAACCAATGCCGAGGGCTTGGACGTGTACCGCCTGATCAAATTCCAGCGGACGAATCAGGACACTTGTTACAACCAGCGGCCCATAGTCAAGGTTGGCGATAAGATTACCGCGGGGCAGGTTATTGCCGATGGCCCGGCCACGAAAGAAGGCGAGTTGGCTCTGGGCCGGAATATTCTGGTGGGCTTTATGCCGTGGAATGGGTACAACTACGAGGACTCGATCCTTATTTCCCAGCGGGTGGTGAAGGACGATATGTTTACTTCCATCCATATAAAGGAGTTTCCGACCGAGGTGCGGGAAACCAAACTGGGGCCGGAAAAAATCACGCGGGACATCCCGAATACATCCGAAAAAAGTCTGGACAATCTGGACGGGGAGGGGATTATCCGGGTGGGGGCCAAGGTTCGTTCCGGCGACATACTTGTCGGCAAGGTAACCCCCAAAAGCGAGGTGGAGACCACGCCGGAGTTTAAGCTCCTTAACTCCATCTTCGGCGAAAAGGCAAAGGATGTGCGGGATTCTTCCCTGCGGGTGCAGCATGGCATCGAGGGAACGGTTATCGACATTCAGCGGCTCAAACGCACGGAAGGGGACGACCTTAACCCCGGAGTGGACGAAATGGTCAAAGTCCTTATCGCCACAAAGCGCAAACTGCGCGAGGGGGACAAGATGGCCGGACGCCACGGCAACAAAGGTGTTGTGGCCCGCATCCTTCCGGAAGAGGATATGCCGTACATGGAAGACGGGACGCCCCTAGACCTCTGCCTGACGCCCTTGGGGGTTCCTTCCCGCATGAATATCGGCCAGCTTCTTGAAACAGAACTCGGATGGGCCGGTTCGACATTGGACGAATGGTACTCCGCTCCGGTGTTCCAGTCCCCTTCAACGGATCAGATAGAAGAAAAACTGAAAGAAGCGGGGCTTCCGGTAACCAGCAAGGCCATCCTTAGGGACGGCAAGACCGGAGAGACTTTTATCAATCCCATTTTCTGCGGGATCATTTACTTCCTGAAGCTCCACCACCTTGTGGACGACAAAATGCACGCCCGCTCCACCGGCCCCTACTCGCTGGTTACCCAGCAGCCCTTGGGCGGCAAGGCCCAGTTTGGCGGTCAGAGGCTTGGCGAAATGGAAGTCTGGGCGCTGGAAGCCTACGGCGCGGCCCATACCTTGCAGGAACTTCTTACGATCAAGTCTGACGACATGACCGGCAGGGCAAAAATCTACGAGGCCATCGTCAAGGGCGAGCCGTTTACTTCCGCGGGGATGCCCGAATCTTTCAATGTTCTGGTTCAGGAACTGCGGGGGCTGGCTCTGGACTTTACTATCTATGACAACAAAAACAAGCAGATTCCCCTCACCGAGCGTGACGAGGATATCATAACCAAGAGCGGTTCGAATTTCTAGTTTGAGGGGGGATAATTAACATGAGGGATATTCAGGGTTTTGATTCAATAATGATACGCTTGGCTTCCCCCGACATGGTTCGGGCTTGGTCGTATGGGGAAGTTAAAAAGCCGGAAACCATCAACTACCGCACGCTCAGGCCGGAAAAAGACGGGCTTTTCTGCGAGCGGATATTCGGAACCACCAAGGAATGGGAGTGTTACTGCGGCAAGTTCAAGTCTGTCCGGTACAAGGGCGTTATCTGCGACCGTTGCGGCGTGGAGGTAACCCACTTTAAGGTGCGCCGGGAGCGGATGGGGCATATCGAGCTGGCCGCCCCGGTTTCCCATATCTGGTATTACCGCTCCGTGCCTAGCCGCATGGGGCTTCTTTTGGATATTCCCATGACGGCCCTTCGCTCCGTGCTGTATTACGAAAAGTACGTGGTTATTGAGGCCGGCGAGACAGACCTAAAAAAGATGCAGCTTCTTAGCGAGGAAGAATTCACGGAGGCCCAAGAACGCCACAGCGGGGGCTTTACCGCCGGTATGGGCGCTGAGGCCGTAAGGACATTGCTGGAAAACATTGACCTTGACGAAATGGCTTCGGAACTCCGGGCCAAGATGATAGAGAAAGGCTCCAAAAGCGATAAGCGCCTGTTAAAGCGCATTGACATCGTTGAAAATTTCAGGAATTCCAAGAACCGGCCTGAATGGATGATTCTGGACGTGGTTCCCGTTATTCCGCCGGAACTGCGCCCAATGGTACAGCTCGATGGCGGGCGTTTCGCCACCAGCGACCTTAACGACCTGTACCGCCGTGTGATAAACCGGAACAACCGCCTTAAGCGGCTTCAGGCGCTGAACGCGCCGGACATCATTATCCGCAACGAAAAGCGTATGCTTCAAGAGGCGGTGGATGCTCTGTTTGATAATTCCAAGAAGAAGCGGGTGGTGAAGGGCGCTTCTAACCGGCCCCTGAAATCCATTAGCGATATGCTTAAAGGCAAGCAGGGCCGCTTCCGCCAGAACCTCCTTGGGAAGCGTGTAGACTATTCCGGGCGGAGCGTAATTACCGTTGGGCCTGAACTTAAAATGTGGCAATGCGGGCTTCCCACAAAGATGGCGCTAGAGCTTTTCAAGCCCTTTATCATGAAGAAACTTGTTGACAAGGATGTTGTGTACAACATCAAGAAAGCCAAGATACTTGTGGAGCAGGAAACTCCTGAGGTTTTCAGCATACTGGACGACGTGGTAAAGGAACATCCGGTACTGCTGAACCGGGCTCCCACCCTGCACCGCCTTGGCATTCAGGCGTTTGAGCCGGTGCTGGTAGAGGGCAAGGCCATTAAGCTTCCGCCGCTTGTGTGTTCGGCCTTTAACGCGGACTTTGACGGCGACCAGATGGCGGTTCATGTGCCTCTTACCCAAGCCGCCCAGATGGAATGCTGGACGCTTATGTTCAGCGCCCGCAACCTGCTTAACCCCGCCAACGGTAAAACCGTTGTGTTCCCGTCCCATGATATGGTGCTTGGGATTAACTTTCTTACTAGGGTAAAGCCCAACGCCAAGCGGCCCGGCAGCGGGAAGCTGAAGCCCAAGGGCAAATCATCGCCCAAGGACGAAAAACTTTTCTGCGAAAAATGCGGAAAGGAATTGATTGATGTCTGGACAGCTTGCCCGGCCTGCGGAAAATCCGTTGGGGAAGCGCCCCGGTACTCCTCGGTAGAAGAAGCTTACATGGCTGTGGAAGCCAATTCTCTGGAATGGGAGGCGGTTATCAAGGTAAAGCCGCCGAAATTCCCTGTGTGGGGGAAGGTGGGCAAAAAAGTGGAGCTGGAAAAAGACGGCCTTATAGAAACCACCGCCGGGCGGCTTATGTTCAACGAGGAAATGCCGCCGGAAATTCCCTTCATCAATTACGAACTTAAAGACAAAGAACTGCGGGCCCTGATAGAGAATGTGTTTGCCGGCAAAGGTTCGTGGACAACGGTGAAGATGCTGGACGCCATTAAAGCGACCGGATACAAGTACGCCACGCTTTTTGGTTCTACCATCGGGGTGGATGACATCTTAGTGCCCAAAGAAAAGGCCGGAATGATCGAAAAGGCCAACAAGGAAGTAGAGGTCATTCAAAAGCAGTACAACAGCGGGGCAATTACCCCCGAAGAGCGGTACAACAAGGTAATCGGGGTCTGGCAAAAGACAAACGAAGACCTTACCAATATCATGATGAAGACGCTGGAAGCCGACCAGTACGGGTTTAACTCGATTTACATGATGGCAAACTCAGGCGCGCGCGGAAGCCGCAACCAGATACGCCAGCTTGCCGGTATGCGCGGCCTTATGGCAAAGCCCTCCGGGGACATTATCGAACTGCCGATCCGCTCAAACTTTAAGGAAGGTCTTTCGGTTATCGAGTTCTTCATTTCGACCAACGGGGCCCGCAAGGGACTTGCCGACACCGCCCTTAAAACCGCCGAGGCCGGCTACCTTACCCGCCGCCTTGTGGACATCGCTCAGGATGTGGTGGTAAACGAGGAAGACTGCGGAACCATCAACGGCATTTACCAGTCGGCGATCAAGGCGGGCGAGGATATTCTGGAGCCTTTGCGGGATCGCATTGTGGGGCGCTATACGCTGGAGCGGGTCAAGCACCCCATAACCGGGGAAGTGATTGTTGACGTAAACGAACAGATTACCAATGAGACGGCTGCCGCCATTGACGAGGCGGGAATAGACAGCGTGTGCATCCGCACGGTGCTTACCTGCGAGGCTGAACACGGGGTTTGCCGTATGTGCTATGGCCGCAACCTCGCTACCAACCGGACGGTTGAGATCGGAGAGGCGGTTGGAACCATCGCCGCCCAGTCTATCGGCCAGCCCGGAACCCAGCTTACCATGCGTACCTTCCATACCGGAGGGGTAGCCGCCAACATGAGCGAGGAAAACCGGATATTCCTTAAATATCCGGTGTATGTCCGGGATGTCAGCGGGGTTCATATCGAAAAGATGGACGAAAAAACCGGGAAGGACACCGGAGTCTGGCTTTTTACCAGAAAGGGTCAGGCGATTGTGAACAGGATTATGGAACGGTACAAGCTGGAGCCCAAAGACGACCTTCTTATCGAGGACAAGCAAAGGGTAGTCAAGGGGACGGCCATTATCAAACGGGGAAAACAGCAGATACTTTCACGGGAGAACGCCTACGCGATGGTTATAAGGGAAGGGACGGACAAAAAGTCCGCCGAAACAACCCTTTACCTTGTCGGTCAGGATCAGAAAGTCGAGATACGCAACGGTTCTGAGTTTCTGGTGAAAAGGGGAGATGTGGTAGAGGCTGAAAGGCCCATCGCCACCTTTGATCCTTTTTCCGACCCCATTATCGCCGAGGCCGGCGGGATTATCCGCTACGAAGATATTATCCCCGGCGCGACGCTCAGGGAAGAAGAGGACGAAGAGCGGGGGGTGGAAAAGCGGATTACCGAGTCACAGCATCAGGATAAACAGCCAAGGATTATTATCGTTGATGATAATGACAACCAGCTCGCTTCCTATTTCCTTCCCGGCGGGGCTATTTTGCTGGTCGATGAGGGTGAAAAAATCAGCGCGGGGCGAACTATCGCCAAAACCCTGAAAGAATCGGCCCACGCGATGGATATTACGTCAGGGCTTCCCAGAGTAAATGAGCTTTTCGAGGCGCGTAAGCCCAAGAGCCCCGCTGTTCTGGCTGAGGTTTCCGGAACTGTCCGCTTTAAGAGCATTGTCAAGAACAAGCGGGTGGTCATTGTAGAGGACGCTTTCGGCAAAGAGTATAAGCACCTTATTCCTATGACCAAACGGCTTCTTGTGCGGGACGGAGACGGCGTGGAAGCGGGGGAGGCCCTTTGCATGGGCTCGGTTAACCCCCATGACATCCTTCACATACTTGGGGAGTCGCGGCTTCAGCGCTACCTTATGGACGAGATTCAGCAGGTGTACCGGCTGCAGGGCGTATCTATCAACGACAAGCACGTTGGCGTAATTATCCGCCAGATGATGCGGAAGGTGGAGATCGTGCGGGTAGGGGACTCCAAGTTCATTTACGGTCAGATGGTAGACAAGTACCGCTTCCACGATGAAAACAAGCGGGTAATCAACGAAGGCGGTCAGCCCGCCGTGGCCCGTCCGGTGTTTCAGGGAATTTCCAAAGCGTCCCTTAACATCGACTCGTTCCTTTCCGCGGCGAGCTTTCAGGAAACCACCAGAGTGCTCACCAACGCCGCTATCGCCGGCTCGACCGATTATCTGCGGGGTCTTAAAGAGAATATCATCATCGGGCATCCCATTCCCGCGGGAACGGGCATGAGGCGTTACCGGGATGTAAAGCTGTTTGACGAAGATCAGCAAGACCTTGATGAATACATGGACGAGGTTCTGGAAAGGCGCAAGCTGGAGAAGGCCGCGCTTGAGGCCGCTCGCAATGACTATTCCGTGGAGGAGCCGGAAGTGGAGGGCAGCCCCCCCGAACCGGAAAACGAAGCGGACGATGAAGATTAAATTGCGGGAGTGTGAAAGAAAGTTGTTCAATAACTGAAGTTATCGAACAACTCTAATACCCGCAATGACTGGAGGCCCATGCGGATCGTCCTAAAGAATTTTCGTGTTGTTGATGAAGAAACGGATATGCCCGGCACGGTGGTTATCGAGGGCGGGGTTATCGCCGGGGTATTGCCGGACGCTTCCGGCGGCTCCCATGAAAAAGACGCCGCCTTTGTTATAGACGGCAGCCGTCTTTGCGGGGGCGGGTCTGCGGCGCTTATGCCCGCCTTTGTTGATCTTCATGCCCACTTTAGGGAAGCGGGGTTTCAGGACAAGGAAGGCCCTTTTCCCTCGGAAGTGCTGGAATCCGCCTCCCTTTCCGCGGTTGCCGGGGGCTTTACCACCGTAGTCTGCATGGCAAACACCAAGCCCGTGATTGATACTCCCGAAAGGGCGGCGGTCATTAAAAGCCGCTGTAACGCGCTCGGTCTTGTCGATCTTTACCCCGTTATGTCGTTAACCAAAGGGATGGAAGGAAGGGAGCTTTCCCGGATAAGCGCCCTGCCTTCCCGAAAGGATACCGGTGGAAGCAAGGGCGGCTCGTACATTCCCCGTATGCTTTCCGAGGACGGCAAAGATGTGGCTAGCGATGATCTTTTTCTTGCCGCCATGAAAGAGGCCAAGCGCATAGGCGTCCCCATTTCCTGCCACTGCGATTTTGGCGGACAACAGGCGCAGGCCGCTAAACAAGCCGGACAGCCCCGCAGCGTGTACAGCCGCATGGAAGAAAATAACGCCGTCCGCCGGGTTATCGAGCTGGGCAGGCAGGCGGGCTGCCACATACACATTGCCCATGTGTCCACCAAGGAGGCGGTACAGGCCATCCGGGAGGCCAAGGCTGGGGCAAAGGCGGGGCGGGATGCTTTAGGCGGCGGCTTTGTCCTGACCTGCGAAGTTATGCCCCACAACCTTTGCCTTACCGAAGATGCCGCCAGAAAACTTGGAGAGGAAACGTGGGGTAGGGTAAACCCGCCCTTGCGCGGCGAGGACGACCGCAATGCTCTTATCCATGCCGTGGCGGACGGAACGATTAACGCTATTGCCACCGATCACGCTCCTCACAGTAATGCTGACAAGGAAGCCGGATCGCCGGGCTTTTCGGCTTTCGAGACTGCCTTTGCCGCCGCCTTCACGGAACTTGTCCGGGATTCTGGGGCTGCCGCCGCCCCCGCCATCAGCATGAAACGCCTTTCGTCCCTCATGAGCGCCAGCCCCGCAAGGCTCATCGGTTTGGGCGGGGCGGGGGGCCGTGGCCGCATACTTCCCGGTATGAGGGCCGACCTTGTAATTGTTGACACGGAAAGTTCTTGGATTGTTGAGCCTGAATCGTTCAAAACACGGGGAAAAAATTCCCCCTTTACGGGGCTTGAGCTTTCGGGCAAAGTTCTTATGACTATCCGGGGAGGGCGGGTGGTGTTTGACGCGGGTAAGCCTTTAGTCAAGCTCCCGAAGGAAAAATTATGACAACAAAAGAAAAAGCTGAACAATTACATAAAAAAGTTGGAACATTTATTATTACTTGCGTAGGTACTGACGGTTATCCTTTTGTTAAGGCTGTTGTACCGGGAAAATACCGGGATTCTTTAAAAGAAATATATTTCTGTACAAATACATCATCAAAATTTACGAGAGAAATTTCTAATAACCCCAAAAGCTGTGTATATTTTTTCAGTAAAATATTAATTTCATGGAAAGGATGTATGCTAAAGGGAAATATGGAGATTGTTTCTGACATGGAAATTAAAAAGAAATATTGGCAAAATATGTTCAAAGACGCTTATCCAGAAAAATCTTACACAGATCCTGATTTTTGCGTACTAAAATTTTCTGCCATTTCTGGCAGATTTTACTCAAATTTTAAACTTGATGATTTTGTGGTTTAGAAATATGGATATAAATATTCGGTATGCTGAAAATACAGATTATTTATGGCTTAAAGAACATGACAAACATATTTCCGGAAAAGTATTAAAGAATAAAATTGAAAATAATGAAATTTTTATTATAAAAAATAACGAAAAAATAATCGGTTGGTTAAGGTATAATTTGTTCTGGGATAATATTCCGTTTATGAACATGATATATTTTTTGGAAGAATATAGGAAAATAGGTTTAGGAAGAAAATTGGTTGAATCTTGGGAAAATGAAATGAAAAATATTGGGTATAAAAGTGTATTAACATCTACGCAATCAAATGAAAATGCGCAAAATTTTTACAGAAAAATTGGTTATGTAGAAATAGGTGGATTTAAATATTTCAATGATCCTTATGAAATAATATTTCAAAAATTATTGTAGTAAATAACAAAATATAAAAAATAATATACCAATAGCTTAAGAAGTGTACAATTTTGTATGATGTTTTAGTAATAGGAGCAGGCCCAACAGGAAGCAGTGCAGCCAAAGAATTAGCTGCAAATGGATATAATGTATTAATTGTTGAAAAATCCAAACTGCCTCGAAATAAATCTTGCTCTGGTATTTTAATTAAAAAATCAATCAATCTAATTGAATTATATTTTGGTGAATCTGTACCAGAAAGTATTATGTGTACTCCAATAGTAAGTAAGGGTATGATATTTATAAATAGACTTGTTTAATAACCAAAGAAATAATAAAATACATAAATGGGCAGTTAAAAAGTGAATTATAACGATAAAGTTCATACGTTTAAGCGGCTGTTTGGGGTAAACCTGCTACACTAAACAAAATGCTGGCTGTACAAGTAGAGTAATTCCCTCACAGCTGCCTCCGAATGAACCCGAAAATTAAGCTGCCGTTTCCTCCTTAGATTGAGAATTTGGGATGCCTTCAACGAAGACTTGATGCGGAGTTCTGCC
>WQUW01000068.1 GCA_009781915.1 Treponema sp. | reverse complement strand
TGTCGCGCGGTAAATCGCCGAAGGGGAAAAAAACAGGGATGCCCAGCCGCAAAAAAGGGGTTATGCCGGTATTGCCGCTTCGGACTCTAAACCCTGTCTCAAGCCCCCCGGTAAGTCCTATGCTATGGAATACGTTACCGGGCCTTTCATCGGGGAAAAAAATGTAGATAGTGAATTCGCCGTCTTCATCGTAGTACCAATGCGTTCTTCTCCATTCAACAAGCCCGTACAGGCCCCAAAAAAAAACCGCTTTGCGTCTGTCTGTTGAAAAAGCGCCGGTATCTTGTTGAAAGCGTTACCCTGTCATTCCGTATCGTTATGCCCGCTCCCCGTTCCGCCTGATTTGCCGTTATCCAGTTTCCTTCAAAGGTAAGCCAAAAATTTCCAAGGTCAGACTCTTCTGTAACGGGCAAAGTCAAGAAAAGAAGCCCGACAATGGTCATCGGAGAAAATGAAATAGACTGGTTTGTAAAATCATCCGCCAACACGCTGCGCGGAAAAACTACAACGAGAACAACCGCTAAAAGTACCGCCCGCCGCTTTATTCTGCAAGCCATTGTACACCCCTGCGCTTACGGATACACAAAGCGATAAAACATTGAAGGAGTCCACCTGTCAATATTTCTCAACACAGAAATTGAATGTCTGTACGCAACAAAGAGCGCAATAGCCTGCTTTAAACTTTCAAGCTCTTTTTCTGGTAAAGTATTGTATATGGTGTATAGGCCGCCTTTAAGTTCGGCAACAACTGTACCCTCATGGTTAAGCAATTGAAATTTTTGAAAAGGGTTAAAAAAAATCTCTCTATGAAGAAACCGCCAGTCCTCTGAATTAGCCAAAATCATTCTGTTGCCGGGCAAGTTGTCAAGAACCGCAAATATGCGATAGCTGTTATTTTGCAGGTGAGCATACCCGATAAGGAAAGGAAAATCCCCGGTAGCGCCATTCAAAATTTCAAGAGGATCTCCAGCTTCAAGGCGTGCCTGCCCTAGCGATGCCTCTCTCAATATAAACTGTTTACCGGCCCCATCTTGGTAAGCGTGTACAAAAAATTCAATGTTAGTATCTTTCTGATACCTTGTAATCATAATTGTTCCATTCCAGCGGAACCGCCTCCGGTGAGCAGACAATACCCATATAGTATCATCATCATCATCATACATTAGCCTATGCGTAAAAAAGAATGGCAGGCATAATAACTTAAACCGTTGCCTTACCACACCTGTTAGCAAAATATCAGCTTCCGGTAAAGGATGCGCTTCGGAAAACGGGCTTCTGCGCTCCAGCACGCTTACGACATTGCCCGTTTTAAAAACTTCACCTGTAATGGGAAAAGAATGGTCAACAGGTTCAAATTCAGGAGAAGGTATATAAGGCTCAAGCGTAATACAACCAGTAAAAATAGCCGTAACCGCGAAAACACAAAAAAACTGAATCCGGGAAAGGCGGTTTACTTGAATCAAAAACTTCCTCCGCGATAATGATAGTATGTGCCGCCTCAAAATGACATTTCGGACTGCCCCGGGCCTCATTTTCCGAAAGAAATAATAACAACCGCCCCCTTGAAAATATGCTACATTAGCTATAGGGGCCTGTCAAGGTTTTTTTGAAAATTAATTTCCGTAAATCATGGAAAAAGTTGCCTTGACAGATACATACTGGTATGATAGGCTATGGACAACTATTTATGCAGGATTTTTACGGAGGTGTCTATGAAGTATTTTATCCCTCTGGTGGTGGTTGTTCTTGCTTTGCAGTCATGCGAAAATACTGATTTTACGGTTATCGAAAGGGCAGAGATAACCGGTGCAGATTCTATAAACATATATGTTTCTGGCGATATTTCCCAGTTAGATATTATTCGGGATGTTGTAATATTTGTTAATGATGTCCGGGGTTTTCATATTGTGCGATCATCGCATAATGCGTTTCAGGATAGTGTAGGCGGGCTAAGGCGGTTTCGCTGTAGCTTAAACAGTGGCCTCACTGTTGGCGACACAGTTATAGTTACAGGCAATGGCAGAAATCTTTTGGGATCTGCTGTCGTAACGAAAGAATGACCCTTTGCGACACAACATCCCTATCTGCGGAAAAGCGGAATGACCACGCTAAAAGAAACATGCCACTGGGCGATTTCCGTTCCCGCGCTGAACCCTTCTGATATGATAGGGGGGCCGCTGGAAATGCCCGTTGTATTTGAAGACGTTGTTCCCCGCACATTCGTTATTCTTTCGCCGTGTATGAAGTCGGTTATAAAGCCAATCCCGTTCGCGCGCTGGGGATAGAATTCGTATCTAAGCGTAAAGCTATATCCTATTCCGCCCCTCATGGAATCATAAAACTGCATATTCCGCAAAAAGTGTATATCATTCGCTTCTGCCCAAATATATGGGAATATGCTTCCTACAATGGAAACCCGCCATCTGCCTTCATGCGGGAAAGTATGATCAAACCCAATTCCCAAAGACACAAAGGGAAACCACATAGCCTGTTCATAGCTGATAACCGGGCCATTGAGCCTTACTTTTGGTTCTTCGCCTGTCCACGGCCCCATTACAGGATACTGCAAAAACCCGCCAGACGCTGTCCACTTGCGGTTACGGAACTGAAAGCCGGCAGACGGCGTTACGCGCCAAATGCCAAAGCGGAATTCATAGCCTGCCTCAAAGCTTAAGGTAAAATCCTTGTCTAGGTTATTTTCGTGCCACGAGTAATGGGAGACTTCCTGGCTGCCGGGAATTAAAAAGTCAAAGTTTTCCATTTCGCCGCTTACAGCCGGAATGGCGGATACAAGGCCGGCCCTAAAAAAGAAATTGCGCGCGCCCGCATGGACAGTAAAGCCAATGTTTGGAACAGTCAGATCAGTCCAGTCCAATTGGCTTATGCGGTTATTACCTTCGTATACCAGTTCTTGCGTAAGACCAAACCGTACGCCGGTGTGAAATATAAAGTCAATTTCCAGACCGCTGGATTTAGGCGGCGTACTGAAAAACAACAAGGGTAAAAACAAAACTGCAAATACTGTTTTCATGGTTTCCTTCCCCCTAAATTTTTCGTTGGGGTTTATCAACGTCCGGGATAGAAAATATCTATCCGTAAACCAAGGGTTATTCCCCTAACTAAAGCATTCATTGCGTAAAATTCCCAAAATTCATTGTTAGGCGGCAAATCGCCGAAGGGGAAAAAAACAGGGATGCCCAGCCGCAAAAAAGGGGTTATGCCGGTATTGCCGCTTCGGACTCTAAACCCTGTCTCAAGCCCCCCGGTAAGTCCTACGCTGTGGAATATGCTGCCGGGCCTTTCATTGGGAAAAAAAGGGTCAATTTGCAGTTCGCCGTCTTCATCGTAGTACCAATGCGTTCTTCTCCATTCGACAAGTCCGTACAGGCCCCAAAAAAAACCGCTTTGCGTTTGCCTGTTGTAAAAGAACCGGTGCCTTGCGGAAAGGGCTACCCTGTCATTCCGTATCGTTATGCCCGCTCCCCGTTCCGCCTGGTTTGCCGTTATCCAGTTTCCTTCAAAGGTAATCCAAATATTTCTAAGGTTGACTTCTTCAAAAACTGGCAGAACGAAAAACAATCCGACAAATGTTATTGGAGAAAATGAAACTGACTGGTTTGTAAAATCATCCGCAAACAAACTGCGCGGGAAGACTACAACGAGAATAACCGCAAAAAGCGCCGCCCGCCGCTTTATTCTACAAGTCATTGCACACCCCTGCGCTTATGGATACACAAAGCGGAAAAAACCTGGAAGATTCCAGCCGTCTTCAATATCCCTCAATACAGTAATCGAGTGTCTGTACGCGACAAAGAGCGCTATTGCCTGCTTCATGCCTTCCAGTTCCTCCTTGGGCAGGGTGTCGTATATAGTGTATCTGCCTGTTTGCAATTCGGCTACAACAGCGTTTTCTCCGTCAAGAAACTGGAATTTCTGCAATGGGTCGAAGAAAATGTCTTTTAAAAGACCGCTTCGATCATATAAAACGTTGTCAATAACAGCAATAATGGGGTATCTATTGTTTCCCAAATGAATAACCCCAATGGGGAAAGGAAAACTCCCAGTAGTAGAATTGTAAACCTCAAGGGGATCGTCGGCTTCCAAGCGCACTTGTCCTAGTAACGCATTTGTCAAGATGAACTGTTTCCCCTCTCCTCTTTGGGAGGCATGTACGTCAAACGCAATTTCGGTATCTACAGAATTATCTCCAACCGCAACTGTCCCACGCCAGAGGTAACGCCCCCGGGTTGCCGGTAAAAGCCAAATGGTTTCGTCATATTGATACCTTAATGTAATCGTCCGCAAGACTATTCCCTGGCCCCCTCCAAGGAACGGCTGTAGTACCACACCTGTAAGCAATACGTCGGCTTGTGGCAAAGGGCGCGTTCTGGAAAATGGCCCCCTGCGTTCAATTACACTTGCGATGTTGCCAGCCGCAAGAACCTCGCCAGTAATGGGAAAAGAATGATCGGTAGGATCAGGCAGAGGACCCGGGGGAGGCGGAAAGTGGAATGTAATACAGCCAGTAAAAATAGCCGTAACTGCGAAAACACAAAAAAACCGAATCCGGAAAAGGCGGCACATCATTATTTTCTCCTTACCATACTCCGCACATAATTTTGCACACATACTCCACTTGTGCAAAACATTACAATTGTTATAAGCGTCTAACATCAAGGCGAATACCCCCGGTAAAACCGGGGGTATTCTTTTTCCATTAGAACACCCTTACGGTTGAACCAATTTGAGTGTTAAAATTTGCAATCCGGGCCGAAAAATTTTGTCCAAAATTAAGTCTAATACCCAAAAGAGTTGTACTAATACCAACCCGGCCTGTTCCATAAAAAGTAGCTTGATAATGTAACGAGGCGTTACCAGAAAAAGGTAGCCTACGCTGTGCCATAAGTTGAGCAGTATTTGGTAGAGCAGTAACAGTAAACCTTCCTATTAGTGAACTATTCACGGCAAACCCGACACTCACTAAACCCCATGCGCTTACGTTTG
Source organism: Treponema sp. (assembly GCA_009781915.1). Taxonomy (GTDB): domain Bacteria; phylum Spirochaetota; class Spirochaetia; order Treponematales; family Breznakiellaceae; genus WRKT01. Next base: position 10,185 of record WQUW01000068.1, on the reverse strand, counting down.
GGTTAATAGCTACACTTGGCGCAAGTTCTACAATTGTGAAAGCATTATCAATTGCGGCTCCAACGGATGCTCCTGTATTTCCAATGGGTAATTCTACTTCGAATGACGCAACGGTAAAATTGCTATCTTGTGGCCCTGAAAAGTATACAAATTCTGAAATTGTGTTAGTTCTGAAAAACGGGCTAAAATAAGGTTGAGGAAGCCTAGCAAATAATACCCTTCTCCATCTAATTCCATAGTTTGCACCTACCGAAGCTTCTGCTCCATACAAAGCAGTAAGGCCAGTAAACCAAGGGGTTGAATATGACAGATTACCAGTTACTGATAATACAATATCAAAAGTTATAGGCATATTTATGTTTAACAGTACAGGTCCTATCCATATTGCTGGCGCAGAAATATTTACAAGAGAGATGGGCCTTCGATTTGGCAATAAACTCCTTCTGTAGAAATTTTCAGAAATATCAGCATTACCCCATTCAACTTGGAGAAATATTGCAACACCAATGTTCATCCTGATAGTACTCCCCCAGTTGTTCTCCAAAACGCCAAGAATTCCGACATTTACTTGGTTTGTAAGACTAGAAGGGTGTGAAACATTTATGTTTGTACCGGGAATTTGAAATGAAAGATCTGGGGTAATCCCGCCAAGAGGCCTAAACCGCCGCCAGTTTGACAGAATTGCATTCCTTCGTACTGTATAGTCACTGAAAGAGTTTGCTGCCCTGCGGGAAACGTCAATTTCATTAACCTCGTCATTTGACTCACCACGGATAGTAAGATGTAGCAACGGTAAAATAAACGCTATGCAGTCTGAATTATTCTGCAGTTGCGGCGTTACATTGGGAAAAATGTCATTCAGGAAAAGCCGGTTTACTTGAACCAATTCTTCAAGCGGAAGATGATGGATGCCGCTACGGACTTCCTCCAGTTCGGAATCGGTTAAGCCGACATCCTGAACAGCGGCTATGGACAAAATCAGATCATAGCTTTCCAGAATATTGTTCAGAATAGGAACCAATCCCGCGTTGGTAAAGTCCGGCGGGTTATGAAGATTTCTTACGGCATCCGGCAACGCCATGAACAAATTATGCGCCATCAGAAGATCGTCAAATTCTTCAACAATAAAATACAAATCCGTTCTTTCGCTGGCGGAAATATCGGTTACATCGGAATCAAGGATCATCCTGGCATGGCGGAAATTTCTGGAACCCGTTACTTTTTGGAAAGCGCCAGTTTGGTAATTTATAACAAAATCGCCGTATACAAGCCCCTGTACCGCAGCTCTAACCGTTGAACCGACCAGTTCATATCTGGTTACAATAAAGCGCCCGTCAGGGTTAATTCCCATTATCCCGCTGGGAAATACCCCCCGGCTGTATTGCTCCGGAAACACCGCAAACATACTTGTATTCTGTGTTTCCTGCGAGCTTAAAAAGGTCAAAAATACCGCGTTTTCCATACCGGGGCGTGTTCTTTCAGGCCTCACAAAAGTCAAGTCCAGTATGCCATCGCCATTTATATCCACGGTCTCGTTCAGGCGCAAAGTATGGTTACTGGTGGTTACAAAGCGGCCCGTGGCATCGTATTGTGAATAGCTGAATGTAACAGAAGATGTGTCAATAGCGATGATGGTTATGAAACCATAGCGAGCATCCCCCGGACTGTCAAGAAATTCCGGCTCATTTGGATTATATACATTCCTGTCAACCCTGCCTAACCGCACGGCCACGTGCGCTCCGGGCATTAAGTGCCCGCTCGACAGCTGATCCGGGTTAAACAGCACACTGCCGCCCATGAATGCAAGCCGGGATATGTAGTTATGTTCTAGTTGTCCTCTGATGTCTGACAACACCGCATGTTGCCCTTGCTGGAATGGAAAAGTACAAGAGCCAATGATAATAACCGCTGTTACTGTCAGTATACTGACGTAAATCCGCTTTACCAAATTTTTCATAAACTTTCCTCCGCAATAATGATAATGTGTGCCGCCTCAAAATGACATTTTGGGCTGCCCCGGGCCTCATTTTCCGAAAGAAATAATAACAACCGCCCCCTCGAAAATATGGTACATTAGCTATAGGGGCCTGTCAAGTTTTTTTTGCGTTTTTTCAAAATTCCCGCATAGTTTTCCAAAAAAGGCCCATCACTTTGCCACCCGCATCTACAGGCAAATATAGAAAGTCAAAATTTGGCTTTGTGTAGTTGAGGGTCAACTTTAGAATTACTGCTTCGCTATACGCCCTATTGCGAGTATGCGGCGGGAAGATGTATACTTTAGGTGATGTTTCTGGATTTTATCTTTCCCTTGAAAAGAATAAAGGTCTTTGCCCTTGTGGGAGAAAGCGGCACGGGGAAAAGTTTCCGGGCCAAGCTCGTGGCCCAAAAGCACGAGATTGAATATATCATTGATGACGGCCTGTTGATCCGGAGTAATCGTATTTTGGCCGGACATTCAGCCAAAAAAGAAAAGACCTTTCTGGCCGCCGTAAAAGTCGCCCTGTTTGACGAGAAGGCCCACCGGGACGAAGTAGCCAAAAAGCTTCAGGAAGAAAAAACAAGTAGAATCCTTATTCTGGGGACATCGGAAAAAATGGTAAGCAAAATCGCCGCCCGGCTTCAGATTCCGGCTCCGTCCAAAATTGTCAGGATTGGAGACATATCTTCACAGGAAGAAATTGAAAAGGCCATACGCACCCGGCGCATAGAAGGAAAGCACGTAATCCCCGTGCCGTCTATCGAGATAAAGCGGAGCTACCCCAACATTTTTTTTAACGCCATCAAAATTTTCAAGCGCAAGCACGGACCTATCGGCCTTGGCGCTACTCCCAGCGTTCACGAAAAATCCGTGGTTCGCCCGGAATACTCCAAGCGGGGCAAGGTGGTTATTTCCGAGGCGGCTTTAAGCCAGATGGTCATTCATTGCGTGGACGAGCATAACCAGAACGTGCGCATCAAGAAGATTGTTGTCCGGGACAATGAAATCGGTTACCGGCTGGCGATTACCATTGACGTTCCCTACGGCATTCAGCTTGGGGGGAATATTCATGAGCTACAGCAGTACATAATCGAAAACATTGAACGCTTTACGGGGATTCTTATCGAGGAAGTGAATATCATTATAGACAAGATTATCCAGTAGGCGGTATAAGTGTACATATAAGGAGCAAAGGCATGGCAAAGACACTTGGATTTATCGGGCTGGGGGTTATGGGCTTACCCATGTCCCGGAACTTGTCCGGGAAGTACCCCGGGCTTTTGGTCTACGATGTGGACAAGGAGCGCTCCCGTTCCCTGCCCGAAGGTCAGGCGCAAGCTGTGGGGGACATTCCCGGCATTGCCTCCCGGGCGGACATTGTGTTTCTTTCCCTTCCCAGTTCCGCCGTTGTCCGGGAAGTGGTTCTTGGCGGGGACGGGCTTACAAGCCACATGAAAAAGGGATCGGTGGTGGTGGACACTTCCACAACGGAAGTTACCGTGGTAAAAGAGATGGCGGCGGAACTTGAAAAGCGCGGCGTTGGGTTTATTGACGCTCCGGTCAGCGGCGGGGAAATGGCGGCTATCGGGGGAACGCTTTCCTTCATGATTGGGGCAAAGAAAGATGCCTTTGAAGAGACAAAGGAATACTTTCACGCGATGGGGGCCTCGGTGGTTCACATGGGGGATATTTGCACGGGGCAGATTGCCAAGGCGGTAAACCAGATGATTGTGGGCTCTACCTTCGCCGTAATCGCCGAATCTTTTGCCCTTGGCGCGAAAAGCGGCCTTGATCCCAAAACCCTCTACAACGCCATTAAGGGCGGCTGGGCTGGCTCCAAAGTGCTGGACGTGGCGGCTAACGATATGCTTTCCAGAGAGTTCAAGCCGGGCGGCACTGTGGACATCCACTGGAAAGACTTAGGCTACGCTTTAAGCCTTTCCAAAGATAACGATGTGCCTGTTCCCGTAACGGCCATTGTCCACGAGATTTTCAAGGCCGCCAAGGCTAAGGGGCATGGCAAAGAATCCCAGCCCGCAGTTGTCCGGCTATGGGAATCCTTGCTGGGCATTGAGATTAAATAAGCGGCGCCCTGCCGGGGTTTTTGGCGGAAACGCTCACGCGCGGCGGGGGCCCTGTACCCCACCCCCTGTACCGTTGCGGCGGCAGTGCCGATAATGAAAAAGCTGGAAAAAAAGGGCGCTGCAGATGGAAGACGGAAGAAATGCCGGAGCGGGCAACGGGAAGATCACCCTCACCTTTCTAAATAACAACCTTACGGTTACCGGTGATTTTTTTCCCCCCGCTAGTGGCGGTTCCCCTATCACTCATGAATACATAGCCGCGCTTCTCACTGAGAACAATATCCGCTATGGCATTCAGCATGACGAAATTAACAGAGCCCTTGAAGAGTGCGTAAAAACGAATGCTGTTGTCGCGGGTGTGCGTATCGCGCAAGGAGAGCCGGCGTTTAACGAAGTACCTGAGTACTTACAGCTTAACCCTCTTTTTGAGCGGAAAAATCCGGCCCCGGTAAATGAAACGGATCCGGTGGATCACCGGGAACGCTCGCCTTTTATTATTGTCAAAAAAGATCAGGCGCTGGCGAAACTAAAGCGCCACAAGCCGGGGCGGGACGGGAAAAATGTCCACGGAGACAGTATTGGCTACAATGTCACCAATCCGGCTGGGCTGTTGGCCGGGGGCGAAAATACCCGGATGGAAGATCGGTATCTGCTTTCCAACATTAACGGGCAGCTTGTCGTAAACAAAAAAGTGGTAAGCGTCAGGGATTCGCTGGTTATCAAGGGGCCTGTGGGCTACGGCACGGGGAATATCATTTTTCCGGGCAATGTGGAGATTCACGGGGAAGTCTCGGACGGCTTTAAGATTTATTCGGGCGGCTCTGTGAGCATTAAGCAGACGTTCGATGTAACGGACGCTATTACAAAGGGCGATCTTAATGTGGCGGGGGGAATTATCGGCAGGGGCCGGGCCTTGGTCAAAGTGGGCGGAAGCCTGAAAACCAAATTCATAGATAACTGCCATGTGGCGTGCAGGAAAACTATCAGCGTTGACTTGGAAATCGTCAATTCAAGGATTTTTACTTTGGAGAGCCTTGTTATGGGGGACAAGGGGCGCATTGTCGGAGGGGAGATTTACGCCCTTACGGGAGTTCGGGCCGGCAGCGTGGGAAGAAAAACCGGCAAGGCCGCCCGTATCCACTGCGGCGTGGATTTTACTCTGGAGCAGGAAAAAGAAAAGAACAACGCTGTTCTTAGAATCCTGGCGGTACGGCTGGGCCGCCTAAAGGAGATCATGGAGGACGCGAGAGCGGGCGGGGAAACGATGGCTAAGTTACAGGCCATTCGCCAACGGCTTGAAGAAGAGCAGCGCAAGGCGCAAGCGAGGGTCTCGGAGATTCTGGGTCAGCCAAACGCCCGCGAAGACGCTGTGGTGGAAGTAAAAGGAGAAATTACAGGCGGCACGCTTATCGAAATATGCCAGACGGCGCTTTTTGTAACCGAGCCTTTAAAGAAGGTAAGAATCCGGCTGGACAGGAATAACAACAGGCTGGTTACGGAAAAGCTCTAAGCCCGCTTTTTCCGCAGCGTCCGCAACCTTTTCCGCAGGGCTTCCGCGCCACGGAAAAGGCGGTACAGCAAGGGTCGGCAGGGGAAGTCCCAGCTTCCCGGGCGGTGGATGATTCTGCCGCCAAAGCCCGTCTTAAACAGGTAGAGCCCCGCCATAGGGTGGGACGGGTCGCCGCTAGGGGGAATGCCGAAAAGATCGTACTGCCGGCATCCAGCGGCGCTGGCGTCCTCCATTGCCTTTACCTGCAGGGCGTAGGGCGCCATAAGATTGCGCTTCTTGCCCGAAGACGCGCCGTACAGGTACACCGCCTGCGGCCCCCTGAAAAGGGTTACAATGCCCGCAAGGACATCCCCCTCATGCTCGGCAAGGTAAAGCCGTATATCCGGCGGCGCGCCATTGTACCAGCCATTGTCAAGAAGGGCGGCATAGTACTCTTGCCCGTGAATGGCAATGCCGTCCCGCCGGGCGGTCTCTTTTAGTAGCCCGTAAAACACGCCCACCTCCTCCGCCCCGGCCCGGCGCGCCGTAACGCCCCTTTTCAGGGCAAGGCGGGCGTTGTACCGCCACTTGGGTTTCATTTCCGCCAAAACGGATTCCACAGGCCGGGCAAGGTCAACAAGAACCGTGTCCGGGGCCTGTATGTCCGCCGGGGCGCGGACAAAGGGGGGCGGTATCCGTGGCGGGGGCGCGCTGGGCCCTTCGGTGTGCCACGGGGGATCAAAGCGGATAAAGGCCGTGTCAGGGGGAAACAGCGCTTTCAGGGCCAAGGCCAGTTCCGTAAGGGCGGCCTCCCGCAGCCCGGCGGGGAAACCTTCAGGCAACTCCGGCCCCAAGGGAATGTAGGCCAGCGAGAAGCCCGCCGCGAGGGATCGGCGAAGCGCCAAAAGACAGCCGCCCGCCTGCCCGCCACTTGAACCTTCGTGACTTGAACCTTCCCAGTCCCACTGCACATCAAAGGCCAGCGCCTCCCAGCCGAAGCGGGCCTTGAAAGCGCCCCAAAAATCCGACTGAAGAAAAGAAGCGGCGGTGGCGCAGGCGGAAAGCTCCACCCGCTGAATCTGTTTCAGAACCCCCCGGCCCGGGGCCATTAGTGAACCCCGCCGCGGGAAATAACGCTGGTTGTTACAGGCTTTCCCCCCAGCGTCATGGCTCTGCCGCCAATCATAACCGTGTTGTCCACAACTTCAATAGGGATGGAAAAGAATGTTTCAATGTCTATCTCGGCAGGGGGCTCGCCGGCATCGAGACCTTCAAGCGTAACCCTTGTTCCGGGGGGAATATCCCCGGCATCCAGCACTTCTACCTGCTCAGTGGGCGCACCGTCCTCGCCGGGGGGGCCGCCACGGCCGGAAGCGGCAAGGAGCATTCCCCGGCTTTCCACGCCCCTGAGTTTCGCCGCTTTAAGGTTGTACGCCACAATAATGTGTTTGCCAAGCAGTTCTTCTTCCCTGTAGAAAGGCACAAGGCCGGACACGATTACCCGCTCCTCGACAGCGCCGTCAGCTCCGGCGATTTCCAGCGTTTCTATGTAGAGCTTGTCCGCCTTGGGATGGCGCTCGATCTTGACGATTTTCGCTACCCGCAGATCAACCGTTTTGGCGAAGCGGCTGTCCACGGTCTCCGTTTCCGCTTCAGCCTCCCCTGCCCTCTCCTTCTGGCTGCCGGAAAACTTCTGGCGCAGTTCGGAAATCTTTTCGTCTTCGAGCTTGGAAAAAAGAACTTCGCACGTTACTACTTTTTCAAGCCCCCCAAGTTTCCCAAGGTCGTCCCACGAAAGCCTGCCCTCCCCTTTTGTGTACACAAGGCCGGGGCCGAAACTAAGACCAAAGAACGAGGCGATTTGTTCAGCGGCCTGCGGCATAAAAGGATGCAACATCACGGCGATGTCCCGCACAACATAGCAAAGGTTTTTTATCAGCGCCGCCGCCGCCTGAGGGCCTTCTTTGCCGCTAGCGGGGTCTCCTTTGCGTGCGCGCCACGGCTGTCCGTCCTGAAACGATTTATTTGCGAAGGAGGAAAGTTCAAAAATGTGGCGAAAGGCGTCGCGCAAGTTTGCCCGCTCCAGAGCCGCCGTTACGCTTTCCTCGTGCTTTTTTACGGTTTCCCAAAATTCGCTGTTATCACCACAATCACCGTCCGGAATGTTCCCGTCATAATAGCGGCTAACGAAAGAAAGTGTGCGGTTTACGAGGTTTCCCATGTTGCCGATAAGTTCCCCGTTTACCTTTTCCTGAAAATCCTTCCATGTGAAAAGAGCGTCCGCCTTTTCCGGACGGTTGTAAAAAATGTAGAAGCGCCACACGTCCGCCGGGATTCCTGTTTCCATCACATCCGTGCCGAACACGCCAATGCCCCGCGACTTGGAAAACTTCCCGCTTTCGTAATTCAGGTACTCGCTCGATGACATATGGTGCAGCATCGTCCAGCCGTCCCCGCTTCCCAAAAGGCTTGAAGGGAAGATTACGGTGTGAAAGGGAATGTTGTCCTTGCCGATAAACTGAAAAAGCTCAGTCTCGCCGGGACTTTTCCACCAGTAATCGACAAAGCTTTGCCAGTCAAGTCCCCGCTCTTGGGCGAGGTTTCCCGTTATCGAAATATACCCGATGGGGGCGTCAAACCAGACGTAGAAAACTTTTTTCTCGTACCCCGGCTTGGGCACGGGGATGCCCCATTTTAGGTCACGGGTAATGGCGCGTTCCCGCAGTCCGTCCCGTATCCACGCCTGAGTCATTTGCACAGCGTTATTCGCCCAAAAGCCCTTGACGGACGCTGTTTTGATCCACGCTTCAAGGCGGTTTTTGATGCCGGGAAGGTCGATATACAGGTGCTTTGTTTTTTCCGCCTTCGGGGTATCGCCGCAGCTTGAGCATTGGGGCTCTTTGAGTTCGGTTGGGTCAAGAAGTTTGCCGCAGTCCTCGCACTGATCGCCGCGGGCATTGGCGGAGCGGCAGTGGGGGCAAACGCCTGAGACATAGCGGTCGGCCAGAAAGCGGCGGCAGCGGGAGCAGTGGAGTTGTTCGATCTCCCGCTCTACGATAAAGCCTGAGGCATCCAGTTTTTTGAAGATGTCCTGAGTAACCTCGGTCTGGATGGGTGTGGAGGTGCGCCCGAATGTATCGAAGGCGATGGCGAACCAGCGGTAAATCCCGTCGTGGATCGCGTAGTAGCGCCCGCAAAGTTCTTGGGGCGTTACGCCTTCCTCGGCGGCCCTAGTTTCCGTTGCCGTGCCGTACTCGTCGGTTCCGCACACGTAAAGCGTTTCGTATCCCCGGATTCTGCAAAAGCGGGCAAAGACGTCGGCGGAAAGAACCTGAATAAGATTGCCCAGATGCGGAACGTTGTTCACATAAGGGAGCGCGGAAGTAATTAGTCTGCGTTTCATGGTGTAGTCATTATGGAACGAGGGAGGGTTTCAGTCAATTGCCCCCCGCCGCCGCGCGTGAGCCATGCACTTCCGCATAAAGCTCCGGCAGGGGAGGATATACGGTTTAAGAATCCCGCATGGGGAACCCGCTACGGAGCCACGGTCTCCTTCGCGGAGAGTCCATGCAAATGGCTTCTTAAACCGTATATCCTCCCCTGCCGGGCGTTAGGCCTGAGGCTCACACGCGGCGGGGCATTGCTGGGGGGAAGAGCATCTGCGCCAGCCATGGCGCTAATGCCGACAAAGAACGCAAAGGGGCCGCCCGCAAGTACGGACAGCCCCCGGTTTTTAAGTTGACCGCTTGTTAGAACGACAGTTCGTAGCCGATGGAAAAATTAAGCGCCCGCCGCCGCATAATATCAAACGTATATCCAAGTATACTTGTTTGCACGGCGTTAGCGTCCAAGACAAAGCGCATCTCTGCCATTAAACGTCCGGGCCCCAACTGGCGTCCGAAAAAGAGCCCCGCGGTAACCCCGATAGTAGCAAAGTTGTCAATATCAAAATCTACTTCGGCAAGTTCGTTGTCATCGGTGTCAAAAACCCGAAAAACACCAGCTCTTACTAGCGGAATTGAAATATGTGGGCCCGCCATTATGCCAAGAGTCCAAGGGTTCTGTGGCCTAAAAGCGTTAAATCTAAACAGCAATGGAATATCAAGGCTGTGATAGTAGGCAGCTATATCAAGAAGGGTAGTCCCCAAAACAGACACCTCCATGATGTAGCTATTAAAGAACATAAAATTAAGTTCCGCCTGTATGGAAAGCCTGTCCGTAATCGCGTAATTACCGTACAGACCAAAGTTAAAGTTGGGAGCAACCACGTCATCAGTTGAAACAACAGCGCCAAGGATTCCACCGATGATAGTTCCCGGAATTCCCGGAACAACGTTGTCAAGAATTTCTCCGGGGGCGCGCCCTAAGTCCTCTGAACTGTTGAAATTAATACCGCCGCCAACACGCGCTCCAAGAGTGAACTGACCTTCCTGCTGGGCATACAGGCCAGTGGCAGTCATCATGACTACCATTACAACAATTAACACTTTCCTCATAAAAAAGACTCCTTCGCGGTGTTATTGACGCCGCCGTCATATATAAACAGCCCCTACGGGCCGCTTTTTCCTACTGGCGGGCCAAGGTTCCGTAAAAGACGGAACTGTGGACTCTGGCTTTGCGCGGTATTCGGGGCA
>WQUW01000067.1 GCA_009781915.1 Treponema sp. | reverse complement strand
TTTCGTGTCGAAGGCAACAATATGGAACAGCTCTTTGAACGGACGATATTCGGCGCGACATATATTCACCCCATGTTTAACACATTCTTCGCGTATAACATGGGCGGCAATGCCCACGCCCTTTTCGGGTTTAATTTTACCGGCATCCCCGATTTAACATCGGCGGGCATTCAGGTCAGGGCGGCGCACCTCGCGTCATGGGACGATCCCGGTTTTGGCGGCATGGTCGAGGTAAAACAAAAGCTGGCGTACAGAGTTACGCGGCCCCTTACCGTGTCTGTGCTTACCGGGCAGACATTCTTCGCCGAGCCGTCAGGGGATATGCCGGGAAGGGATATGGAACTGTTTTTTACCCCCGGCGTTTCGTACATGGTAAGCCCTGAACTAACGGCTTCTTTTACCACGGAGTTTCGCTCCACCGATTACTTTAATGAGTCACGGCTTATAACGTTCAAGCCTTCGGTTGAACTCATGTTACGGGGCCCCGCGTTTTTCTACGCAGAATATGAATTCAGGCTGGGCAGGTACAGAAGCGAGTCATTCCACAGGATTAGTGTGGGCATGACAATCCGGGCGTTCTAGGCGGGGCCTTCCCGCACTGCTCTTGCCCACGGCATACCTGTTATGAACGGCTTTAAAGCAAACTTGCGAGCGGCGCTTACTTCCCGGCGGCTGACGGTCGGGAAGTTAAGCGCCATAACAGGCGTTGCCAAGGGCACGCTAGACTGCTACCTTGGCGCGCGGGCCTCGATACCCCCGGCGGACATCGCCGCGAAGATAGCCGGCGCGTTAGGCGTAACGGTCGAATACCTTGTAAGCGGGCATGAGGCGAAGGCGCGGGAAAAAAACATCGGCGCGATAATCCAGTTGCTGGTGGAGCTTAGCGAAAGGGACGTGGAAACAGTGCTTGCCGTTACGAAGGTGCTGGAAGCCCGCGCGGAAGGAACGTAGCGCCAGCCGCCTCACACAGCATTCCCGGCTTCGCCGGGAATGCCCCCCAGCAATGCCCCGCCGGGCATTGCGCTGATGGCTCATGCGCGGGCGGGGGGCGACATCCTATTGAGCATATCAAAAAAAACCGCTATGATATAACGGCAACTCTGGCGTTCTGTACGAATGCCCATACTTCAAGACAAGGGAGACACTATGGCCCCACGGAAAATTATCATAATCGGCGCCGCCGGACGAGATTTTCACAACTTCAATACCTTTTACCGGGACAACCCCGCCTACAAGGTAGTAGCCTTTACCGCAGCGCAAATACCGGACATAGCTGGCCGTAAATACCCGGCAGCCCTTGCCGGCAGCCTGTATCCGGAAGGCATTCCCATTTATGCCGAAGACGATCTGGAAAAGATCATCAAAGAACTTGACGCGGACGGATGCGTCTTTTCCTACAGCGACGTCCCCTACAATTTTGTTATGGGCGTGGGCGCTAGGGTAAACGCCGCCGGCGCGAGTTTTGCCATGCTTGGGCACAAGAACACCATGCTTAAAAGCTCAAAACCCGTTATCGCCGTGGGAGCCGTGCGCACAGGCTGCGGCAAAAGCCAGACCTCCCGCCGCGTTGCCGAGGCGTTAATGGCGAAAGGGCTAAAAGTAATAGCCGTCCGCCACCCCATGCCCTACGGCGACCTTGAAGCCCAGAAAGTGATGCGCTTCGCCGCTATCGAAGACCTCAAAAAGCACAATTGCACCATCGAAGAAATGGAAGAATTCGAGCCCCACATAGCCCGTGGAAACGTCATTTACGCCGGGGTGGATTACGAAGCGATTCTGCGCGCCGCGGAAAACGACCCCAAAGGCTGCGATGTAATCCTGTGGGACGGCGGCAACAACGACTTCCCCTTCTACAAGCCCGACTTAATGATTACCGTTGTAGACCCGCACCGGCCCGGACACGAACTGTTCTATTATCCCGGCGAAATCACCCTGCGGCTTGCCGATGTTGTCGTAATCAACAAGATCGACAGCGCCGATTTTGAAAACATCCAGATAGTGCGGAGCAATGTCGAGCGGGTAAACCCCAACGCGACAGTCGTGGATGCCGCTTCTACCATCACCGTGGACAAGCCGGAAGTAATCCGGGGCAAGCGGGTACTGGTAATAGAGGACGGCCCCACCCTTACCCACGGCGACATGAAAATCGGGGCCGGCATTGTCGCGGCCCGGCGCTTTGGGGCCGCCAGCATCGTTGACCCCCGGCAGTACGCCGTCGGCAGACTTTCCGAAACATACCGCATCTATCCCAATATCGGCACGCTCTTGCCGGCTATGGGCTACGGCGAACAGCAGATGAAAGACCTGTCCGCCACTATCGAGAAAACCGACTGCGATTCCGTGGTCATAGCCACTCCGATAGATTTGCAGAGGGTAATAAAAATCGGCAAACCCTGCACACGGGTAGAATACAGTCTGCAGGAAATCGGCCGCCCGAACATGGACGATGTATTGGAGAGCTTTGTCGGAAAAATAAAGAAATAACCAGATTGGCCCCCCGTGCCGGGCGGCAGGGGGGCCTTATTAAGAAAAACCAGTGCCTGAAATTGCGCGGACATGAGCCACGCGGACGTAAAGGAATAACAAGCGAATGGGAACATTCTTCAATTCCATATTTTATAACGTGGGCTTTTTCGCGCGCGTCCTTAAAGGAGTATGGAGTTTTGGGCGCAGGGGACAGGCCGCCTATAAAATACTGATAATGCAGATACTCTTTACCTTCGTGGAAGCGCTGGGCATCGCCACCCTCTTAGCCATCGCTATTGGGGCCGCGGTAACCGTCGTTGGCATCCCCTTCCTGTCAGCCTTTTCCCAAGAACGCCTGATATACTCCCTGCTTATCCTCATCATTACCCGCGAGCTTGGCCCCCTACTAACAGCCTTTATCATCATCGCCCGCTCAGCCACCGCGATTGCCACGGAAATGGCCGGAATGGTCATTTCCCACGAGGTTGAAGCCTACATATCAGTCGGCGTTGACCCCATAGAATACTTGGCGGTTCCCCGGTTTTTGGGGGTTACCATCTCCCTTTTCATGCTGAATATCTTTTTTAGCATATTCGGCCTTGCCGGGTCGTATGTAGTAGCCCGGTTTTTTACCCCCCTTCCGGCATCGGTTTTCTTTGGGTATCTGCTGGAAAATTTGACCCTGCCAACCCTGCTTATTTCCATCACAAAAAGCATAGCGTTTGGCATGATTATTTCTATGGTAGCCATAACCAGAGGGCTTGCCGTGGAACGGGCCAGCACGGAAATCCCCGTTGCCGGGCTAAAATCCGTTGGGGCGGCGTTTGGCTGGTGCATTGTCGTCAATGTTCTGCTTTCCGCCCTTTATGTCATGCTGGCGTAGCGCGAAGGCCACAAGAGCGGGGGAATGAGTTTCATGTCCGGGATTATCGAGCTTAAAAATGTTTCTTTTTCGGCGCAGAAGCAGACCATTGTGCGGGAATTTTCCTTCACGTTTGAAGAAGGCAAAGCGACCGCGCTGGTGGGCCCTTCCGGGTGCGGAAAAAGCACCATCTTAAAACTTGCCGCCGGCCTATTGGTTCCCGCCTCCGGTGTGGTGCGGTTCCGGGGCAAGGACGTTTTCGCCATGAGCCGTCAGGAAAACCTCAATTTTCGCCGGGAAGCGGCAATGGTTTTTCAGGACTCCGCGCTGTGGGCAAACCAGAACCTGTACGAGATACTGGAACTGCCCCTGCGGATTCATTTCCCCAAAATGCCTGCGGCCCAGCGGGAAAGCCGCATCCGCGCCGTGCTGGGGGAAACAGGCTACAGGCGATCCCTTTCCCTCCGGCCCGCCCAGCTTTCTATGGGCGAACAGAAGCTTATCGCCTTTGCCCGCGCCATAGTGTGCCGCCCCGTCCTGTTGTTCCTTGATGAATGGACAGAATCCGTGGACGATTCCGCCGCCCAAAGGCTCATCGGCATTGTGCGCCAGCACCGGGCCAGCCAAAACACCGTCATATTTGTCAGCCACGATTTCCGTATTGTAAGAAATATTGCCGATTATGTAGTTATGATTCTTGACGGGCAGTTTTCCCGCGTGTTTTCACGGGAAGAAATAGAGAAAGATGAGGGGCTGGCCCGCTATCTGGAAAGCGGAATCGCGTCTGAAACGAGGGTATCGTGAAATTTAAGATACGTTTTGCCGAACAAATTGTCGGGTTTTTTATCATCCTGTCTCTTGTATCGCTGGTGTTCGTTGTCGTCATGCTTGGGCGGTCTCAGATGTGGTTTGCCCGCGAGGTCTCTTTCTATACCACGCTGCCCTCCGCCGGGGGGCTAAGCAGGAACATGGCGATTCAGTACCGGGGTTTTACCATCGGGCACATACGGAATTTCCGCCTTGTGGATGATGATGTGGTAGTCGCCTTTTCCATCTTGGAGGAACACCGGGGCAGGGCCCGGCTTGGCTCTACCGTGGAAATGATGACCAGCCCCATTGGAATTGGCAATCAGTTTCTGTTCCATCCCGGACGGGGAGAAGAGCTGCCCGATGGCGCTTTCGTGCCCGCTTTGGGTTCCGCCGAGGCGCGGGAACTGGTGCTTCGGGGGCTGGCAGTCGAGCCCCAGCAGGACGACGGCATCTCGGTTTTAATGCACCGGGCAAGTTTCATGTTCGATGAAGCGGCCCAGCTCCTTGCCTATGTGAACGAGGCGTTTGGGCCGGGAACGGACGCCACCGAGATAGGCCAGATCGCCGGAAGCCTGCGAAGGACAATCGAAGGCCTTAGCGCGGAACTGGTTCCCATCATGGGCAGTATCAATGTCCTTACCGCCGAACTCGCCGATCCCGGCGGGGAAGTGTACACGAGCCTTGCCGAATCCCTTGCTTCCATTTCTTCAATACTTGAAAATCTGGACAGGGCCACGGCCTTTGTTCCCGCCCAGCTTCCCCAGCTTGCCGGTCTTATAATGGAACTGCGCTCGACCATAAGTGTCGCCGAAGATGTGCTGGTGGCCCTTACCAATAATCCCCTGCTCAGGCGGGGCGTTCCCGAAAGGCCACAGAGCGAGACCGGCGGCATAAGCCCCCGGAATATACGGTTTTAATGCGTTTAATACGCCTAATGGAGACGTGAAATGACGAGGGAAACCATACACCCAAAGCCGGGAAGAAAAAAAATAGCCGCCAGAAAGGCGCTGGTTGTGTTGCTCGCCGCCAGCTTCCCGCTTGCCGTTTCGCTTTCCGCCTGCTCCAGCGCCCCCTCTAGGCCCGATGAAGTCTTTGCCATCCGCAATGCCGCGGCAAACCAGTTGAGCCTAGCGCATCACAACGCGGGCCAAGGGCGCTTTGGGGATGCCCTAGTTATTCTTGAAGACGCATGGCGGCTGGCGCTGACTGCCGATGATCCCCCTCTGCGGGTAAATATCGCTATAAGCCGGGCGGGTGTGCTCTTTTCGCTTGGCCGCAGCGCCGAGGCTTTCCAGACATGGGAAAGCGCCGCCGCCGAAGGGGACGCGTCGGGCCTGCCTGCGCTTGCGGCGCGGGCGCGTATCTACGCAATCCGGGCGCGGCTGGTACAGCTTTCGGCAGAGTATTGGTACGCTGAAAGCCCCCAAGCCGGGCAAGCCGCGGATGCCGAGGCCCAAGGGCTTAAGGAGCAGGTTCTGCGGGAGATTTCCGTGGTACGCCGCGATGCCGCCGCCACCGCCTCCGGGTATATCACCCTAGGCATGGCGGAAAAGCAGTTACGCCGCTGGGCACAGGCCGAGGCCGCTGCCATGCGCGCCCTTGGAATCTATGAAAGGGGCCGCCTTCTTGCCGATGCCGCCTATGCGTGGTTTGTAATCGCCTCTATCCGGTCTGTCGCGGGAAACTACGATGATGCCCTTGCGGCCCTAAGAACGGCGATTGCCTTTGACCGCCGGGCGGAGAACGGCTTTGGCCTTGCTTCAAGCTGGCACGCTATGGGCGATGTGTACCGGAACTCAGGGCGCGCCGGGGAATCCCGTGCCGCCCATCGCCGCGCGGCGGATATTTACCGGGCAATCGGCCTTGACAGCCACGCGCGGGAGCTGGAACGGCTGTTACAATAGCGCCGGTTCAGTGTTGTTATTTTGAAAGTACATCAAGACGAATAAAGGAATTGCCATGCGAATCAGTCTTCCCTATGTTGTAACGGTTGTCATCGCCCTTTTGTGTGTTGTTATAGGCCACGGAATAGCGGTACGGGATTCGTTTATTTTTCAAAACGCCTCGCAGGAAGTTGTGCGGGCTTCGGTACAGGGAATTACACAGCGGTACACGCCGGAAGCCTTTGACGAGTTTATGATTTTTGAAGGCGAGATTGTGTATTTCGAGGCGCGGGTAACACGGGGGCAGCGGAGGGGCAGCGTTCTTACGGCATCGCAAAGCATGGGCGATTTTTCGTGGGTGCAGGCAAGGGAAGTTGAGCCCGGCGATGCCATTCTATTGATTTACAACGAGTTTCATGGCGAATGGTTTTTTTACGGATATTTGCGGACAAACAGGCTGCTTGGGTTGGGGGTTTTGTTTACGCTGTGCATTCTTGCCTTTGGCGGCAGAAAGGGTTTTAACACGATGCTTTCGCTTGCCTTAACCTGCGGGGCGGTTTTTGGCGTTTTTATCCCGGCAATTCTTTCGGGGAAAAACATTTATGTAATGTCGCTTCTTGTGTGCGCGTACACAATAACAATGACGCTGTTACTTGTAGTCGGCTTTAACAAAAAGGCGTTTGCCGCGTCAGTTGGCTGCGCCAGCGGACTTGCCGTAACCGGAATAATTACGGTCATTATGGACAGGGTATTGCACCTGACCGGATTTCTTGACGAACATTCACGGCACTTACAGAACCTGCCGCTTGAAAGCCCGGTTGACCTGCGGGCGATTATTTTTGCCGGCGTTATTATAGGCGCGATGGGGGCCATTATGGACGTGGCGCTGTCAATCTCGTCCGCGTTGTGGGAAATAAAGCAGAAGGCCAAGGCGATTACGTTTGAAACGCTGTTCCGTTCAGGCGTAACGATTGGGCGGGACATTATGGGCAGCATGGCAAACACGCTTATCCTTGCGTATATCGGCACTTCGCTGTCGGTGGTGCTTGTGTTAAGCGCCTACAGCAATTCGCTGTTGGGGCTGTTAAACCGGGAAATGATTTCCGTGGAAATTCTACAGTCGCTGGCTGGCATTTTGGGCATTTTGTTTGCCATGCCGCTGACTGCCTTTTTCTGCGCGGTTTTGTATTTAAAAAAGCCGCAATAGGCTTGGGCCGTAACCCTGCTAAGGCTTTCCTGTTGCCAATCTTAGGCGGTTATTTTCGTCGGCTATCCAAAATAAATTAATGCCGAGAGAGATATACGGACGCAGGCCAAGCATAAAAAAACTTTCATTCCATCCGGAATGTGAGCTTGTACGCTCTGTTCCTGAAAAAATATCCAAAGAGGTATGTTTTGCAAAATCAAATGTTACTATGCTGCCTAACCTTACAAAAAAACGGTCGGTTACATCGACCTTCAACCCCACATCAGCGCCTATTCCAAGAGTGCGTGTAAACCTGTCATAAGACACGTTCCCGCCTCCCTGTCCGAAGTAAGAGGCAATAGCCGTTACGTAATTAAGGCCAATTCCAAGATAAGATTTAAAGTCATCGGTAAAATCAAATCTAAACGCGACTCCCATAATAAGACCAATCTGCATATTCATCGCGTGAAGAGTGAAATCGATGTTTGACATCCCATCATTATCCCACACCCAGCCACTTGTGGGAAAAAGAAGTGATCCATGCACGAAGATTCCCGTTCTATCCGTAAAAAACCTGTATGTAGAGGCATTTACTCCCCTTAAAGCGGTGCTTGTATCAATTGTGTTTCCATGGAATCTGTATGTTTCCACAAGAAACGCCCGTTCATGCCCGACAGAAAACCATGTCTCGTGCAGCGAGAACGCCATAGAACACACCCCAATTGTCAGCGCAAAAGACAACAATGCTTTTTTCACGGTTACCCCCTTTCGTCTTTCAAATTGATGCTTGATAGGTCAATCGCTTCCACTACGCATACAATAGAGTAATAACCTGTGGTCTGTCAAGTTTAAAGTTGAGCCCGCCACGACCCCCATGCCGCAGGCCGTTTTTCGCCGCCGGACGCATTGCGTCCAGCGCTTCGGTGCAGAGCCTATACCCCGCACCTCGATAGGGGGAGCAGAGTAACACGGATTTTCTGTGAGCCAATGGTAACCAATGCGCCTTTTTCAATATCGATAGCGACTTGTTTGATTGCGCTAACCACTGCATCGCCAATCCTGTCATATCCAAGGTCGCCGGTTCTTGTCTGGATGACACTCGGTTTTCTACCGTGGGTAATGCCAAGAATAAAACCAAAATCAAGATCGCAGGTCAAAACTGTAAAGTCATGCTCTTTGGCGTACGCAATGATTTCGGTATCGGGAGAATCCGGGCGGCCAACAGATAACCAATGCACCGCTTCTATGCCGTTTTTAGTCAAAAAACCAGCCCATCCGGGGGAAAGGTTCATATCTATAAGGATTTTCATGCTTCGGCGAGGGCAACCTCACGCCATTGAGCAAGAACGGCAGCGTAGCGTAGGGCCTGCATAATATCTTCCCTTTCAAGATAAGGATAATCAGAGAGAATTTCCTCGATGCTCACTCCTGCGCCAATCTGACCCACGATCATGCCAACGGTTACTCGCATACCACGAACACAGGGCTTGCCGCCCATAACAGAGGGGTTTTGAGTTATCCGGTCAAAGGTTTCATCGAACATATAGTAATACTATTATGAAAACAGGCAACAAGCAAGGCATATCCGCCACGCCCCCATGCCGCAGGCCGTTTTTTGCCGCCGGACGCATTGCGTCCAGCGCCCGGTGAAGTTATACTGGATCAAGTAAGGAGACAACTATGGACAAAACAGCGCTTACCGGGCGGGCAAAAGAGTATATCGCGCGGGAGAAAGACCCGCATTTCAGGAAAGAAGTGGAAGATCTTCTTGCCGCCAGAGATTACGAAGAACTGGCGGACAGGTTTTATCGCAACCTTGAGTTTGGAACCGGCGGCCTGCGGGGAGTTATCGGCGGCGGCTATAACCGCATGAACACGCTGGTAGTAAAGAGCGCCACGCAGGGGCTTGCCGCGTACCTTAAAAAAGCCTTCCCGGACAGGGCGCGAAAGGGGCCGGGCGAGGGGGGCCTTTCCGCCGCTATCGCCTTTGACAGCCGCCGGTATTCGCCAGAGTTTGCCGGGGCCGCCGCCGGTATCTTCGCCGCAAACGGAATAAAGACATGGCTTTTTTCGGCAATGCGCCCCACGCCGCAGCTCTCCTTCGCCATACGCTATTTGAAATGCGACACCGGCATTGTTGTTACGGCAAGCCACAACCCGCCCCAGTACAACGGCTACAAAGCGTACTGGACAGACGGCGCGCAGGTAATCCCCCCGCATGATAAGGGAATTATCGCCGAGGTAAACGCCGTTACGGAAATACAGGAGATGGACAGGGAAGAGGCCATTGAAAAAGGGCTTTTGGTTATCATAGACAAGGAAGTAGACGAGCCGTACCGGGACATGGTGCGCCGCTGTCTTTTCAGGCCGGGCCTTATTAAAGAGAAAGCCGGGGAGGTGAAGATTGTCTACACGCCGCTTCACGGAACCGGGGCCTTCCATGTAGAGGGCGTTCTTGGCAGCCTTGGCCTTAACGTCATAACGGTTCCCCAGCAGCGTGAAGGGGACGGCAGCTTTCCCACCGTGGCCTTCCCCAACCCGGAAGAGGCCGAAGCGCTGGACATGGCGATTAAGCTTGGAGCGAGCGAAAACGCCGATGTGGTTATGGCGACAGACCCGGACGCCGACCGTTTTGGCGCGGCTGTTCCCTCCGGCAGCCGGAGCGCAAGCGGAGGGGCGGAGTTTGCCCTTGTCAGCGGAAACCAGATGGGGGCTCTTTTGGCGGACTACATTTTTCTTTCCCTGAAAGAAGCCGGAAAGATGCCGCCAAACCCGGCGATGGTCAACACGATTGTTACAACCGGAATGCAAAAAAAAGTGGCGGAGCATTACGGGGCCAAGTGCTTCGAGTGTTTGACGGGCTTTAAGTGGCTGGCCGCTGTCATAGCCAAATGCGAGGCTGACAAATCCGCTTCGATAGTGTTCAGCACGGAGGAAAGTTACGGCTATCTTGCGGGAACGGAAGTCCGGGACAAGGACGGGGTATCCGCCGCCGCCCTGACCGCCGAAATGACGCTTTACTGGCGGGGCAAGGGTAAGAGCCTACTTGACCGCTTGGACGAGCTTTACCACATCTGCGGCTACTGGGAAGAAATGGGGGTTTCCAAATACTTTCAGGGGCCCGAAGGCCCATCCATCATGGCGGATATTATGGAAGAATACCGCAAAAACCCGCCCCAAACCCTTGGCGGCATTGAAATACAGCGGGTTCGAGACCTTAAAAACGGCGCGGACGGGCTGCCCCCCAGCGATGTACTCCAGTTCTTCCTGAAAGACGGCACTGTAGTCAGCGCCCGCCCCAGCGGAACCGAGCCTAAGATCAAGTTCTACGCCAGTTGCCGCTCAGGGCTTGACTCAGGCGGGCTTGCGGCGGCCAAGGCCGAGGCGGGCCGCAAGCTTGCGGCTATCCGGAAGGACATCAGGGCGGTTATTGGTGAGTAGGGGCGGCGTGTTCCCGCCTGTACAGTGCCGTCCGTTCAACAGGCCTTGACACCCTCCGCTTCAGCATATTGCCAATTTTTCTCCATAATGTTAGAATACGCGGGTGAAGAAAAAAAGCTGGGTTCTTTTTGTATTGTTGTGTATTGTCCCGCTGTTGGCGTCCTGTTCCATTAACCGGATGGCCATAAACGCCGTCTCCAATGCCCTTACCGGGGACGGCAGCGCGGATGTGTTCACGTCCGACTCAGACCCGGAACTGGTGGGGGCCGCCCTTCCTTTCGCCATCAAGATGTACGAGAGCCTGCTTTCACAAAACCCCGGCCATCAGGGGCTAATGCTTACAACCGGATCGCTGTTTGTCATGTATGCCGTCGCCTTTGTTCAGGGGCCGGCGGAGATGCTTGACCCCATCGACGATTTTCAGGAACGCCACGCCGCCTTTGACCGGGCCAAGCGCCTGCATTTGCGGGGACACGCCATCCTGAACACCGCTCTGGAAAAACGGTTCCCCGGTTTCGGCGCGGCAAGGGTCGAGGACGGCAGTCTTCAGGCGCTTCTAGCGCGGGCCAGGCGGGACGATGTCCCCCTGTTGTACTGGGCGGCGGCTAGCGGCCTCGCGGCTTTCTCTATTGATGTTTTCGACTTCGCCCTTGGAGCCTCCATTCCAAGGTGGAGCGCCATGATCGCCAGAGCCTACGAACTGTACCCGGAATTCAGCCACGGGGCCCTTAACGAGTTTTACATACTGTTTTACGCCGCCCTGCCGGAAATCCTTGGCGGCAACAGGGATCAGGCCCAAGTCCACTTCAGGCGGGCGGTGGAAAGAACCGGGGGCCTTGCGGCGGGGCCCTTTGTTTCCTATGCCAGCGCCATCAGCATACCCGCCCAGGATTACGACACCTTTAGGGAAAAACTGGAAACAGCCCTGGCAATAGATGTTGACGCGAACCCTTCCATACGGCTGGTTAATATCCTTGCCCAGCGGAGGGCCAGAAATATGCTAAACCACGCCTACCGGCATTTTTCTTTCCTGCCCTTTGGCGGATGGGAAGATGATTTTTGGGATGAATGATGATTTTTAACAGAAATTTCAGGAGTCGAAACATGAAAAAAATTGTTTTTACGGTTTTCGCGGCGGCGCTGATGCTGGCCTTTGGGAATGAGGCGCATGCCCAGCGTGGCAGCCGGGCTCAGGAAACCATCGTGGTACGGCTGGCCTCGCCCCTTCCAAGAGAATCGCCGTGGGGACGGACGCTTGACAGAATCGCCGCCGAATGGAGCAGGGTTACAAACGGACAGGTGCGGGTTAACGTGCTTCACGGTGGAACCGAAGGCAGCGAAGGCAGGATGCACCATTCGCTTTCAACCAACGCCATACAGTCAGCCGTGTTCACCTCGCTCGGGCTAAGCGCCATTAACCCGTCAATACTGACCATGAGCGCCCCTTTCCTTATCCGGGACGAAGAAGAACTGAACATCGTAATGAACGAAATCCAGAGCGACCTGGAAGCCGAGTTTAACTCCGGCAATTACTTCATTGTCGCGTGGTCCAGGGCCGGCTTTGTAAACATTTTCTCCAGAGACCCGGTGTTTACCCCGGACGATTTGCGCAGGCAAAGGATAGCCTCCAATGTCGAGGCCGCCGAGCTGAACACAGCCTTTACGACAATGGGCTTTCAGGTGGTGGACACCGATTGGACAGACATCGGCCCGATGATCGCCACGGGGCAGGTCATGGCTCTGTACCAAAACCCCGCGGCAATCGCGGCCTTTCAGATACATTCCCACATGAGGAATATGCTTTCTATCAACATCGCCCCCGTTCTTGGCGGCATTGTTATCAATCAGGTAACATGGGGCAGGATTGGCGCTCTTAACCCCCGCTTCCAGCAGGATTTGCTCAGGGTTACCCGCCAAATCGCCGAAGAGCTTGACCAAACCATGCAGAGAACCGTAAGCGATGCCGTTGCCGCCATGTCCAGAGACGGGCTCAGCGTAAACAACCCCAGCCCCGCCCAAGCGCAGCTTTGGTACAGCGAGATTGAGCGGGTTACGCCGGTTCTTATGGAAAGCTCCTACGACTCGGAACTGTACCAGAGAATCTACGGCATACTGGCGAGGCATCGGGCGCAACGGTAACCGGAATGAAAAAGATACTGTCCGGCATTAGCAGGATTGCCGGACACACGGAACGGGGAATTTGCTACGCCGCTTTACTGTCAATGGCTGTGTTGCCGGTGGTGGTCGCCGCGCTTAGGCCGTTTAACATGGCTATTCCCGGAGCGACCTCTTTCCTGGTGCATATTTTCCTTGTAGCGGGGCTTTTCGCCGCCATGCTTACGACAAGGGCGAAAGAACATATCTCCATATCCATTGTCCAGTATTTCAAGGACGAAAAACTTAAAACCGTTTTGTCTTTCGCGGCGGGCTTTCTTTCGGTACTTGTAACAACGGTTCTGTTTTGGAACTCCCTTACCCTGTTCGTGTACAGCCCCGCCACAAGAGCCGTGGGGATTATCCCCCAAAGTTTCTTTAAGCTGATAATGGCTACGGCCTACGGGGTAATGGCCCTGCGGTTCGCCATATATTCGGCGCGGGGCGCGAACGCCGCCGGGGAAGCGGGTCAGGACAGCGGCTGGCTAAAAGCCATTCCGTTCTCCGGCCTTCTTTTGGGAAGCGTCCTTGCCCTTCCGGCAATCGCTAAAATCATCTGGGGCTTTGAGCCGCCCCAGCCGTTTTATTCGTGGGTAAACTTCCTTTATGACGCCGCCCTTTACATTGGCACGCCGCTGATACTTCTACTTATTCTGGCGGCCCTTGCCGGGGCCCCGATATTCGTTGTCATAGGCGCTATAGCCCTTGTTATGCTACAGGCTGGCGGACGGGAGCCGGAGACGGGGCTTATTCATGTTTTTTCCGCCTTTACCAACGGGAACCTTATCGCCATTCCCCTGTTTACCCTTACGGGCTTTTTGCTTTCGGAAAGCAAGGCAGGACAGCGGCTGGTAGCGGCCTTCCGCAATCTTTTCGGCTGGATTCCCGGCGGGATGATTATCGCCACGGTGGTAATCTGCGCGTTTTTCACGTCCTTTACCGGGGCTTCCGGGGTTACCATTCTTGCCCTTGGGGGTATACTGTTTATCATTCTGCAAAAAGGCGGAGGCGCGGGGGCGGGGCATTCGGAAAAGTTTTCTCTGGGGCTTCTTACCTCCGCCGGGGGTGTCGGCATTCTCTTTCCCCCAAGCCTCCCGATAATTCTTGTGGCTTCTACCATTAACAGCATCCTCTTTTTCATGGGAGAGACTGTTACCTACACCGTCATTGACTTTTTCCTTGGGGCGATAATTCCGGGCATTATCCTTATGCTGGCGATGATTGTCTACGGGGTTATCGCCACCGTGAAAGTTACTATGCCGACGGAACCTTTTAAGCCGAAAGAAAACACCGCCCTTAGAAGATCGGTGTTTGAAATCTTCGTTCCAAAGGTTATTCGCAACTTTGTAATGATGGCCTACTGGGTCATCGCCTCGGTAAAGGTGAAGATACCACCAGTGGAGCCGTTTAAGCCCAAAGAAACCGTCACCGCCCTTAAAGGATCGGCGTTTGAAATCCTCCTTCCCGTTATCCTTGTGGGGGGATTTTTCTCCGGCATTCTTACGCTGGTGGAAGTAAGCGCCGTATCGGTGGTCTATGTTTTTATCGTGCAGGTGTTTATCCACCGGGACATCGCCCTGAAAGACGTGCCGCGGGCGCTCCTTAAAGCCGTGCCGATTGTCGGCGGAATTATTTCCATTCTGGCTATGGCGCAGGCCCTTTCATACTCGGTTATTTATTCGCAAGTGCCGGAAAACTTTGCCCTGTGGATGCGGCAGACGGTGGAATCCCGCTACCTTTTCCTTCTGCTTCTTAACGTGGCCCTGCTTTTGCTTGGCAGTTTTATGGACATATTCTCCGCCATTTTGGTGGTACTGCCGCTCGTTGTCCCCCTAGCGCTGGTGTACGAAATTAACCCCATACATCTGGGCATTATTTTTATCATCAATCTTGAAGCGGGTTTTCTTACCCCGCCAGTGGGGATGAACCTGTTCATGGCCAGCTACCGTTTTAAGCGGCCCTTTATGGAAATATGCCGTTACGTACTGCCCTTCCTTGGAGTACGCATGATTGTCGTACTCTTGGTAACGTACATCCCTTGGTTTTCTTCCGTTTTGGTGGGGCTTTTCGGCTAGGCGCTGGCAAAGGGCTCACGCGCGGCGGGGGCATTGCTGGGGGAAGAGCATTAGCCCCGCTTTTCCATGTCCGTCCGGCAGACGGGTAGAAACTCAGGCGAACCCACGGGCCCCCGCGCTTTACGCAGACGTTACACCCTGACCACGGAATTGACTTGGGGTATTTCCCTTTTTAGATATGCTTCGATTCCGGTTTTAAGGGTCATTTCGGCTCTGGGACAGCAACCGCACGCTCCGGTAAGTTTAACAGACACAACGCCATCGTCAGACAGGGACACAAATTCCACATCCCCGCCATCGGCCTGAAGGTTGGGGCGTACATCCTGAAGGCGCGCCTTGACTTGTTCTTCCAGCATATTTATCTCCTTTGGT
>WQUW01000066.1 GCA_009781915.1 Treponema sp. | reverse complement strand
TGTCTGTTGTCTGTTGTCTGTTGTCTGTTGTCTGTTGTCTGTTGTCTGTTGTCTGTTGTCTGTTGTCTGTTGTCTGTTGTCTGTTGTCTGTTGTCTGTTGTCTGTTTTTTGGAGAGAAACTTTATTGCTATGTAGGCCGTTTTTTTCAACCATGTCGTAATATAATACCATAATTCCGTTAAAAAACGCAATAGTATCTGTCAACTGGCGGTGAGGCCGCTAAAAGCTTCAGTGTAACGCCCTGCTACAGCCCAAACGCCTGTCCCGCGTTAAAGGAACTTCTTACAAGCGGGGCGGACGCCACAAACGCAAAGCCCTTCCGCTTTGCCGCAAGGCCATATTCCTCAAACTGTTGCGGTTCCACATACTCCCGCACGGGAAGATGCTGTTTGGACGGCGCGAGATACTGGCCGATGGTCAAAAACTCACATTCAGCTTCCCGCAAATCGTCAAGCGTTTTGTATATCTCTTCCGGCGTTTCTCCAAGGCCAAGCATAATTCCGCTCTTTGAGCGGACAAGCGGGTTAAGGCGCTTGATGTTTTTCAGCAATTCCAGAGAGCGGGTGTACTGCGCCTGCGGGCGCGCTTTGGGGTAAAGCGATTTGACCGTTTCCATGTTGTGGCTTACAACCGCGGGGCAGGCGTCCAGCACTGTTTCCAGCGCCTTACGGCTTCCCTTGAAGTCGGGAATTAACACTTCGACTACCGTTTCGGGGGCGGACTGTTTTATAGCCAGAATAACCCGCGCGAAATGCCCCGCGCCGCCGTCAGGCAGGTCGTCTCTTGTTACCGATGTAACTACCACGTATTTAAGTTCAAGTTCCTTTACCGCCTGAGCAACATTGCCCGGCTCGCGCGGGTCTAGCTGGCGGGGCAGGCCGTGGCGGACATTGCAAAAGCGGCAGTCGCGCGTGCAATCGGTTCCCATAATCATAAACGTGGCGGTTTTCCGGGAAAAGCATCCGGCGTAATTCGGGCAGTTCGCCTCCACGCAAACGGTGTTCAAGTTAAGGCTGGCAAGGGTTTTTTCAACAATTTCCCGGTTCGCCGTGCCGGAATAGCGGACACGCAGCCATTCAGGTTTGCCAGTCATTCTTTGCCGCCCATTTTAGTCAAACACACAGGACAACAGTTCTTCCCCGGAAATATTCCCAAGGTAAGAACGCAGAAAAACCCCGTCAAGAGCCCGGCTAAAGGCTTCGCGCTGAAATACCGCGCCTTCAAACACACGCTCCAGATCGCGGATGGGCTTTAGGCCAAGAAAATCCCCGCGAATCGAGCAGGATTCCACAACGCCTTTTTTGACATCCAGATACACTTCCACTTTGCCGCCGGGAAAGCGCCGCGAGCTGCGAAACGAAAACTCAGGCGACCGCGTAAACGTCCACGAGGGGTTTCCGTATTTCTGCCGGTAAATCCCGTCTACGCGGGCAAGGTCATGCTCTGTAAGTTTGTATTCCCGGATATTCTGATCCCGAAAAAGGTTCTGTTTTAACAGCCCCCAAAACTCACGGGTAGAATACCGGCAGCTTACGTACTCCTTTATGTTGGTAACCCTGCTTCGTACCGACTTCAGGGCCTTGGAGCTGATTTTTTCTTTATCGGCACGAAGAACCCGCGCGAGCGTTTCCAAATCGGTATCGTATAACAGGGAACCGTGAGTGCAGAGCCTGCCATGCCGGGCATATTGAGCGATCCCAGAAACTTTTTTTCCGTCAACAAGGATGTCGTTGCGGCCTTCAATGTTTACCGGAACGCCCATAGCGTTTAACGCGCTAGTAACCATGATGGTAATTTTTTCCTTCGCTATTTCAAGCGGATACCGCTCTTGGGTTTCAGGGAGTATCAAGGTAAACAACAGCGTACCTAAATCGGTAAAAATGGTTCCGCCCCCGCTACTGCGGCGCACAATCGTTATCCCTTCCTTCTTCGCGTAGCTTGTGTCTATTTCCGCTTCGGCTATTTGATTAAGGCCCAGCATCACGCACCTATCGGCCTGCCATATCATCATGACAGGCTCGCCACACGGATAATCCCGCGCCATGTATTCCTCAACCGAGAAATGAAAGGCCCCATCATGGCTTTCGGTTTCTATGTACACCATTACCTACCTTATACTTCTTTAGGCGCTAAAATTCAATCGCGTTGACACGGGGCTGTCTGGAAAGCCGGTTACTTCCCAGACAGCCTATTGCTTTTTCTCCTGTTTCCTTGAAACAGTACGAAAATGCCGTAGTATGGAAGATGTCCGAACAAGTTTTCCGAACTTTTCGGACATTCCATTCCCTGTTTACAGGCTCTCCATTTTCTGTTAGCCTTTGCTTCATGGAAAAACAGGATGCTCGCAAGGGAAGCCTAAAATTGTCGCTTCGTATCTCGCTTGTCGCCCTTTTCGCCGCCATAAGCGCGGCGGGGGCTTTTATCGCCATTCCGGTGGGGCCGATTCCCATAGTGCTGCAGAATCTTTTTGTGCTTCTCGCGGGGCTTGTTTTGGGGCCTGTCATGGGAGGCGCGGCGGTGGTTCTTTACCTGCTTGCCGGCGTTTTGGGGCTGCCGGTTTTCGCCGGGGGAACCGCCGGCATAGCCCGCTTCGCGGGGCCTACGGGGGGCTTTCTTGCGGGGTATCTTCTGGCGGCGCTTACGGCGGGAGCCATAGCCGGGCGGCCCAAGGCTGGGGCGGTGACTCCCCTGCCCCGCCTTATAGCGGCGGTTACAGCCGGGCTTCTTGTTGTGTACGTCCCCGGAGTAACCTGGCTTAAAATCAGCATGAACCTTGACTGGACAAGGGCGCTGTTTATGGGCTTTTTTCCCTTCGCCGCCGGAGACCTTTTTAAGGGAATTGCCGCCGTCCTTATTGCCCCACGGCTGCGCAGAACGGCGGCGGGGCTTCTTGACGGCGAAAGGTAACGCTTGCCCGGTTACGCCGTTGACACGGGAAGCGCCTGTGCTTTATAATTACTAATTGTACAGTTAGTAATTATACAATTAGTAACCGTGCGATTAGTAATTGGAGAATAAGCAAATGTTTGTAGGCAGAGACAGAGAACTTGGAACGATGGAAAAATGTTACGGGGACGCTTCCTTTCATTTTGTGGTTTTTTACGGCAGGCGGCGGGTGGGCAAGACTACCCTTATCAACAAGTTCAGGGAAAACAAAAAATCAATCTATTTTGTCGCCGCTGAAACTACTGCAAAAGAAAATCTGGAAATTCTTTCCGCGCAGATACTTTCCGCAGTCGCCCCGCAAGCGCCCAAAAACTCCTTCGCTTCCTTTACAGAGGCTTTTGACTACTGTTTTAAAATGGCGGAGAAACAGCGGCTTGTCCTTATTATCGATGAATACCCGTACCTCGCAGAAAGCGACAGGGCTGTTTCATCAATACTTCAGGCGGCTATTGACAGGTACAAGGATAGTTCCCGGCTTTTTCTGATCCTTTGCGGCTCTTCCATGTCGTTCATGGAAAATCAGGTGCTGGGATACCAAAGCCCCCTTTACGGGCGGCGAACCTGCCAGTTTAAGATAAAGCCGTTCAGCTATTACGAATGCGCCGAACTGTTTTCGGGGTTTAGCCCGGAAGATAAAATAACGCTTTACGGCATATGCGGCGGAATTCCTGACTACGCTTCCCGGATACACAATAACCTTTCGGTACGGCAAAACGCCGAAAACCTTTTTTTCGCTCCGTCGGGACGGCTCTTTGAGGAACCGTCGAGCTTACTTAAACAGGAACTCAGATCGCCCCAGACGTACAACGGCATTATCGCCGCCATCGCTTCCGGCGCGAGCAGGCTAAACGAAATAGCGTCAAAAACGGGCATAGAAACAAGCCAATGCAGCAATATGCTGGCAACTCTGATGGGGCTGGAAATTGTAAAAAAGGAATCGCCGCTTCAATTGCCCTCGGCGCCCTCCACAAGCAAAGCTTCAGGCGGTTTTTTGCCCGGAAATCCCGCAAGAAAATCCGTGTACCGTTTGGCGGATTTTATGTTTCGTTTTTGGTATCGTTTTGTACTGCCTGATTTAAGCAGAATTTCCATGGGGTTTGGAAAAGACGTATGCGCCGAAGTATTTGGAACGCGCGCTTCGGCGAAAAAAAACCGCCCTTCGCCGCCAAGCGGAAAAATTGAAGCCTACACCGGGCTGGTTTTTGAAGAATGTTCCGCCCAGTTTCTTTGGCGGCAGATGGGCAAAAAGCGGTACAAATTCAAAAATCTTGGAAGATGGTGGGGTTCCAATCCAAAAGAAAAAAGGGAAGAGGAAATTGATATTATTGCGGTGGACACCATTACAAGCGGCTCCTCTTCTGTCAACACCGCTCTGTTCGGCGAATGTAAATGGAGAACCCCCGATACTTGTCTGAGCACATTGGACGATCTTGTCCGCAAATCAGAATTATTCCCGTATTTCGCCAAAAAAAAGTACATATTGTTTTCCAAATCCAGTTTTAGCCCGGAGCTACAAAAAGCCGCCGCGAAGCGGAAAGACACGATTCTTGTGGGCCTAGAGGAAATGTTCCAATGACGTGTACGGATACCTCAAAAAAAACGCTCTTTTCGGCGCGGGCTTTACGAAAGAAGTTTCCCAATAATTTCGAGGCGCTGTCCGGGGTTGATCTGGACATTTTTGAAGGGGAATGTCTTGTTATCGCCGGGGCCAACGGCTCCGGGAAGACGCTGCTTATGCGGATGCTCGCGGGCCTTTCCGGGCCGACCGGGGGGAGCCTTTTTTTCAAGGGGAAGCCCGTAAGCGAATGCGGCAAGATTCTTAGGCGCTCGGTGGGCCTTGTGTTTCAGGATTCCGACTCGCAAATTCTGGGGGAAACCGTGGAGGAAGATATACGCTTCGGCCCGGAAAACCTGAAACTGCCGCCGCGAGAAATCGAAGAACGCCTTGAACAGACCCTCACGGCGCTGGAACTTACGGAAAAGCGGGATTTCGCCGCCCGCCGCCTTTCCGGCGGGGAAAAGCGCCGGCTGGCGGTTGCCGGAATTCTGGCGATGGGCTGCGAAACGGTTATCATGGACGAGCCTTTCGCCAACATGGACTGGCCGGGCGTGGTTCAGGTTCTTACCATTGTAAAAGCCTTGAAAGAACGCGGAAAAACCGTTATCGTTCTTACCCACGAGCTTGAAAAAGTTCTCGCCTTCGCGGATCGCCTTGTCATTCTTGCCGGGGGGAAGATCAGGGACGATGGGGAAAGCGAAGCTGTGCTAAACCGCCTTGATCCGGCATGGGGAGTGCGGGATCCGCGAGGGGTTTACCGTAGCGCGCAGGACTGCACGTGGCTTTAAAATCACAGGGCACAGGAGGGAATTGTGTTGAAATTATTTTTTACGGGCGTTGCCGCGCTTGTCTTGATCTTTCAGCCTTGGGCGCTGGAAGCCCAGACCATCGCCTTTGGCCTGAAATCAGCGCCGCCAAATCTGACGGTTTCTCTTAACGGGGAAATTCAAACACCCGTCTCGGTTTCCCAAGCCGATGGAATACGTAAATTCCGCGTAACGGGAACCGGGATTATCCGGTTCAGCGCCGCGGATCACAGGAGTCAGGAATTTCACACCGGCGAACTGCCCGTCAGAAACGGACGTCTGGAGATCAAGCTCGAAAACGAAAACGGCGTTATGGAGCTTGTGGGAGTGTATTCCACGGGAGTCCAGCCAAAAAGCGTTTTTTTCTCGCCGGACGGCGGGCGGCTGTTCGTTCCCCTCCTTGGGCAGCACGGCATAGACGTGTTCCGCTTTGAGCAGTCGCTGGTTTTTGAAAGGCGGCTTTCCGTGCCGGGGAGCAGAGAGGCCGGCTTTGTGGAAGCCCTGATAGACGAACAGCGGAGGGAGCTTTGGGTTTCCAATATGCAAAAAAACACCGTCCACATTTTTGATCTTGATACTCTGGATTACAAAATGTCCCGTGGAACGGGCGGGGTGTTCCCAAAGGTAATAGCCCAAAACCCTGAGGGAACCATAACGGCGGTATCCAACTGGGTAAGCCGGGACATAAGCGTTTTTGATTCCGAAACAAAAGAACTGATCCGCCGTATCCCCGTAGGCGGCATACCAAGGGGCATGGCTTTTTCGGCGGACGGCAATTTTCTTTACACGGCAATCTTCGATTACCCGCTCATCGCCGTAGTTGACATACGGGAAAACAGGGTAACCGCCCGCCACAGGTTTCATGAGGGCAGGGGGGCGGCCCGCCATGTGATTTACCGGGAAAGCAGGCTCTACGTCTCGGATATGTTCCGGGGCACGGTAAACATCCTTAACGCCGCCACGGGCGCGCTGTTGGCGTCCCGGCGGGTGGGGCCCAACATCAACACAATCGCCCTCTCGCCTGACGGCAGCCGCCTTTTCGCTTCGTCCCGCGGACACAACAACAGGGAGAGCTATCTTTTGGCGGGCCCGGATTTCGGCGCGATATTTTTGCTTAGAACAACAGACCTTTCGCTGGAAGAAAGAATCTGGGGCCGCAACCAGCCGACAGGACTCGCCGTTTCCCCGGACGGAAGGCACATGGTTTTTACCAATTTTCTGGACTCGAACATGGAGCTTTACGTGGATGTCTCGCGGCGGTAATGGCGGCCTCATTGAAAACTGACAGGCCGGACCCTTGGTCGTACCGCAAAGGCGCTACCCTACTCCACCGCCTGCCCGCCGGGCTTAAGCTGTCCTTCCTCCTCCTGCTTTCGCTGGCGGCGTTCTTTCCGGGGGACGAGGCGCGAAGCGTTACCGTTCTTGCCGCCATCACCCTCGCGCTGGTACTCCTGTCGTTTGCCGCCGGGATTGGCCCCAGGGCGTTATTGCGGGGCAGCGGGCCGCTTGTGCTGTTTATCGCGGCCATAGCCCTAGTCAGGGGAGTAGAACTGTCGCCTGTGGGCTTTAACACCGAAGGGCTTCGGGAAAGCGGCATCTTTGCCATAAGGATATGCGCCGCCTTTGCCGCGGGATCGCTCCTGTTCGCCGTTACTACGCCCGGAGAACTGCGAAAATC
Organism: Treponema sp.; assembly: GCA_009781915.1. Taxonomy (GTDB): domain Bacteria; phylum Spirochaetota; class Spirochaetia; order Treponematales; family Breznakiellaceae; genus WRKT01. The sequence goes on along the minus strand of WQUW01000066.1, from coordinate 8,331 downwards.
CCTTTCACGCGTGGAAAGCGCCCTGCGCATGGAAAAACTAAAACTGGGCATGGGCATTTCGCTCATGCTGGGCTTTCTGCCGCGGTTCTTTGAGACATGGGAAGACGCCACCCTCGCTTGGAAAAGCAGGGGCGGCAAAAAAAACCTGTCCCGCCTCGTTATCCTGATCCCGCTGGCCGTCGAAAAAATGATGCTCAAAGCCGCCGAAACCGCGCAGGCAATGGAATGCCGGGGCGGGGAATTTTAGGGCCTGTTTTTCTTCAGGGCCAGCTCGGCTTCCTTGCGCTCGATTGACTGCCCAATGGCGGCTATCTCGGAAAGGAGCGCTTTAACCGGGGCGCTCTGCCGGGAAACCGTTTCTTCCCCCCGCTCCGTAAACGCCTGATACACTTCCGCCCCCAAACGCCCGGCAAGCTTTTCGGCCTGGTTTTCAAGCTGTCTTATTTCCAGCATCAACACGCCCCGCTCCCCAAGGTCTTGGGCCTTCGCCCCGGCCTTCACGGCAAATTCCTTCGAGGCCGCCACTCCCTGATCCAGCAATTCCCTCATCCGCTCGCTAAAATTCATTGTCTCTCCCCTACTTCCGTTTTATTCCAAGGATGGTCAGGTCATCGTACTGCTCATCCTCGTTAATATGAGTATAGTAAATGTACGCCGGGTTGGAGGGGTCTTCGTGGGCGGAGGAACAGTAGCGCCGGTATTGAAGAAAGTGCTTGCCAAGGAAGGCGTCGATGGTTTTTTCCACCTGTATCCGGTTGTCCCCCGTGGCGTTGGGATTTTTGTAACAGCGAAAAACCTTTTCCACGGAAACCATCGCCTTAACAACCTCTTCCACGCTGCCTTGGCAGGAAGAAAAATCAAAGCGAAGGTCATTGCCGTCCCCTTCGGGATTGTGCCACTTGTGCAGCGTGTACACCTGCTTGTTCATCACCGCGTTAATAATCGCCCGCAGCCGCTCCGGGCTTAGTTCCTCGTCTGCCTGTCCTACAACGTGGTTCTCGTGCGGGCTGTCCCGCTTTCCCTCCCGGCAGACAATCTCCTCGAAGGCGGCGTTGCGGAATTTCCGCTTGGCCTCCTCAATGCCATCGGTAAAAAGCAGAAGAATATCCCCCCGATCCAGCGTTACAATCTGAACCGGATAGCCGCCCTTTGACTCCACAAGGGAATTGGGAATTACCCCCGTGGCGGGAGTCTGGGGCAGGGTAACCGTTTTAACCCGCCCGGCGGAGGCGTCAAAGTAATACACGATGTTGTCCCCGGCGTTGCAAAAGCGCACCACCCCGGTCTGCGAATCGTAAAGGCACAGCGTAAAGGCGGCAAAGCGCCCCTCAAAGCCCAAGGTCTCGAAAAAGCCGTTTATCTGGTAAACTAACGCCTCTATGTGCATATTCTTCATGGAGGCCGTCCACTGCTTAAAATAGTTCAGGAACATGGTCGCCACCTGAATCATGATAAGCGCCGCCGGGATTCCCTTGCCGGCAACATCGCACTTGATAACGGCGTAGTAGCGCCCGTCCAAATCCAAATAATCAAAGTAATCCCCGGACACGCCCTTGGCCCCTTCGTAGTAGCCGAAGAACGTAAGGGAACCGGTGTCCTTGGAGCCGTAACTGAGTTTGTTCCCCTCCCCATCAAGCTCCAGGGGGATAAACTTTTTCTGAACCTCCTTGCCCATCGAAAGATCGGAGGCGGCAATGGCGGCTTTGACAAGGCCCCGTGTCATGTCGTTTATGGTATCGCCAAGAATGGCCAGTTCATCGTAGGATTTGAGCCTAATGTCAACATCGCCGAGCGTGGTTTTATCCTCGGTGTCCCGGATAACCTCGACATGGCTGACAAGCTGGCGTATGGGGCGGATGATGAGCGTTGAAAGCAAAAGAGCCCCGGCAGCGCCGACAATCTGGGCGATCAGGGCAACCAAAAGAACAACCCTGATAATGGCAAGGCGGCCCGCTTCGATCTCGTCCAGAATTGATGTTACGGAAACTTCAAGGCGCACAAGGCCCTGAAAATACACGTCTTCGGCCCCCCGGAACATGACGGGCTTGAAGAAAATATACCTGTGATCCGCCGAGGCGGTGAAGTTTTCCAGCGAGAAGTGCGGCTGTGATCCCACGTTCCGGCTCATGGCGGCGAGGGTTTCGCCTATCCTTGTTTGCAGGGCCGGGATTTGCGCCTGTATTTCGCCCATACGCCGGAGGCTTTCCACGCTGGTTTCCGGTTCCAATAGAAGGGCTTGGTGGGTAAGGGCGGCGATAACGAGGGATATTCCCCCTATTTCGTACCGGGCCTGCCGGTTCAGTTCGCTGGCCATCTCCTGAAGCCGGGGCGACAGGACATCGGTGATCCGGGACACGCCGGGCTGGAACTCAAATGTGTCAATTTTCTCCAAAATGTCCGGGTCGTTGGTGGCCCAGACCCGATCCTCAAACACCGCCGCGCCGGGGCCGCGCCCGGTTATCGTTATAAACCGGGCCTCGGGAACGGCGTACATCTGACTGGGGACAAGGCTAAGCTCCTGTACGCTCTGCGCGGGCAGGTACGCCCTCGCGTTGGCGGCGACCCCTTCAAGAAGCACGATTGAGCGCTCCCAGAGCCCCCGCAAAAGGGTCTGTTGCTGAGAGCGGGTCATCATGACGTACAGGGGGGTGGAAATCATGACGACTACGGCCAGAACCAGCATTATGGTAAACGAGGCGAGTTTCAGGCGCAATCCCGTTCCCCGCCGCTTGACGCTTAACGCCTGTTTTTTCCTTTTTTCAGGCGGCATACGGCCCGACGCGACAAGGGCGGCGGCGTCCAGCCGCAACAGGGAGCTTTCGGAAACAGCCGCCCCGATTCCCCGCGCCGCGACAAAAAGCCCCAGCGCGCAAAGAACCGCTACCGAAGACAGAACAAGCGCCACTACGCTGATCCTGAAGCGGGGTTCTTCCCTGACTACCCACGAAGGCGTCCACTGTGGAGAAAGCTCGCCTGAAACAGCCGTACCGGGCCCGTCAGGCACGGCAGACGGCTCGGTTTGAGCGTAAAGCGCCGGGGAAACGAGGAACAGAAAAAGGGCGATCGAAAGGAAAAGCCGCCGCACCGCGAACACCGCGGGGCCGCTTTCGCCGCCGGAAACAGCCGTCAACTGCACCCGGTTGTTCCCCCGCAGGTTTCGCACTTCATGCAGGTTCCGTTCCGCAGCATCGTAAAACTGCCGCAGGCCGGGCAGGGGTCTCCTTCGTAGCCCTTGATCCGCGCCTGAATAATTCTGGCCTCATCGCTGTGCGGGGCGGGCGGCGGCGTGGCAAGGCTTACCGCGGCGGCGGCGGCGCTCTGGATTTTAAGGCCCGAATTGCCCTTCGCCTTTTCCCCGCCCTCGGTCTGGGAGCCGGTTTTGGTTCCCGTAGCCAAAAGGTCTTCGGGCTTTACCTGCCCCAAGTCCCCTCGTTTCAGGTAGCTTATCGCCAAATCCCGGAAGATGTAGTCAATGACGCTGGTGGACATCTTTACGTATTCGTGGCCCTGAACTACGCCATTGGGCTCAAACCGGCTAAAGGTAAAGGCGTCAACATATTCCTCAAGCGGCACTCCGTACTGGAGCCCCAGAGAAACGGCGATGGCGAAACTGTTCAGCAGGCTTCGGAACGCCGCTCCTTCCTTGTGCATATCAAGAAAGATTTCCCCAAGGCTTCCGTCCTCGTACTCCCCGGTGCGGATAAAAATCGAATGTCCCCCGATTTTCGCCTTTTGGGTGTAGCCCTTTCTCCTGTTCGGCAGGGAACTGCGGCTGTTACGGGCCTTAGTCCCCGCCTTTTTCCCCTCCGCCACGGCGGGGGCGGTGGAGCCAGAGGCGATGGCCTTTTCCACCCCGACAATGGCGTCCGCTAGGGGATCGGTTCCGGGGGCAAAGGACGAAAGGGGCTGAGACAGTTTGGAGCCGTCCCGGTACAGGGCCACGGCCTTCAGCGCCCGCTTCCACGCCAGCATAAAGGCCCCCTTTACGTCCTCGTACCCGGCGGTGTTGGGCATATTGATCGTTTTGGAAATGGCCCCGGAGACAAAGGGCTGGCAGGCCGCCATCATTTCAACGTGGGCCGTCCAGGGAATGGAACGCTTCCCGTTTTTTCCTGACGGGGTCGCCGTGTCAAACACGCCGTAATGCTCTTTTTTAAGGAGGGCCGCTCCTTCAAGCCCCATCGTTCCGCAGGCGTAAAGCTCCGCCGCCTCGATATGCTCCTGAGTAAAGCCCAGATGCTTTAACAGGCTAAAGCCTGGGGCGGTAAAAACGGCTTCGGGTATTTTAAGTTTCTTTTCGATAAAATCCTTGCCCAGCACCCAATGGTTAAACACCCCTTCAAGGCTAAGGGCGCTTTTCACGGCTTCCTCCGCCAGAGCCAAGGCTTCGGGGGTAAAGCCCTTTTCGGCGAGGGCCACGGGGTTAATCTCCGGCGCTCCGGAAAAGGTCTTCCGCCCCGTGGCGTAGGCGATGATGGCATCAATTTCATCGTCCTTGTAGCCAAGGGCCGCCAGCGCCGGGGGCACGGACTGGTTTATGATCTTGAAGTAGCCGCCGCCGGCGAGTTTTTTGAACTTGACCAGCGCGAAATCGGGCTCTACCCCGGTGGTGTCGCAGTCCATAAGCAGGCCAATCGTCCCGGTGGGCGCTATGGCGCTGACCTGGGCGTTGCGAAAGCCGTGCGCCTGCCCCAGTTCCAGCGCCCGATCCCATGAATGTTTGGCCTCGTCTAATAGATAGCCAAGGCCCGCCGCCCGTATACACTTCTGGTCGATTCCGGCGGGAATGGTGCGCAGCCCTTCGTAGTCGCCTGCGGGGGCGTTGTAAGAGGCCCGGCGGTGATTGCGTATAACACGGAGCATATCGCCGGAGTTTTCCTTATAACGGACAAACGGCCCAAGCGCCTGAGCCATGCGGGCCGACTGGGCGTAGGCTTCGGCGGAAAGCATCGCCGAAAGAGAGGCCGCGACAGAGCGGCCTTGGGGGGAATCGTAGGCCAGCCCCATGATCATAAGGAGGCTTCCCAGGTTCGCGTAGCCAAGGCCAAGGGTGCGGTACTCGAAGGAAAGCTCGGCGATGCGGGGTGAGGGAAACTGGGCCATAACCACGGATATTTCCAGTATGGTAGTCCAGATTCGTATGGCGTGAAGGTAGGCTTTGACATCGAATGTTTTGGTTTTCCTGTCGAAAAACAGGCTCAAGTTTACCGAGGCGAGGTTACAGGCGGTGTCGTCCAGAAACATATACTCCGAGCAGGGGTTGGAGGCCCGTATCTCCCCGCCGGCCGGGCAGGTATGCCAGTCGTTAATGGTGGTGTGAAACTGGAGTCCCGGATCGGCGCAGGCCCACGCCGAGCGGGCGACTTCGTCCCAGATTTTCCGGGCCTTGACGGTTTTTTCGACCTTTCCGCCTGTCCGGCTTACAAGGTTCCAGTCCCCGTTCTCCCGCGCGGCCTTCATAAATTCGTCGGTGAGCCTGAGCGAGTTATTGGACGACTGCCCGGAGACGGTATTGTAGGCTTCATCGTCCCACGCGGTGGAAAAGGCGGCAAGGTGTATGTCCCCGTCTCCCTGTTCAAGCTTTTTCAGCAACTGGTAAATGTACGGGGCGGGCACGTTATCGGCGAGCGCCCCGCGCAGGGCCGCCTGAAGTTCGTGGTTTTTCAGGGGGTTGAATGTGTCCGCGCCCGGCCCCCGGAAGGAAGCGAGGGCGTTTTTGATCGCGTCAAGGTGCTTTTTGATGATGCGCGAGCCTGAAACCATTGAAGCGACTTTGTGTTCTTCCCGGTCTTTCCACGAGATGTACTGTTCCACGTCCGGGTGATCGGCGTCAAGGGTAACCATTTTGGCCGCCCGGCGGGTGGTTCCCCCGCTCTTGATTGCCGAGGCCGAGCGGTCGCCGACTTTCAGGAACGAGAGCAGCCCCGACGACACGCCGCCGCCGGAGAGCCTTTCCTTGGTGGCCCTGATCCGGGAGAAGTTCGTCCCCGATCCCGAACCGTACTTGAAAAGGCGGGCTTCCCTTGTTACAAGGTCCATTATCCCCCCGTCGTTTACAAGGTCGTCGCTTACCGAGAGGATAAAGCAGGCGTGCGGCTGGGGGCGTTTGTAGGCGCTTTCGGATTTTTTTACGGTGTTGTCTTGGCTGTCATAGTAGTAATGCCCCTGCGCCGGGCCGTCAATGCCGTAGACGGCGTAAAGGCCGGTGTTAAACCACTGGGGGCTGTTGGGGGCCGCCATCTGACGGGCCAGCATATAGCAGGTTTCGTCGTAAAAAGCCTTTTCGTCGTCCGGGCTGTCGAAGTAGCCGTTTTGCCGGCCCCAATCCATCCATGTATAGGCCAGCCGGTGGAACACTTGGCGGGCGTCATGCTCGGCCCCGTCGGCGGGCAGGGGGTGGCTAGAGTCTTTCGCCGCGCCAGTTTCCGCCTTCGCGCCGGGCTGCCAGTTCTTCCACTCGTAAACCTTGTCCTCCGGAACGCCGGCCTTGCGGAAATACTTCTGGGCAATGATGTCCGCCGCGATTTGGCTCCAGAAAGAGGGCACGACGACGCACTCATCGGAAAAAATCACCTTGCCATCCGGGTTCCGTATCTCGCTTTTGCGTTTTTCCCAGACAATGCCTTTGTAGGCCCCCGATACGGCGTCCGTAAACAAGCGCTCAAATCTCATTTTGTAAACTCCCAATCCTTACATATAGTGTGCTATGGTTAATCCTACACTATATACAGGGGTTGTGTCCAGCCCCCCGCCGCGCGTGAGATGAACATTCCCGCCCAAAGCTCCGGCAGGGGAGGATATACGGTTTAAGAATCCCGCCCAGGGAACCAGCTCCGGAGCCACGGTCTCCTGCGCTAAAGAGCCTGGGCAAATGGCTTCTTAAACCGTATATCCCCCCCTGCCGGGCATTGTACTGATAGCTCATGCGCGGCGGGGGGCCTAGTCGTAGAAAAGGCACACCCCGTACACCCTTTCCGCTCCGCCTTCGATAAGAGCTTTGGCGCAGGCGTTCAGGGTAGCGCCCGTGGTGATAACGTCATCGATCAGCACCGCCGTCTTGGGCGGCTGCCGCGCGCGGACAATGCGGCCTTCAAGGTTGCTGCCCCGATCTTCCCGGTTAAGCCCCTTCTGGCTTCTTGACTGGAGCCTTTTAAGGCAACGGCACACAGGCCACCGCCCGTGCCCCGCCGTTTCCAGCAATCCCGCGAGGCGCTCGATCTGATCCCAGCCCTGCTTTTTTATCTTCCCCGGCCTTGGGGGAACGGGAACCCACACAGCATCTTCCGCCGCGGGGCCAAATTCGTCCAGAGCCGGGGGCAGGCGCTCGGCCAGAAAATTGCCCACCCCAAGGGATTTCCCGAATTTGTAGGCCCCAAGGATTGCCTTGAACTTCCCGATATAGGGAAAAAGCGCCCGGATTTTAACAAGACAGCCGCTGTAGCCCTCTGTACCGCTGTCCCGGCAGGAAAGGCAGTCGCCGGATTCGCAGACCAAGGGCTTCCCGCACGTTTGGCAGCGGCGTTCCCCGGCAAGGGCCGTGTCCACAAAGGTCCTGCATTCCACGCAAAGACCGTAGTAGGCATCTTCCCCGTTAAAAAGGGCCCGCCCGCAGCCCCCGCAGCCGGAGGGAAAAAAGTATTCACGAAGATAAAACAGCGTCCGGCTGAGCATATAGGCTATACTGCCCGTGAATGAGCCCCGCTTCGTGATTGTGCCAGCGAATAGAATCAGAAATGGCGGCGAATAGGCGGGTTTTTGCGGGTTTTTGGGGGTAATAGCGAATGGACTATTTTCAATGGCCTTACACATAGCGCAATAAAAAGCGCCAAGCCCAAAAGCCAAAACAAGCCCGAAATACCGCCCCCAAAACCCCGCTTGACACCGCGCCAAACATGGCATAACCTGTAAACCACAGGTAGAAGGGTGCTGTGAATGAATAAAAGCCAAGCGCTCCCACGCCGGGGGACTTGAATGGAATAGCTGGTAACGGCTATGGCCTGGCCTACAGCACCCTACCTACCTTATTTGTTGCAACCTTCTTATTCTGCCCAGCTCATCCCCATCCAATGGTATAGTCTGCAAATTAACAACCACAGGCTCTGTTAAGCTGGAATCACGGCCTGAAATAGTTTTCCGTGGATTAACCGTAATTTTGGTAAATCTATTGGCGGCGTGCGGGAATAAATAAATAAGATTTCAGTCGCGTCATGGTGTAAAGTTGACACTAGGAGATGAAAATGAAGAAGGAATTTGTAACCTACAGTGAAGCGTTCAAGATGCAAGTTGTGGAGGAGATTAGGCAAGGTAAATTTGCTACGATAATGCAGGCGC
>WQUW01000065.1 GCA_009781915.1 Treponema sp. | reverse complement strand
TACATCGAAATGTATTACAACAGACGCCGTAGACATTCGGCAATCGGATATGCTACACCTTTAGCATTAACAAATAATTTAGCGGCTTAATTCACTGTCCAAAAAATCGGGGGAACTCCAGTTAATGTCTCAGACTGGTTGGTAACAGATGATGAATGAAACAATGTTTAAAATAGCGCTCTCCGCTTTGTTTGCTGTTACAACGGTATTTTTTTCGGCAAAAGCCAAGAGAAACAAGAGAGATATATTTTATGTATCTGCCACCTTTCTCAATGGATGGGCTGGTTGCGTTTTTGCCTCGGGGGTTGGCTTCTTTTTTATGTGGGTCGATCTTTACAATGACCCTGAATCAGGTTTTATTGGTTTAATAATATTTCTCTCCATTGTCTGGCTGTTTCTTTTTTTTGCATTAATCTACGGTCTGTCCAAAAGGTATGAAATAAAAGGCAATATTTTGGCAAGGAAGGAATTCTTTTCCAAAGCCGTATATATTGACATAAGCAAGATAGCGAGCATAGAAATAATTCACAGCTATGAATCGCACCATTATCAGGCCAATATGTGCGACGGCGGCTTCTATTAGATTGACGATTCCGTAACAGACATAGATCGTCTGTTTTACCGAATGGGGCAAATCAACGATCAAATTCATTTCTTCTTTCCCACGCACCACACTACGGAGGGTTCTTTCTTTGATCGTTTTTTAAATTTAGGAACAGTATTCCTTGCTATCCCATTTTATACAGGTGGTTTTTATATGTTGCTGGAAAGAATATTGCCATGGTTCCAATAAACGGCTGGATTGTTGGGGTTTAATTTATCTTCGGACGGCAGGAATTCCCTTGTCCTGTACGTGTAACTGTACCTGTTGAAACTTCTAAGAAATCTTAAGTGAACAATAGCACGGTCGAAATCAGGGTTAGAACGATAATGCTTTTCCGGTACACGGGTTCGGAGATTTTTTTTATAAGAAAGATGCCCAGCGCTACCCCCGCAATGACCATTGGAACCAGTGTCAGGTTAAAAAGGAGCGTAGTAACGGTAACGGTCTGCCAGAAAAAAATATGAATGGGAAGCTTCAGGCAGTTTACAATAAGAAAATACCATGCCGTAGTGCCCACAAAGCTGTTTTTCGGGAGCCGCATGGAAAGAAGGAACACCGCCAGAATTGGCCCGGCAATGTTGCCCACCATCGTGGCGAATCCCCCCGCAATGCCGAAAAGGGCGGAAAACCACCAGCGTGAAGGCGGCGGCGCGTCCTTTCCCTTGCGGTCGTTCCATACCATGACGATAAGGCCCGCGAGTATACTGCCCCCCATAAGGTATCTGAATGCCTGAATTGGCACGAGGTGGACGACAAGAAGGGCCGCCGCGAAACCGGCAAGCGTCCAAGGCAGAAGTTTAAGGATGTATTTCCATTGCGCATAACGGCGATAGTAGGAAACCGCCAGAATGTCCGCGAATAAAAGTAGCGGCAACAGGAGTCCCGTGGACTGCATTGCGCCGAAAATCACGGCGATAACGGGGATAATGACTGCGGTAACGCCGCCAAACCCGGCCTTGGTAAGTCCCGCGGCGAGTCCTGTGGCGATCCACGTTGCCCACTGCCACGGAAGCAGGTCGAATGGGACAAAAACGGAAAAATCCATGCGGCCCGCTGTCTTAAAAAACGAAATTGGTTATGAACTGGTCTGTTAGCACCAAGATGCCCAAGGCTCCCGTGTATACCGCAAAGCCCGCAAGGGATCGTTCCCGCACTATTTTGATGGTAAACCGGACGGCGAAAAAGCCCACTACGCCGGCGCTAACAGTGCCTACAAGAAGCGGAAGAAGCCCGATGGTTCCCTCCGCCGCCATGATCCCGCCGCGGGCAATTTCGCCAAGCTCCCTTAGGTGCAACACGGTAGCGCCCAGTATCGCGGGGATGGAAAGGAGAAAAGAAAAGCGCGCGGAAAAATCCCGGTCTAGCCTGCGGGACAGGGCCGCAGAGATGGTGGCCCCGGAACGGGAAATGCCGGGAACGATAGCCACGGCCTGAAAAACGCCGATAACCAAGGCATCGACCCAGTTCATTTCGCTCTGGAGCCGGGGCTGGGCCGGGCTGGCCAACTTGGCTGGCAAGCCGCCGGGCTTTTCGTTACGGTGGTAGAGTTTGTCGGACACAACAAGCAGGGCAGACGTTACAAGAAAGGCGAACCCTAGGGGGGCCGCGCTGGCAAACGCCTGCTCTATCAAGTCCATAAAAAGCAGGGCGGCAATGACCGTGGGTATTGTCCCGATAATCAGATAGAGGGTCAGCGGCTGGGCGATGTTGCGGATCAGGTTCCATATATCCCGCCGCAGGACAGACACCACGGCGGCAAGGGTTCCCATGTGAATCGCCGTATGAAAGGCCAAGGTCGGCTCTCTTATGCCCAAAATGGTATCCAAAAGCACCAAGTGCCCCGAACTGCTTACGGGCAGAAACTCGGTAATACCCTGAACCACGCCCAGAATCAGGGCTTCCCAAACACTCATGCTGCGCTCCGGCTGAAATCTCTCGCTGTCATACCATCTATCATGCTTTCCACAAGACAACTACGGAGAGAGAGGGATTTGAACCCTCGGTACCCTTGCGGGCACACAGCACTTCCAATGCTGCACCTTCGACCACTCGGACATCTCTCCAAAATAAACTCATCCCCGGCTTTCGGAGCAGGGGGGATTCGCCTTCCAGCCCTCAACATCCTGTCTCGGGCTTCCAGGCCGCCTGCACGTTCCCGGCGCGTCCCTGCGCCGCATACACCCTTCAAGGCTTACGCCTTGGCGCTTTTGCAGGAACGCTCCGTTTCGAATCCCCCAGTTCCTGTCAGTTTTCAGGAAATTCTCGGAGCAGGGGGGATTCGAACCCCCGGAGCCCTTGCGAGCTCAATGGTTTTCGAAACCATCTCCTTCAACCACTCGGACACCGCTCCAGTAAAGACAGCCTGAAAGGACTGTTCCTTTATACACCGGAAAGCGGGGGAATGTAAAGGGATGCTTGCTGGCTGTTTGGCGGCGTAGGGGAGGCGCTGACAGTTACATGATCTTCCCTTGGCTGAGAATTATTTGGTCATTCGAGTAAGTGAACATTTCCACCTTTTAATTCAAAAACATTAGTTTTTTACATGAGACGCTACGAAGGCAAAATCCTGTAATCCGCTGTGAAACCCCGTGCCATCTGCGATTAATGGCACGGCATCTTTTCTCATTAATCCCCTGTTACTATTGTGGTAAATTCCCTCCACAATCTCAAAATTCCAGGTCGTACATAATATTCCACAGTGGCTATTCTTGTTATACCACCCGCTCTAGCCGTTTCAGCGATACTTGGAAATGTTCTACTTCCAAACGCACCGAGCCAAACAATATTAGTAAGCTCACTCACTCTTGTTGATTCAGCATTGATTTCGCTTATAACCTGAACTGGCTCATTACTAAAAAATCTCTTTGTTAGTGGCGAAGATGCACATCCAACAACCGACATTCCGAATACCAGTGTTATTACCAGCATTCCCAACCCAAATCTTTTATTTGCCATTTTTTTCTCCTTTACTTTGGCAACAAAGTATTTTTGAGAGCTATGCGTTGAAATTCATAAAGTCCTTAATTCAATGAGTGTTCCGTAATGGCTTATGCCACCTTCACAAAATTTCAGATTTTATGTCGCATAATTCTCTATATGCGAATTTCGTATGATATCCCTCAGTCACACAAAAATCGAATTCACTTTTGCGCCTCAATGCGGATGCATGAATACTCCTGCGCTTCCTGTGTAAAAGCGCCGTCCAATGCCGAAACGGAATGTTGAGCTTTGCGGGCGGAATTTTCCGCCGCATAAGCAAGGCGCACCCAAGCAAGCAGTTGGGCTTTGTTCTCCGGTGTTAACAGGCGGGAAAGCATAACGACAGAGGCTTCATTGTTCAGCATTTTTGCTCCTATAAATTACTGGTATTATTTTATCATTTATTCGTGTATTTGTCAAGTGCTTATTAAGCCATTGGTATTCTTGTTGTATTTTTTACTTGCAAGTGCTATTCTCTTATTTATATAGAGGTTAAAACAGGGGCTATAATGAATAAACTTGACCGAATCCGGCTTGTTAGAAAGGCATTGGGGTTGAATCAGGGAGAATTCGCCCGGCGAATTGGTTTGACGCAAACCGCTCTGTCCATGATCGAACTGGAAAAAGTAGCCCTCACAGATAAAAACATAAAGCTGATATGCGCTACTTTCGCCATTGACGAGGACTGGCTACGGAATGGAAAGGGCGAGATGTTCGGCCCAGCTTCCCCCTATGAAAAGGAACTGCTGGCGGTTTTCGGCAAACTGACCGCCGACACCCAGGAATTTATACTGGAAATGGCGCAAAACCTGCTGAAAAGGCAGGAAAAGCGCAAGGCGTAGGCGTTCCTTCATGTTTGGCAGGAACCATCGTACCCTCATGGGTAACATTTTCAATGAGGCAATGCGGCCCCTTGACTTTCGCCGGAAAAAAGGCAATCATGAACAATAAAAAACACAATGAGATGGGGGAGTATATGAGCGATATTGAATATGTCGAGGCTAGGGAAATTATTGATTCCCGGGGAAATCCTACGGTTGAAGTTGACGTCTACCTTGCGGACGGCTCTATGGGAAGGGCTGCGGTTCCTTCCGGGGCGTCCACCGGCGATTACGAGGCCGTGGAGCTTCGGGACGGCGACAAGAGCCGCTATTTGGGCAAGGGCGTTCAGAAGGCGGTGGATAACGTCAATAACGTTATAGGGCCGGAGATCGAGGGCATGGATGCTCTGGAGCAGGTTAACCTTGACCGCACCATGATCGAGCTGGACGGAACCGAAAACAAGGCCAAGCTTGGGGCAAACGCCATTCTGGGCGTGTCAATGGCCGCGTCCCGCGCGGCGGCCAGTTATTTGGGCGTTCCCCTCTACAAATATTTGGGCAGCTTCCATTCCAACCTTCTGCCGGTTCCTATGGCGAACATCATTAATGGCGGCAAGCACGCGGACAACAAAATTGACTTTCAGGAGTTCATGATCATGCCCGTAGGCGCGCAGTCGGTGAGGGAAGCCGTCCGCTGGTCTGCCGAGGTTTTCCACAGCCTTAAAAAGCTCCTGCACGACGCGGGCAAGAACACTGCCGTGGGCGATGAGGGCGGCTTTGCCCCGGACATCGGCAACGAGGAAGCCTTGGAATTTGTCATGAAGGCCATCGAAAATGCCGGGTACAAGGCGGGCGACCAGATCAGTATCGCCCTTGACTGCGCCAGCTCCGAGCTTTTTGCCGAAGGCGAAAAGAAAGGCTACAAGTTCTGGAAGTCCAATCCGGGCAAGCTCTTTACCACCGATGAGATGATCGATCTTTACAGCGGATGGGTAAAGAAGTACCCCATCGTCTCTATCGAAGACGCGCTGGATCAGGACGATTGGGACGGTTATGTAAAACTCACCAAGGCTTTGGGCGGCACGGTTCAGATTGTAGGGGACGATTTCTTTGTTACCAATACCAAACGGCTGGAAAAGGGCATTGGGCTTGGGGCGTGTAACTCTATTCTTGTCAAGGTAAACCAGATTGGTACGCTTACGGAAACCTACGAAGCCGTGGAAATGGCCAAGCGCGCGGGGTATACCGCCATTATTTCCCACCGTTCCGGCGAGACCGAGGACAGCTTTATCGCCGACCTTGTGGTGGCGCTGGAAACCGGGCAAATCAAGACCGGCTCCATGAGCCGCACCGACCGGGTCTGCAAGTACAACCAGCTTATGCGTATCGAGGACGAACTTGAAGGCGTGGCTGAGTACGCTGGCGGTAAGGCGTTCTACAATATCAGGAAGTAAAAGTTAGGGGCTGTACGGACTTCCGCACAGCCCCTTCTTAAAAGTCCCCTAGCCCTCGTTCCAGTGGCCTATTTTGCGAATCTTCTGATTCCGGTAACCCACCAGCACCGATGGACTGCGGCTCTGTAGGTCGGCAAGGTCTTTAACAAGGGTCTCTTTGATCAGTGCGGCGGTGGCATCGGGGTCTGTGTGGGCCCCGCCGGGCGCTTCTTTTATTCTGCCGTTAATTACGTTAAAGGCCAGAATATCCGCGCTGGTAATTTTGAGCATGGCGGCGGCATCCTTGGCCCGTGCCGCATCCCTTAGCAGAATTGACGCGCATCCTTCGGGACTTATTACCGAATTAATGGCGTTCTCCAGCATATACACCTTGTCCCCCACGCAAATCCCCAACGCGCCGCCCGATCCGCCTTCGCCGATTATGATACACACAATCGGCGTCTTAAGCTGGCTGAACTCCTTAAGGTTGCGGGCAATGGCTTCGCCAATGCCCCGTTCTTCCGCCCCAAGCCCCGGATACGCCCCGGAAGTGTCAACAAAGGTAATTATGGGCCGCTGGAATTTTTCCGCCTGCTTCGCCAGCCGCAGAGCCTTGCGGTAACCTTCCGGGTGAGCCATGCCGTGGTTCCGCAGCATATTCTCTTTCAGGGTGCGGCCCTTCTGGTTGGCGATAACCGTAACGGGCCTGCCGTCAAGAAAAGCAAGACCGCCCACAATGGCGGCATCGTCCCCGTAGGCACGGTCGCCATGCAATTCCGTGAAGTTGTCGAATATCCGGTTGATATAATCCAGAGAGTAGGGCCGGTCGGGATGCCGGGCAAGCTCCACCTGCTTCCATGTAAGCTCGGTTTTTGAGGACGCCCTGACTTTGGTCTCCAATAGTTCCAGCTCCGCAGGCGACTCGATTCCGGCTTCCAGAATAAGTTTTTTCAGTTCACTGATTTTTTCTTGTATTAGTTCAGCGCTCATTTTTGCTTTTCCTTTGCAGCTTTGCCTGCCGGCCCTGCCTGATGAAAATCGATAAGCCGTGAAAGAAGCTGCCGTTGTTCTTTCCTTGGACTAATGATGTCCACAAATCCCTTTTCAAGCTGAAACTCCGCCCGCTGGAATCCTTCGGGCAGACTTTGCCGTATCGTGCCTTCGATAACACGGGGGCCGGCAAAACCTATAAGCGCCCCCGGTTCGGCAATGGTAATGTCCGCCAGCATTGCGAAAGAAGCCGTAACGCCCCCGGTGGTAGGGTCGCAAACAACAACAAAAAACGGGATACCGGCATTGTCCATTTCCGCGGCGGCGCTGGATGTCTTAGCCATCTGCAAAAGGGAAAAAATCCCCTCCTGCATTCTGGCCCCGCCGGACGTAGCGTAAATTATCACCGGAAGCTTTTCTTCCACGCCTTTAAGCAATGCCCGGCTTACCTTTTCGCCAACCACAGAGCCCATTGAGCCGCCCATGAACTTGAACGACATGAGCGAGAGAACAACCGGCTTGCCTTCTATTAGGCACGTACCCGTAAGGACAGCCTCCTTCATTTGGGCGCTGGCCTCCGCTTCGGAGAGTTTTTCCTCGTAGCCCAAAAGCTCGATGGGATTCAGGGAACTAATGTTCGAGGAAAACTCCTTAAAGCTTCCCGGATCGGCAAGGTAGGCGACCCTTTCCCTTGGCTCCATGCGGTAATGATGCCCGCACGAAGGGCAGGTATTTAAAGCCGCGGCGATGGCTTTTCCGTCTTGCGAAACTCCGCAGGCCGGGCATAGTTCAGAACCCTTTTTCTTATCTGACATTTTCCAGCTCCTTCTCGATAGTTCCGTAATACGCAGTGCCGAAATCTCCCGAACGGAAACCCTTATGGTTAATAATCATGTGCTGATGTTTTATGTTTGTCTTGATGCCTTCGACCTTCAGTTCGCCAAGCGCCCGGCTCATTTTCGCAAGCGCCCTGTCCCGGTTGTCCCCGTACACGATAAGTTTGGCGATCATCGAGTCGTAGTTGGGCGGAACCATACAGCCTGTGTACAAAAAGGAGTCGAACCTGACGCCGGGGCCGCCCGGCACTTCCAGATGGGTAATCTTGCCGGGGGTAAAGGCATTGATTCTACATTCAACCGCCCAGCCTTTAAGGGGTATCATGCCGTCGGGGATTTCCATTCCCGCTCCGGTGCAGGCGAGTATCTGCTGGCGTATAATGTCTACGCCGGTAACAAACTCGGTTACCGGATGTTCAACCTGAACACGGGCATTTACTTCCATAAAGTAAAAATCATTGCCGTCTACAAGGAATTCTATGGTTCCCGCTCCGGAGTATTTCAGGTCGCGGAAAAGGCTGGTGGCTCCGGCAGCCATGCGCTTACGCATTTCGTCATTCACTCCCGGAGAGGGGCTTTCTTCAACCAGCTTCTGGTGGTTTTTCTGAACCGAACAGTCCCGCTCGCCCAGTATCGAAACCTTTCCTTCCCCGTCAGCAAGAATCTGAAGCTCAACGTGCCGGGGGTTTTCGAGGTAACGCTCGATAAAAACCCGCCCATCGGCAAAATTGGACTCAGCTTCCCGGCTGGCAATGGCAAGGTTCTCTGCCAAGGCTTCACTGTTGCGTACAATCCGCATTCCCTTCCCGCCCCCGCCTGCGGCGGCCTTGATGATCACGGGAAAGCCCAGCGCCTGCGCCGCTTCGATAGCGGACTTGTCGTTGTTCACGGCGTCTTTAGTGCCGGGCGTAATGGGAAGGCCGAATTTTTCGGCAGTAGTCCGGGCCCGCACCTTGTCGCCAAGAAGCTCGATGGCTTTCGCCTCCGGGCCGATAAAGATAAGGCCCTTTTCCCGAACCAGCGCGGCGAATCCGGCATTCTCGGAAAGGAAGCCTAGCCCCGGATGCACGGCCTCGCAGCCGGTGTTAAGAGCGGCCATGACAAGGTTGTTCCGTACAAGGTAGCTTTGCGAGGATGGCGGGGGGCCAATGCACACCGCTTGATCGGCGAGCCGCACATGAAGGTTATCCTTGTCGGCGGTGGAATACACGGCTACGGTTTCAATTCCCATTTCCCGGCAGGTACGAATAACCCTTACGGCGATCTCCCCCCGGTTGGCGATGAGTATCCTCTTAATTTTTGATGGGGTTTTAGTTTTCTGTGCCAAAACATTACTCCTAAAGCCGCTTTACCGTGAAAAGCGGCTGACCGTACTCTACCATGTCCCCGGTTGCGGCATGAGTTTGAATAATCTCGCAATCAAACTCGGCTTCCAGATGGTTCATCATCTTCATTGCTTCAAGGATGCAAAGGGTGTCCCCCGTCTTAACCTTGGAGCCGGGCTTTACAAAGGGCGGCGCGTCCGGGCCGGGGGCGGAATAATACGTTGCCACGATAGGGCTAGGTATTTTTTCCCCTGCGGCGGACGGCTCCCCGGCGGCGGCGGCGATTCCCAGCCGGACAGAAGGCTCTGCCGGGGCTTGTTCAGCGGCGGGGGCGACGGGGGCGGTTTGCCCTTTCCGTATTGTCAGGCGGTATGTGCCATCGCTAAGATCCAATTCTCCAATGGATCCGGCGCTGAACTTGTCCACAATTGACAAAATCAAATTCTCGTTCATCTTACACTCCTATACAAAAAATTGTTTGCAAAAACTAAAGGCCCAAAGACCGCAGGCTACACGCCGGCAGGGTCAACATCGGCCTCGTAATCGACACCTTCCACGTCAAAGCCGTGGGCTTCCATAAAATCGCGCCGGAACCCGGACACATCCGCAAGGACTTTAAGCGTTTCCTCGGTCGCGTTCCGCATACGGGCCGTTGTTTCCTTTTGCACATCGTCCCGCATTTCCCAGTCGTCAATGCGGATGCGGCCTTCGCTGTCTACAAGGGTCTTTTGCGGGGCGGCGCACGCTTCGGCGGTGTAAAGACGATCTTTGTAAAGCCGGACAATCTGCTCGATGCAGCCTTCGTGAAGCCCCATCTCCTTCATTACCTTGAAAAGACAGGCAACGTAAAACGGGATAATGGGTATGACGGCGCTGGCTCTGGTTACAAGGGCTTTGTTCACGGACACCCACGCACCGGCGATCTTGCCGGCCCCGCCATGCTTCCTGTTTATTTCCCGGCAGGCGCGCTCCAAGTCTTCTTTTGCCTTGCCGATGGTTCCGTTTTTGTAAATGTCCCAAGACAATTCGGGGCCTATGTAGGTATAGGCCACGGTGCGGGCATTGGGGGCAAGGACATCTTCTTTTACCAAGGCGTCTATCCACAGTTCCCAGTCTTCGCCGCCCATTACCTTGACCGTATTGGCGATTTCTTCGTCCGTGGCGGGCTCCGCCCCGGCTTCGGTTAGTTTTTCGCTCATCATGTCCACGGTTTTGCCCGAAAAGCTTTTGCCTATGGGCTTAATTACCGATTTGTGCAGGATTCCGGTCTTGGGGTCAGTGCGCACGGGCGAGGCCAGCGAGTAGATAACAAGGTCGGCCTTTGCCGGAATGCCCGCTTCCCGCGCTGCCGCGCGTATCGCTTCGGCGGCCCGCTCTTTCATCCCATCGGAAAAAGCGTCTCCGTCCAGGCTTATTGAGACAAGTCCCGCCTTGCGAGCCTCTTTGTCGAAGGCAAGGTTGTTGTAATAGCCGGGGGTTCCCGGTTTTGATTCGGAGGCGGGCTTTTCCAGAGAAATCCCCACGGTGGCGGCCCCGTACCCGAAGGCGGCGGCAACGCGGCTAGAAAGGCCGTATCCGGTCGAGCAGCCGACCACGAGCGCCAGCTTGGGAACGCCCTGTCCGGCGGTCTTTCCGGCGGTGTTTGTGGCAATGTGCGCCCGGACATATTCGATGTGGCGCGTAACGACTTTGGCGCATCCGGCAGGATGGCTGTTAAGGCAGATATTGTTACGCACCATTGGCTTAATAATCATGACGCTTCTCCTACCAGGCACATCCATTCGGCTTCGGCGGCGAGTTCATCGCCGACATACGCCTTGCCGGACTGCTTAATCATTTTGGGCGAAACCCTTAAGTTTACGATTTTTGAGCAGACTTCATCGCCGGGCCGTACTTGGCGGCGGAATTTTACCTTGTCAACGGTGGCAAGAAAAAACAGGGCATTATCGCCCATGATGCCGAGCTTGCGCAAACCCGCGCCGCCGGACTGTGCCATTGTTTCAATCAAAATTACGCCGGGCACTACCGGATATCCGGGGAAGTGGCCCTTGAAGAAAAATTCTTGCTCGGTGAATGTATGTTTTGCGACAATTTCTTCGCTAGTGGCTTGGACTATTCCGCCGACAAACAGGAAGGGTTCCCGGTGGGGCAGGAGCTTTTCAATCTCGTTCATGCTGTCCTACCCTTCATACTTCTTGAAAACGACAACGCCGTTATGCCCGCCGAAGCCTAGCGAGCCGGAAGCGGCGACAGTTATCGTGCCGTGCTGAGCCTTGTTGGGCACGTAGTCCAAATCACATTCGGGATCGGGGTTTTCAAGGTTGATTGTGGGCGGATAAAAGCCGTCACGGATGGCAAGGACGCAGGCCATGCCTTCAACGGCTCCGGCGGCGGCGATGCAGTGGCCGTGCATACTTTTTGTGCTGGAGATTTTCATCTTGTAGGCATGATCCCCAAAGGCCAGTTTTAGCGCTCTGGTTTCGACCGGATCGTTAATCTCGGTTGAAGTGCCGTGGGCGTTGTAATACTGAATGTCCGTAAGGTTAAGGCCCGCATCGGCAACGGCGCTTTTCAGGGCGGCGCTTAGGCCCGCTCCGGCGGGATCAGGCGCTGTTATGTGATACGCATCGGCGGTAACGCCGTATCCGGCAAGCTCGGCGATGATGGCGGCTCCCCGCTTTTTGGCGTGTTCCTCGCTTTCAAGGATAAAGACGCCTGCGCCTTCGGCAAGGACAAAGCCGTCACGGTCGGCGTCAAAGGGGCGGGAGGCTTCCTGCGGCGTGTCGCAGCGCTTGGTGGAAAGGGCTTTGAGCATCTGGAAGCCGCCGACGGAAAAGGGAATGATGCAGGCTTCAGTGCCGCCTGAAATAATCACTTCGCAGCGGCCCGCCCGGATAAGATCAAGGGCCTGCCCCAAGGCGTCCGTGCCGGAAGCGCAGGCGGTAACTTGGGTAAGGGCCGGGCCTTTAGTGCCAAACAGCATTGAGATGTTTCCGGCGGCTTCGTTGGGGATCATCATGGGGACGGTAAGCGGCAGCATTCTTTTGGGGCCGGAATCGAAGAGTTTTTTGTGCGACTCGGAGACGACCTCGAAGCCGCCGATTCCGTTTCCAAGGACTATGCCGGTTTTTTCCGGATCGGATTTGACCAGCCGGCGGCCTTCGGCATCGGCTTCGCCCAAAAGTCCGGCGTTTTCCAATGCGTCTACGGTTGCCGCCACAGCGAACTGGGTAAAGCGGCACATTTTGCGGGCTTCTTTTTTGTCCATCCAGCGGCTTGGGTCAAAATCCTTGACTTCGCCGGCAATGGTTACGTCAAACCCCGCCGTGTCAAACGCGGTGATGGGGCCAATACCGCTTTTCCCGGCTTTAAGGGAAGCGCAGTATTCTTCTACCGAAGTACCGATGGGGCATACCACGCCCATTCCGGTTATAACTACTTTTCGTTTCATTTCTTCCGTCTCCTGTCTATATAAACATACCGCCGTCAATGGCGATTACTTGTCCGGTAATGTACGATGACGCGTGCGATGCCAGAAACAAAACCAGTTCGGCAACGTCCTCTGGCTGTCCAAGCCTTTTAAGGGGGATTTGCTCGACCATTTTTTCCCGTGCCGGGGCTGGTATGGCGGCGGTCATGTCGGAAACAATAAAGCCGGGGGCGACAGCGTTAACCCGGACATTGCGGGCGGCGGCTTCCTTTGCCAAGCTCTTGGTAAGGCCGATAATCCCGGCTTTGCTGGCGGCGTAATTTATCTGCCCGCCGTTGCCGTGGATGCCGATAACGCTTGCCATGTTGATTATGGAGCCTTCCCGCTTGCGTATCATGTCACGGCCCACGGTGCGGGCAACCACGAAGGAAGCGGTAAGGTTTACGTCCAGCACGTTCTGGAATTCGTCAAGGCTCATCCTGAACGAAAGGTTGTCCCTTGTAATTCCGGCGTTGTTCACGAGTATGTCAAAGCCCCCGGCTTCCTTAACAAGGCCTTCGATAATTCCTTCCAGTTCGCCCACGTTTCCCAAGTCGGCGCTG
The DNA here is from genome assembly GCA_009781915.1 of Treponema sp. Lineage (GTDB taxonomy): Bacteria > Spirochaetota > Spirochaetia > Treponematales > Breznakiellaceae > WRKT01. Next base: position 2,868 of record WQUW01000065.1, on the reverse strand, counting down.
GCCCATTGCAGGCGGCCTGCGGCCTTTTCCTGCCGTTCTTTCAGGTCGTCCGGGGCCTTGGTTCCCATTCCCCATACTCCAGCGCCCTGTGCAAGAAACATATCCGCAATGGCCTTGCCTATTCCCCTGGACGCGCCGGTTACCAGCGCTTTTTTTCCGTCTAACCGCATATGCGTATCCTTTTAAACCGTTACTCGAAAATTTTCCCGATGTCCGCCACGGTTCCGGCGGCATAACAGGGAATTTCGCTGCCGGAATCTTTCCAGAGTCCCTGCAGCACCTTGCCGGGGCCGGTTTCCAACAGGCAGTCTATGCCGCCCAATGCGGCAATGGATAGACATTCTTCGAACCAGCGCACGGGGTTGGTAATTTGGGCAAGGGCCATTTTCTTCGCCTCCTCCCCGGAAGAAACCCGCTTCCCCGAAACATTGGAAAAAACGGGAACCTGCGGGTCTTTGAACTGAACGCTGTCCAGAAAGGGCTGGAATTGCGCCGCCGCTCCCGCCAAAAGGGGGGTATGAAAGGGGCAGTTTACCTGAAGGCGCATATACCGCCGGGCTCCCGCCGCCGTAAAGAGCGCTTCGGCTTCTGTCAGGGCCTCGGCGGTTCCCCCGACGACCGTTTGTTTTGGCGAATTGATGTTGGCGGCGTAGATTTCCTGAATGGCGGCGCTGCCTGCGGCCTTCCATTCGGCGATAAGGGCCTCCACTTTTTCCGGTTCAAGGCCCATGACCGCCGCCATGCCGGGGATATTCTTTCCGTCGGCGGCTTTTCCTCTGGCTTCCATTTCGTCCACGGCGGCCTGCATTGCCTTTCCCCGCTGGCTTACCAGAAGAAAGCAGTCTTCGGTGGAGATAACCCCTGCCACGGCAAGGGCGGCGTATTCGCCAAGGCTAAACCCGGCGCAGCCTGCGGGGACGATGCCTTTTTCCGCAAGGTACGCGGCGGCGGCAAGGTTTGTCAGGGTTATTACGGGCTGAGAAACATCGGTTCGTTTGAGTACCTCGGCATCTGACTGCAAAAGGGCCTTCATGTCCTTGCCGCAGATGTCGCTGCCTTTGTCAAAAAGCAACGCGACCGCCGCATTGCCCGATGACAGGAAATCCAGAGCCATGCCCGGATATTGGGCTCCCTGACCGGGAAATAAAAAAAACGCTTTTCCTTTCATACGCTCCTCGCTGTTTCAGCATGACAAAATCACATGATTTGTCATGGATATATAATAACACATTGCAGCATTTTGTCAAGAAGAAAACGCTGGCAATTCCTACCAGACAATAAGATTCGCGCCATAGGTCAGGCCGCCGCCAAAGCCCATCAATATAATCAGGTCTCCCCGCGCGAGTTTCCCGGCCCGGTTAAGTTCGTCCAAGGCTATGGGTATGGACGCGGCGGATGTGTTGGCGTATTCTTCTATATTAAGGTAGAATTTTTCTTCCGGAATCTTTAGCCGCCGTGCCGCGGCCTGAATTATCCTTGCGTTTGCCTGATGAGGCACTATCCACGCGACATCGTTTGCGGTAATGCCTTCTTGGGAAAGAATTTCGGCGACGGTTTCCGTTATTGCCTTGACCGCAAAGTTGTACACTGCCTGCCCGTTCATCCCGATATGGGGGGGGATGGCGATGGTTTCCCCTGCTTTAAGGGGGTTTCGCGAGCCGCCGTGGCTGCAAACCAGATGTTCCGCGCCGGAGCCGTCTGCTTTCAGGATTGTCCTAAGGATTCCCCGCTTGCCGGTTCCCTGCTGTGGAAGGCTGGTTTTTTCAAGCACCACTGCCCCGGCTCCGTCCCCGAAAAGGACGCAGGTTCCCCGGTCGCTCCAGTCGGTAAACTTTGTCAGAACCTCGGAGCCTATGACGAGGGCGCGTTTGCGGCTGTCGCTTACGGCAAGAAGCCCCGCGGCAATTTCCAGCCCGTAGACAAAGCCGGTACACCCTGCCGAAACATCAATGGCGCAGGCCCGTTTTGCCCCCAGTTTGTCCTGAACGATACAGGCGGTGGAGGGAACAACCAGGAAATCCGGCGTGGCGGTTGCCAGCACGATTGCGTCTACGGAAAGGGCTGCCTCCGCCACGGCTTTTTCAGCGTCTGCCGGGGCCGCATCGGCTGCGGCAATCATGGCAAGGGCTTTTCTTGCGGCCTCTAGAGCCAAATCGCTTGCGGCGACCTGCTCTTCGGCCATGTGCCGCGCGCCAATGCCGGTGTGAGACCGGATCCATTCATCGCTTGTGTCGATTTCTTTTTCTTTCGCAAGTTCATCGTTGGTAACCCGCCGGGAAGGTATAGCCCGGCCTGTTCCTGTTATTTCAAATGCCATAAAAACCCTCTGCCATAATAATCCTCGAATGACATAAATTGTTGTTTTGTCATAATAACAGAACTGCCGCTTTTGTCAATAGCGCGGCAATAATAATAGACCTGTTATGCTGGAGAAAGTTGCAGGTTCCCCCCCGCCGCCACAGCCAGTAGGCATATCTTCACGGCTGGGGTGAGTATACGGTTTAAGAATCCGCCCAGGGAACCCGCTCCGGAGCCTAAGGTCTCCTACGCTAAAGAGTCTGGGCCATTGTCTTCTTAAACCGTATACTCACCCCAGCCGGATGCTCTATCTACTGGCTGTGGCGGCGGGGCATTGAGGGGGAAGAGGCGTTAGCCCCAGCCATTGCCCACGGCGGGGGCATTGCGGGGGGCCTTCCCGGCGGAGCCGGGAAGGCTGTGAGAAGCGGGCGCTGTGCGGTAATGCCGGGGGGCTGATGTTCTGCGGAGCCCCCAGCAATGCCCCGCTGTGCATGAGATCAGCGGTACAATGCCCGGAGTTGGCGGGTATGGGGTCGAGAAGCCATTTGCCCAGATTTTTAAGCGTAGGAG
>WQUW01000064.1 GCA_009781915.1 Treponema sp. | reverse complement strand
GGAGGGGTGTGGGGGGGAGAGGAAAATATTATTTTTTAAGATATGAGACAAAAAAAAAAAAGAAAAGAAGGAGGGGGGGAGAGGGGGGGGAGGGGGGGGGGGGGGGGGGGGGGGGGGGGGGGGGGGGGGGGGTAAATTCCCCCACGTCCTGCCGCTTCTAGCGGTAGTTTTACGGACAGGGAGATTGCGTAGTCAGTGGCAACAGATACCATCAAAAGAGAGTATATCCAGCTATTAGCGAAACGTCAACATTTTTGCCTTATTTTTCTCCTGTTAAGGTTAAGAAAAACGGAATAAAAGAATGATGCCAAGAGGATCAAAGCGAATGTAGACACATAAAACGGAAACAGATTAATGTTTTCAAAAGGCAAAAATGATACAATGATAAAAATTATTCCGCCAATTATAAACAAATATCCAGCCAGCCTGTTTGTTTTACTGTAAGTGTCAGGGTTATTAAATATCTTTATCCGTTTGGCAATGGGATCATTTTCCAATTTGAATTTAGGCATATAATTACCAAAAATTATGCAGATCATTCCACCCATGATCAAAACAATTCTAAGAATTGGTATGTCTGCGCCCATTGCATAAAACAAATTGACCGGCACTAAAAAAAGCGCGCAGGCAGGAGCAAGCCATTCCATGAACATTCTCATTGCTTTCGACGAGTTGTCTGATTTCATATCTTTGCTGAAATAAATTCTTAAAATAACATTCAGCGTCATCCAGATTACTGGCACAACAAACGCGACAAAAGCTCTAGGAATAACCCTGTTGTGATTGCCATCTGCGTCAAGGCCAAAAACAGGGATGCCAATGTGCCGGGGTAAATCATTGTAAACGGCAAATGACATTATAAGCGGTAAAAGGCAAATACCTGATGTAATAAACATCATAAAAAGGTTAGTTTTCGGTTTCATTGTTCTTCTCCTCTAAATTGAGCCAGCCAGAGCATAGCTTCCTCAAAAACTGATGCGTTTAGCTCGTAAATAATGAAGTTTTTATATCTTGTTTCAGAAACAAGACCCGCCTGCTTTAGTTGCGACAAATGATAGGAAATTGTCGCTCCCGTCATATCAAAACATTGCCCAATCTCCCCTGCCGTCATACTGCCTTTTTTAAGCATAATAAGGATTTCCCGCCTAACAGGGTCTGACAATGCCTTGAACGTTTCAGCAAAACCCAATCCGTTACCTCCTGCGTTGAATTTAGAAATATTTCTAAATTACATATATCATACTGCGTATCCCTTGTCAAGAACTATTTAGAAAATATTCAAAATATTTTGATTTTCACCCCCGCCCCCCGTATTGACCGCCCCCCGCCTGTTCAGCATACTGTATCCATGAACGACATACACACTCGCCTTGCGGCCTTGGGCGTAGGGATTCCTGAAATCCTTTTGCCCCACAGCGGAATAGACCTTTCAAAATGGGCGGTTATCGCCTGCGATCAGTTTACACAGGACATACAGTACTGGGAGCAGGTAAAAAACACCGTGGCCGGCGCGCCATCGTGCCTTAACCTGATCTTTCCCGAAGCGTATCTTGAAGCGGCGGGCCTGAAGGACGGCAAGGACAGGGCAGCGAGAGTCCGGGGCATCAGGGATTGCATGGACGCTTATATTAAAGGGGATACGTTTGCCCCTCCCCGGCGCTGTTGCGTGTACCTGGAGCGGGCCACCTCACACAACCCCAAACGCCGGGGGCTGGTGCTGTCGCTGGATTTGGAGCGGTACGACTGGGCCCCCGAATCCCGCCCTCTTATCCGCTCTACCGAAGGCACGGTAACGGAGCGGCTTCCCCCCAGAATAGAGATACGCCGGGGCGCTCCCTTGGAACTGCCCCATATCCTAATACTGATTGATGACGAAGAAGACAGACTTATTCCTTCTATCGGGGAAATCGCCGGAAAAGGCGCGCCCCTGTACAAGACCCCCCTGATGATGGGCTCAGGCGCTGTGTCCGGCTGGGCCGCAGATACCGAAGACGCATGGCGGCTTTTGGCGGACGGGCTCCAAGCGCTTGCGGAAAAGGCAGACAGGCGTTACGGCACATCTTGCGAACAACCTTTCCTTTTTGCGGTGGGGGACGGCAACCACTCCCTCGCCACCGCCAAGGCTGTCTGGGAAGAGTACAAAAAAGCCCATGCCGGGGAAGAAGGCTTGTTGCAGCATCCCGCCCGCTGGGCGCTTGTGGAAATAGAAAATATTTACGACCCCGGAATCAGTTTTGAACCGATACACCGTGTCATTTTTGGCATCGGGGAAAAAGAGCTTCTGGAAGCCCTGTCCGCCGTGCCCGGTATTACGTGCCAGCCCGGCGCTGTAAGCAATACCATCCGGATTGAAAGCCTTTCGCCCGGCATCGTAACCGCCGCCCTCCAGCCGTTCCTTGACAGCTTCGTGGCGGCACGGGGGTTTTCGATGGACTACATCCACGGCGAAAGTGAAGTCCAGCGCATCACGGCTACAGCCCATGCCGGGGCTGCGGTGGGGCTGATCTTGCCGCCAGTTAGAAAGGACGGCTTTTTCAAAACGGTTGCCCGGCACGGCCCCCTGCCCCGCAAGAGTTTTTCTATGGGAGAGGCCGAAGAAAAACGCTTTTACCTTGAATGCAGAAAACTATTTTTGTAGGAGGCAGCATGAAATCGATTACCAGAGAACTGTGGTTTAACACGAAAAAGCCCCGTGAGTTTATCAACATTACCAGGGAAGTCCAGACGCTGCTTGAAGAGTCAGGCATACAGGAAGGGCTGTGCCTTGCAAACGCCATGCACATTACCGCCAGTGTTTTTATCAACGATGACGAGTCCGGTCTGCACCATGACTTTGAAGTCTGGCTTGAAAAACTCGCCCCCCACGAGCCTGTGTCGTCTTACCGCCACAACACCGGGGAAATTAACGCCGACGCGCACCTGAAAAGAACGGTCATGGGCCGGGAAGTAGTGGTTGCGGTAACCGGAGGCAAACTGCACCTTGGCCCTTGGGAGCAGATTTTTTACGGCGAGTTTGACGGACAACGCCGTAAGCGGGTGCTGGTAAAGATTATCGGCGAGTAGGCCCCCGCCGCGCGTGAGCATTCCCGCCAAAAGCCCCGCCGGGGGCTACTCTTTTTCCTTTAACAGCGCGTCGTTGTTCAGCACCTTAAAGGAAACGGCTTTGGGCAACATAACATCCCGTACGACAATGCCTTCTTTGTCAAGCCCGCTTGGGTATTTGCCTTTCGCTTTTTCCAAGAGTTCTTCCAAGGTGTAGCCGAAAGAGTCTCCCCGCTCTTCCAGCGGGGCAAAGCCGAGCCCAAGCTCTGCGCAAATTTCAAGGGATTTGTCAAACGGCATATACGCCCCCGTATCCCAGTCTTTTACATCGAACACATACCATTCGATAGAGGGCAGACGCAGTTTGTTTTTTTGTATCCCGGGGCCGCATATCTCTCCAGTAAGGACAATGTTTTTTCCGTACGCTGCCAATTTTTCTTTAAGGCCGTATTTGTAAACGGGCATCCAGTACAGGGCCCCTTCTTCGTCCCCGATCTCCATGTTCCGGCTGCAACAACCGGTTTTCCCATCAATGAAATAAACAATTCCCGATGTGCCATCCATCTTGGTAGTGATGTAGTAGGGTTTTCCCTTTAACTTGTCCAGCAGATCCAGGGCGGATTGAATACGTATCTCGTCAGAGGCGGGAATCCCGTGGGGCCGCTCGCCAATTATCGCGCCGCCCGGCGTTGATGTTTCCGGAATGTACCATTTCTTTACCCCAAGTTTTTCGGTAACGTCATCGCCTTCACTAAAACCTTCAAGTTCGGGAAACCGCGCGACAGGCAAAAGCAGACCCTGAGAAAGCTGTCCCCGCATTTTCGCGGTACGTATGCGAAAGCCTTTGCCGTTGTCGTCATTATCACGGTACGAAGAATTGCGCAGAAACTCGTACCGGTCTTCAACTGGCAGAAAACTGTCTACCTCGAAGTATACGCCAAGATCCCCTTCCCTGAACTCCCCTTTTTTGACAACGCATTGCCAGCCCATAATGTGGGCAAGTTCAAGAAAATCGGAATCCGCAATGCCGCTTATGGCCTTTACCTTTTGAATCGTAACCAAACTACGCATGGTTGTCCTCCTATCCTGCCCAAATCTGGCGGCCGCCGTCCACACGGATAACCTGACCCGTTATGTACGACCCGCCTTCCGATACAAGAAATTCCACGGCCCGGGCTATTTCCACAGGCCAGCCGTAGCGCTCTAGGGATGCTTGGTTCATCCTCTCGTTCTCTAGGGGCCTTGATGCCTTGAAGCGCTCGGACAGGGTATCTCCCGGAGCAACACAGTTAACGTGTACTCCGTGGGGCCGCACAAGCGCAGCAAGGCAGCGGGTATACTCGTGGACAGCCGCTTTCGCGGTGGCGTAAATCGCCGCCCCCACAAGGCCCGCCATTCCCGCAATGCTGCCGATGTTGACAACCCAGCCCTCTTTTTTGTCCATCATGGCGGGCACGGCTTCTTTGCAGGCATTGATGCAGGTCATAAGATTGCGATCTAGTATAACCCGTATCTCCTCGTGAGGGAGGAACAGCGCATCGTTGCCCTCGACAATTTTTCCCGCGTTTTTCCCCGCCGCTCCGGCAGAGCCGGTGTCTCCCCCGGCGTTATTCACAAGAATATCAATGTGCCCAAACTCTTCACGTATCTTTTTTACCAAGGTCTTTACAACATCGGCCTGCGTTAAATCACCCGCCACGCACATCGCCCTGGAGCCCGTTTCCTGCGCGATATGTTCCGCCACTGCCGCAAGGGAAGCGCCTTCCTTAAAATACGATGACGAGTCCATTGTCGAACCGTGAACAACCACGCTTGCGCCGGCCCCGGCAAGCTGCAGGGCTATCGCTTGTCCCAGTCCCCGGCTCGAACCGGTAACCCATGCCACTTTTCCTTCAAGATGTTTTGTCTGCATATCGGCTTTCCTCCGCTTGTGTATATAATGACAACCTTGTAAAATATGTGCAAGTATGCAATAATCGCCCAGTGCCGCTCGGTTCTCCCCCCACCTTGCCCCACCCGCCGTTTTTTTGTATAATTATGATTATATGATCACCGTTACTGACCTTAGCCTTGCATTCGGCGAGCGCGCCCTTTTTAAAGACGTTAATCTAAAGTTCACCCCCGGCAACTGCTACGGCATAATCGGCGCAAACGGGGCGGGAAAGTCCACGTTCCTCAAAATCCTTTCCGGGGAAGCCGAGCATGACAAGGGAGAAATCTCCGTCGGCAAGGGGGAGCGCATTGCTGTGCTCAGCCAGGACCACTTCGCCTTTGAAGAATACCCGGTACTGGAAACAGTGGTTATGGGGTTTCCCAAGCTCTACAAAATACAAAAAGAGCGGGAAGCGATATACGCCAAGGAGGATTTCTCCGAAGCCGACGGCCTGCGGGCGGCTGAGCTGGAGGCGGATTTCGCCGAGCTGGGCGGCTGGGAGGCGGAAGCGCAGGCAAGCCAGCTCCTGTCGGGCCTTGGCCTTGACGAAGCGGATCACCCTAAGCTCATGTCGGAACTGGACGAAAGCCGCAAAGTCCGGGTGTTGTTGGCCCAAGCCCTGTTCGGCAGTCCGGACATACTCCTTCTGGACGAGCCAACCAACGGCCTTGATTTGGAATCCATTTCGTGGCTTGAGGAATTCCTTATGGATTTTCCCAACACAGTGATTGTTGTTTCCCACGACCGCCACTTCCTGAACGCTGTGTGTACGCATATCTGCGACATCGACTTTGGCAGGATTGCGCTGTATTCGGGGAACTACGATTTTTGGTATCAGATGAGCCAGATGCTCCAAAGGCAGGCAAGGGATCAGCAAAAGCGGAACGAGGAAAAGGCCAGAGAGCTGCGCGAGTTTATCCAGCGCTTTGCCAGTAACGCCGCCAAAAGCCGTCAGGCCACAAGCCGCAAAAAAGTTTTGGAAAAACTCGACTTGGATAACGTATATGTAACAAGCCGCAAGTTTCCTTACGCGGGTTTCAAACCCGAACGGGAAATCGGCAACAATGTGCTGCGTATCGAAAAACTCAATTTCAGTTTTGAAGGAACGCCTGTGCTTAAAGATTTTAGTCTGACGGTAAACCGGAACGAAAAAATCGCCTTTGTGGGAATTGAACACACATCCAAGTCGGCGGTTTTCGACATTGTCTGCGGGGATGTAAAGGCGGAGTCCGGGGAATATTACTGGGGCCAGACCACAGCTTTTTCCTATTTCCCAAAAGAGAACAGCCGCTTTTTTAATTCCACAATGTCCATCACCGAATGGCTAAAGCAGTATTCACCTGACGAGGACGAAACATACGTGCGCAGTTTTCTGGGGCGTATGCTCTTTTCCGGCGACGAGGCCCTGAAACCCGTGAACGTCCTTTCCGGGGGCGAAAAAGTGCGCTGTATGCTGGCGAAGATGATGCTTTCCGGGGCCAATGTGCTCGTCTTTGACGACCCCACCAACCACCTTGATCTTGAAGCCATTACCGCTCTGAACGAGGGCCTTGTCGCCTTCCCCGGCGTAATCCTTTTTAACTCCCACGATTACGAGTTTATCAACTCTATCGCCAACCGCATCATCGAGATTGTGCCCGCAGGTAGTGACGGAGCGGCGGGCGCTCCCGGCGCGGTTATCGACCGGATGATGCCGTTTGACGATTACCTGAAAGACGAATCGGTAAAGGAACTGCGGGCGGCGGCGTACCGGAATGCCCAGAAGGTGCGGATTTAATCCACTTCATCGCCGCCCGCCCAGCCCGGCAGCTTGCGGTGCAGGGTTTTCCGGCCTATGCCTAAAACCTCGGCGGCCTTTGTCTTGTTGCCTTTTTGGGCGGACACCGTCTCCCTAAGAATAATCGCCTGTGCCTCTTCCATGCTAATTCCCAGTGGTATGCGTATCCAGCTTTCATCGCAGCCTGTCCGGACTGCCGGAGGAATATCCTCTTCGGTAAGGAGGCTGCCTCTTGACATAACCACAGCGCTTTCCATGCAATTCCGCAGTTCCCGCACGTTGCCCGGCCAGTCATAGGCGTAAAGACAGGAGCGGGCCTTGTCGCTTATGCCTTCGATCTTTTTGCCGTTTTCTTCGGCAAACTCCTTCAGAAATGCCGTGATAAGAGGGGGAAGGTCGTCCTTGCGTTCCCGTAAAGGGGGAACATGAATGTTTACCACGTTAAGCCGGAAATAAAGATCCTCCCGGAAATTGCCTTTTTCAATTTCCGCCTTTAAGTCTTTGTTAGTGGCGGCAACAATGCGTACATCGGTTTCTACAGTTTCTTCCCCGCCCACCCGCTCAAATTTTCTTTCCTGCAAAACACGCAAAAGCTTAATTTGTATGTTCTGGTCGATTTCGCCTATCTCGTCAAGAAAAAGAGTTCCGCCGTTAGCCAGTTCAAAGCGGCCCCGCTTGCGCGCGCTTGCTCCGGTAAAGGCCCCCTTCTCGTGACCGAACAGCTCGCTTTCAAGAAGGCTCGCAGCCAAGGCCGCGCAGTGAACTTTGATCAAGGGCTTGTCTTTGCGGGGCGACAGGCCGTGGATGGCATCGGCTACAAGCTCCTTTCCCACGCCGGATTCGCCGGTGATAAGGATAGACGCTTTCGTGGGGGCCGCCCTGCTTGTGGTGTCAAAGACCTTTCGCATAACTGCGCTGTTGCCGATAACCGCCGCAAAGCTTTTCCGGCGTTCCAATTCCTCAAGAAGCCGCCGGTGCTTTAACACAAGTTCACGGTTAGCCAGCGCCTGCTTTACCAGCTCGCTAAGGTGATCCAGATTGACCGGCTTTGAAAGAAAGTTCCACGCCCCCGTCCGCATAGCTTCCACGGCAGTTTCCACCGTCCCATGCCCCGTAAGAATGATAACCGGAAAATCCGGAACCTCGCCCAGAATTTTTTTCAAAAGATCGCCCCCGCCAAGACCGGGCATTCTAAGATCGCTTATCACAAGGTCAATGTCGCCTTTAAGAAACCGTGTGAACGCTTCGTTTCCATCGGCGGCAATTACCACCTCGTAGCCGGACAGTTCAAGACCGGCGGCAAGGCCCTCGCGGATATTTTTTTCATCATCCACAACAAGAAGGCGGAATTTCATGACGCACTCTCCGTAGAACCGGCGATAAGCCGTTGTTCGCCTTGGGGTATAGGCAGGGCGATAAAAAAGACGCTGCCCTCCCCTTCCCGTGACCTGACGCTGATCTCTCCGTGATGTTCTTTTATGATTTTAAACACCACAGTTAAGCCAAGACCGGAGCCAGAATCCTTGGTGGTAAAATACGGCTCAAAAATCTTGGCGATATTCTCCGCGGAGATTCCCGTTCCCGTATCGGCGATATTGATCCGCAGTTCCCCTTCCGATGCTTCGGTGGTGATGGTAATCTTGCCGCCGCTGGTCATGGCGGCAGTTGCGTTTTTGATCAGGTTTAGAAGGGCCTGCTTCATAAGCCGTTCATCGAAATGAGCCAAGGGCACATCTTCCGCAAGGTTAAGGGTACATTCAATGCCGGCGTTTTCCATCTCGAACGAAACGAACTCCGCCAGTTCTTTGATAAGGGTATTGATGTTCCCCTTGCGAAGTACCGCATTCATCGGGCGGACGGCGAAAAGGAAGTCTACCACAATGCCGTTAAGCCGCCCCATTTCTTCGTTCACAACATTCAGGTACTTGTCAATTTGGGGAAAATATTTGCTTGGGTCGCATCCGGTATTTTCATTTTCGTGCAGTTGGGCGCAGAGCTTTTTCTGCGCGTCCATTGCTTTTTGAATGAGCTGTACATGAATCGAAAGGGAGCCCAGCGGGTTTTTGATTTCGTGGGCAACACCCGCAGCCAGCGTGGTAAGGCTCGCCAAGCTTTCCATGCGCCGCATTCGGGCTTCCCTGACTTTCCGCTCGGTAATATCGTCCACAAGAATCATCGAGCCGGACACTTGGCGATCCTGAACCAGCGTCATAACGCTGACGCTAAGAAGCCGCAGCGTGCCGTTTACTTCAACGCCCAATTCCCGCTCCTCCGCCTTGTCCGCAGTCAGAAGGGTGTCGGCAAGAAAATCCGCCACCGCCTTTTCGGGGATAACGCTCCAGACAGATTCCCGTGCCTGCTCGTAGGAAACTATCGAAAGAAACCTGCGGGCGGCCTTGTTTGCCAGTATCAGGTTATGGGCGGTGTCGCAGACCAATATTCCCCGTGGAAGGGAATCCAGCACGGTTTCAAGAAGGTCAATCTCGCGCGAGGCGGCAAGGACAAAATTACGGCGCTTTTCTATGTCAAACTCATCAAGCTTTTGAAGCGCCCTCTTGATGAATTGCCTCATAGTTCAGCCATGTCCCGGCTTAAGCCTGTAAAGAGTTTTTCCAGAACCAAGACGGGCGATAGTCTATACGAGCCCACTGCGGTTTCCCCCCATGAAGTATATTTCTTCCATACTTCATTATACGCCACTGGGGGCAAAAAAGAAAAAGGTTCCCCGGCGGCGTCCGGCTCGTGGTTTCTCTGGCTCAAAGATACAAGTTCAAGAAGGCAGAACAGGAAGCGGGAAAAAATGGAGCGCACCTGAAACTTGTCCGCTTTTTCAAACACCAAGGCGGCGGCGGCGGCGGCTTCTCCAAGCGGCCTTCCCAGTCCCGCCGCTTCCGCTTTTGGGGCGGTAAACTTGCCCAGAAGAACCACCTCGTTCAAGATGGGCCGCCCCCGCCTTTTTGAAAGCAGCGCCGCTTTAAGCGCAACGGAGGCGGCGAAAAAGGCCGCCAGCGAGTCCAGGGTGTCTGCGGAAACGGGCAGAAAGGAATCAAGGTAGGCGCTGATTCCGCTTTCTTTACTGTCCCTGAAAACCCTTCTAATAATGTCTGCTTCGACTGTAGCGTCCCGCGCGTTAAAGCGGTAGGGCCTGAGCCGGGAAAGAATCGTTGGCAACAGGCTTCCGGGCCGGGATGTGGTAAGCGCCACGGTCAGGCGGGCCGGGGGTTCTTCAAGAAGTTTAAGCAGGGAATTGCGGGCTTCTTCCTGCATACGGTCGGCGTTTTCGATAACAAGGAGCTTCCCCTTGCCCGCCGGAGCAAGGCGGCCCCACCACGCCGCCCGCCTGATCCGGTCTATGGGGATGGTTTCGCTTAGGCCCTCGGCTTCCAGCTTGAATGCGGTTTTCAGCATCCCGGCGCAGAGCTTACTTAGGGCTTCCTGATGTTCCGGCGTGCCGGAAGGCAAAGCGTCAAGTTCGTCAATGTCTTCCTCCAGCGAATTAACCAAGGGGGCAATGGCGGTCTTTCCTTTTTTCGGCTCATCCTCCCAAAGAACCGGGTTGAAGCGGGCAAGCAGTTTGCGTATCGCGCGGATAAAGAGTGTGCGGCTTGAGGTACTGGCGGCTCCCTGAGAGGCGGAAGCTTCCCTTAAAAACGCCCCGGCGCTGGCGGCGATTTCTGCGGAAAAGGGTCTTGGCCCAAGGCAGAGAATATCCGGGTGAATAAGCAGTTTGTGGCGGGAGCAGGCGGCGCATTGGCAGCCCCACGGCGCTCTGCCTGCGCGGGCGGCGGGGTCTGCGTCCGGCGGTTCGGGGGCGGCCTCGCAGGAGATGACCCGCCCCAGTTCCAAGGCCGCCGTTCCCTTTCCTGACGCGCGGGGGCCGGAAAAAAGCATGGCTGGCGCGAGAATGCCGGCCTCGATGTCTGCCGAAAGCTGGACGGCTGCCGCCTGCCCCAGCACGTTCTCGAACATCTTATGCCGCCCGGAACGTTGACAGCAGGCACAGGGCTGTGTTAATCAAGTCTACCCCCCGTTCAATGGGAACCCTGATGATGGGAAGCAGTATCTGGGCAAAGGTGCTGCCTTCGATAATTGTTGAAGCGTCAAAAAGGGGCTGAATACTAAGCACAAAAAGGACGACCGCAGTAAGGGTAAGCCCTTGGACAAGGCCCAAAACCGCTCCAAGGAATTTGTTTACCCCGCCAAGCTTTGCCCCGGCAATAACATCCCGGAGGATATGCTCCAGCATTTTGGCAACAAGCATGACCACAACAAAAACCCCGATAAAAGCCAGTATCTCCGGAACGTGTTGTACGTCTTGCATAACTCTGCCCCGGATAAATTCCGCTCCTGCGGGGTGCAGTAAAGCCGCCGCCCACAGCGACACCAGCAATGATGCCCATGTAAAAAATTCCAGAAGGAATCCCCGTATGTATCCTCTGGTAAGCATCAATGCGATGAGGATTAAAAAAATCATGTCTACTACTGGAACGTACGTCATCTTTTCTCCTTGATTCTGCGCGCTATTTCTTCCGCAATATACGCGGCGGCGTTTGTTTCGGCGATTTCCGCTTCTCCCATGCGCTTTCGTTTCTCCGCGTCTTGGGCAAGCGAAGCGATAAGGCCGGAAATTCCGCCGGTATTATTGTTATCGGTAAAACAGACTGCGGCCCCTGCCTGTTCGAAGAGGCGGGCGTTTTCTACCTGATCTCCACGGGTTCCCGAACCTCTAAGGGGAACGAGTATCATGGGTTTACGCAGGCTCGCGCACTCCCAGATTGTGCCCGCGCCGCTTCTGCAGAGTACCAGTTCTGCGGCGGCGATGATGTGGGGTATCTCGTCCCCAAAATACGCATAGGGCTTGTAATGCTGAACAGCGCTTGATGCGTCCGGCGATGCGGCGTTTTTTTCCCCGGTTTGGTGGACAACGGTATAATGCCGGGTTAGTTCGGGAAGGGCGGCTCGCACACGTTCGTTGATTTCCAGAGAGCCCAAGCTTCCGCCCAGAACAAGGAGTATTCTTTCGTCCTTTAGCCCAAGGAAGGCACGGCCCTTTACGGGGTCTGCCGAGGCGAACTGCGGGCGGATGGGATTGCCCGAAACGCTGAGTTTTTCCCGCGCCTTGCCTGTGAAAAAGGCGGCTGATTCCCTGTAGGGGATAAAAATCTTCTCCGCAAAGCGGCTGTTTATGCGGGTTGCCAGGCCCGGCGAGTAGTCCGACTCGTGGGTAAATACCGGAATGCCAAGGGAAGCTGCGGCGGCGCAGGGGGGAACGCTTACAAAGCCCCCCTTGGAAAACAAAAGCGCCGGCTTTTCCCGCTTTAGGATACGCCGTGCCGCAAAAAAACCCGCCACGATGTTGAAAACATCGAAAACATTGCGCGGCGAAACATACCGCCTAAGTTTCCCCGATGGAACGCCGAAAAATTCCATTCCGGCTTTTTCCACAATGGCTCTTTCCATTCCCTTGCTGCTGCCAATCCAGAAAAGCCGCAGGGGGATGAGTTCTTTGAGCCGCAGGGCGACGGCAAGGCCCGGATACACGTGCCCGCCGGTTCCGCCTCCGGTAAACGCAATGGAAACCATCCGTTCAGAGTATAGCATTTTTGTAAAAAATGATATACTCTGGATTAGTGCGCTGAATGGAGTCTTGGCGTATAACAGGATATTAAAAACAGGAATTTCTGGAGGTACAGTATGAACAGGAAACTGGTTTTAGGGATCACCTTGATTGCAGCGATGGTGTTTTCGGTCTGCGCTCAGCAACCTGATCCTGAAAGCGATTTTTTGGTGGTTCCGGCGGCTGGTCTGGAGTCGGTAATGGTTATCGGATATACCGGAAACAACCGGATAGTCCGCATTCCGCCTGAAATACACGGTTTGCCGGTTACCCACATAGGGGAGGGGGCATTTGCGGGGGATCAATTCACCAGTGTAACCATACCCAGTAGCGTTGTTAGCATAGGGAGCGGCGCGTTCGCCAACAATGAAAATCTTCAAACAGTGAATTTTGCTTCGGGCTCCAGGCTTGAAAGAATATATGGGCCATCGTGGAATGAGCAGAGCATGAGCTGGAATGGGTTTGGCGCGTTCCAGAATACAGGCCTTAGGGAAATAGCCATCCCGAATAGCATTACATCCATCGAAAATTTGACATTTTTAAACACCCGCCTTGCCAGTGTAACCATACCTAATAGCGTTACGCATATTGGGGTTTTGGCATTTGCAGGGAGTCAGCTAACCGGAGTAATCATACCCAACAGCGTTGATCGTATCGAGGATGCGGCATTTGCGGGGAATCAACTGACCAGAGTAACCATTGGTAACAGAGTTACCCATATTGGATACAGCGCATTTTTGAATAACCAGATTACCAGCTTAGAAATACCCAATAGTGTTGAATATATCGGGTTTAGCGCATTTCGTAATAACCAACTTACCAGCTTAGACCTTGGCAACAGTATTACTCATACGGGGAATAATGCGTTTTTGAATAACCGGCTTACCAGTGTTACTATTCCCGACAGTGTTACTTTTATAGGGTTTGGGTCATTTCAGGCTAACCAGCTGACCAGTGTAACCATACCTAACAGCGTTGTTACCATAGGGAGCGGTGCATTCGCCAACAATGAAACCCTTCAAACGGTGAATTTTGCTCCGGGCTCCAGGCTTGAAAGAATAAATGGGCCGCCGTGGGATGCTCAGACTCAGCGCTGGAATGGGGTTGGCGTATTCCAAGGTACAGGCATTAGGGAAATAAGCATCCCGAATAGCGTTATTTCCATTGGAGACAAGACATTTCATGGCAGCCAACTGACCAGAATAAACATACCCGGCAACGTTACAAGTATCGGGCGCGCGGCATTTTTGAATACTCAACTGACCAGCATAATCATACCCGACAGTGTTACTCATATTGAGACGTGGGCATTTCTAATGAATACAATTACCAGCATAACCTTTGAGAGCGCCGAGACAATACTGGGAAGCGATTTTATCAATAATGAAGGTAATTTGCGGGCATTATATTCAAATGGAGGAGCAGGAACCTTTACGCGGCCCAATGCCAACAGCAGCAACTGGGTACGGCTGCAAGATTTTTTTATCTGACCCCCGTCCGGGGCTGTCTGCCCGCTTTTAGCGGGCATTAATTCCCTTCCCTGAAAGAGCCAAGCCCGCGAAGCGTTCTTGGCAATTGAGCCGTGCAGGATTCGAACCTCCGACCACCGCCTTAAAAGGGCGATGCTCTACCAACTGAGCTAACGGCCCGGTAGACAATAAGAACACACGATAAAATGACTGTTGATACCGTAAAATCAGTGTACAAAATCGGCGATTTCGTGTCAATGGGGGGCATTGCCTCCGCCGGGTGTGAGATGAACATTCCCGCATAAAGCTCCGGCAGGGGAGGATATACGGTTTAAGAATCCCGCATGGGGAACCCGCTGCGGAGCCACGGTCTCCTACGCGGAGATGCCATGCAAAATGGCTTCTTAAACCGTATATCCTCCCCTGCCGGGCATTAGGTCAGAGGCTCATGCGCGGCGGGGGCCTACTGGTGCGACCAGCCGCCGCCGGGGCCGGGGGTGAAGATGTACGTGCCAGCAAGCCTGTTGTTGTCGTAATAGAAAGTCCGGAAAGAAACGCCATGTGTGCCCATAACCCCCCCGGGTGCTACAAGGGGAATATCCACGCCGCTTCCGATGGTAATGCTGGTAATGGGGTTACGCGCAAACGCAAGATGGTCGATGCTGGTAACGCTTGGGGGTATGGTAACGCTGGTCAGTTGGTTCCGGTAAAATGCCCAACCGCCGATGCTGGTAATGCCGTACTCTATGGCAAAGCTGGTAATGAGGTTATCTGCAAATGCCCATTCGCCGATGGTGGTAACGCTTGGAGGGATGGAAACACTGGGCAGTTGGTTATCCCGAAATGCATGGTTGCCAATACTGGTAACGCTGTTGCCAATGCTAACGCTGGTTAGGTCGTTTCTCTCAAAAGCGCTATTGCCGATGGTGGTAACGCTGGTCAGTCGGTTGTTTGCAAATGCCCAACCGCCAATGCTGGTAACGCTGGTCAGTTGGTTCCGGTAAAATGCCCAACCGCCGATGCTGGTAACGCTATCCAGAAGTGTTAGACTAGTTATCCCGAGTCCTGCAAACCCATGGACATTCGCCATGGCAATAGTTACGCTGGTAAGCGGGTTGTCGAAAAATGCCCGATCGTCAATGCTGGTAACACCGTTGGGTATGGTAATGCTGGTTAGCTGGTTGTTCGCAAATGCCCGATCGCCAATGCTCGTAACGCTGTCCAGAAGTGTTACGCTGGTCAGCGGGGTGTTTATAACACTGTGCCAAGGCCAATCGGCAGTATGAGTAGGGTCAAACATACTGCCGTGGATAACAGCCATGCCAATAGTTACGCTGGCAAGCTGGTTGTCGAAAAACGCTCTCCGACCAATGTGGTAAACGCTTGCGGGAATGGTAACGCTGGTCAGTTGGTTATTGGCAAACGCATACGGTAAAATAACCTGAACGCTGTCGGGTATAATAACGCTGGTCAGTTGGCTGTTCTGGAATGCCCCGCTGTAAATGGTACTAACCCGTTGCCCGTTGTGGACGGCAGGTATAATAACATCCCTTGCCGTGCCGGTAAAACCTGTTACGACAAGGGTGTTGCTGCCGTAAGAACCTCTACGAAACACAAGCCCCGCCGTGCCAAGGCTCCAGTCCCCTTCGGCAAAAGTGTACATTCCGGCCATCTTGTAGTTGTCGTTGTATGAGGCCCGGAACGCGGCTCCGTGCGTGCCAAGGGAGCTGTCGTTAAGAATATCCACACCGCTTCCAATGGTAATGCTGGTCAGGTAGTTGTTGGCAAACGCATTATTGCCAATGGTAATAACGCTGTCGGGAATGGTTACGCTTTCCAGCAGGTTGTTGGCGAACGCCGAATCGCCAATACTGGCAATGTTGTCGCCTATGGTAACGCTGGTAATCTCCCGGCCCTCAAACGCCGAATCTCCGATAATAGCAACAGGAAAACCGTTGCGGGTGGCGGGTATAACGATAACGCTCTCCTCGCCCTCGAACCCCGCTATCGTATACACCGTGGCGGGAGGCTCCCGAAGAAACACCAGCCCCGGCGTACCCACAGGTTCGCCGCCACCACCACCACCTCCTCCTCCGGCGGGGTTATCGCAGGCTGTAATGGAAAGCCCAACCAGCGTGGAGTTCCCCCGATTTTTTGGACAGTGAATTAAGCCGCTAAATTATTTGTTAATGCTAAAGGTGTAGCATATCCGATTGCCGAATGTCTACGGCGTCTGTTGTAATACATTTCGATGTATT
>WQUW01000063.1 GCA_009781915.1 Treponema sp. | reverse complement strand
ACGGCTGGACACCAGTTTCCAGACCGACTTGTCAGGCGGCGGGGAAGTAATTCTGGAAGGCGTCTACGGCTGGGTCGATTTGATGCAGGGCCTGCGCCTTACCATGGGACGCATCTCTAGCCCCCTGTGGGTTGTCAGCCTTGACCCCGACCACCAGTGGTACTTCGACAAGGTTACCGGCTTCCGTCTTCAGTACGCTACGCCCTTGCCCGGCCTTACCGTTGGGGCCGTGTTCCGCACCGAAGGCGGCACGGAGCGGCAGCTTATCGAGCGGGCAATGTTTGGAGCGACATACTCGCACCCCATGTTCAACGCTGTTTTCGCCTACAACATTGGTTCCAACGGACACGCTCTTTTTGGGTTTAATTACTTTGGCATCCCCGACCTGACGGCGGGCATACAGCTCAGAGCGGCGCACCTCGCGTCATGGGACGATCCGGGCTTTGGCGGCATGGTCGAGGTAGTGCAAAGGCTAGGCTACAGGCTGACGCATCCTATGGAGCTTACCCTTCTTACGGGTCAGATATTCTACGCCCAGCCCAGGGGTGATTTCGCCAGAAGGGACACTGAACTGTTTTTTACCCCCGGCATTTCCTACCGTCTGCGGCATGATTTGACGGCTTCTTTTGCCGTGGAATTCCGCTCTGCTGATTTTTTTGATGATTCAAGGCTTATAACGTTTAACCCCGGCATCGAGTACCAGCTTGACGGCGCGATTTCTTTCTACGCCGAGTACGAGTTACGGCTGGGCAAGTACGTCCACGAGAGTTTTCACCGGATTAGTGTTGGCGTAAACGTCAGGATTTTTTAGCCGGGAAAGAACCGGCGTGCCTGTTATGGTTGTGAACGGAACCGGCTTCAAGACAAACCTGCGAGCGGCGCTTACCTCCCGCGGCCTTACGGTTAGGGAGTTAAGCGTCATAACAGGCGTCGCCAAGGGTACGCTGGACTGCTACCTTGGCGCGCGCGCCTCGATACCCCCGGCGGATGTCGCCGCGAAGATGGCCAGCGCGTTAGGCGTAACGGTTGAATACCTTGTAAGCGGGCATGAGGCGAAGGCGCGGGAAAAAAACATCGGGGCGATAATCCAGTTGCTGGTCGAGCTTAGCGAACGGGACGTGGAAACGGTGCTTGCCGTTACGAAGGTGCTGGAGGCCCGCGCGGAGGGAGCGTGAAGCGGGCATACTTATCATTACAACCCTTTCCCGCTATGATGGAACCATGAATTTCTCACAGTCATTTATTCCGACCCTGCGGGAAGTTCCCGCCGACGCGGTGATTTCGAGCCACCGCCTTATGTTCCGCGCGGGGCTGCTCCGCAAACTTGGCAACGGCCTTTTCGCCTACCTGCCCCTGGGACTGCGCTCTTTCAAAAAGGTCGAGCGCATTATCCGCGAAGAAATGGACGCGGCGGGCTTTCTTGAAATAAAGCCCACGGTGGTAGTCCCCGGCGAACTTTGGAAAGAGTCCGGCCGCTGGGACAGCATGGGCGAGTCCCTTTTGAAAGTAAAAAACCGTCTGGACGCCGATTTTGTGGTATCCCCCACGGCGGAAGAAGCCGTTACCGGCATCGTGCGGGACGAGCTTTCCAGTTACCGCCAGCTCCCCCTTTTGCTCTACCAGATAAACACCAAATACCGGGACGAAATCCGCCCGCGCTACGGGGTAATGCGGGGCAGGGAATTTGTGATGAAGGACGCTTACTCCTTCCATGCCGATGACGAGAGCCTTGACAAAACGTACGAGGACATGGGCCGGGCGTACCGCCGCATTTTTAAGCGCTGCGGGCTTTCGGTAATTCCCGTAAAGGCCGATTCCGGGGCAATGGGCGGGAGCGGCTCCGAAGAGTTTATGGTAGAAAGCGGCATTGGCGACAACACCCTGCTTCTGTGCGGTGGAAACCGCTCCCAAAGCTGCGCGTACGCGGCAAACGTGGAAAAGGCCGAGTGCAGGGACGATTTTGTCCCCTGCCCTTCCCCCGGCGAGGCGGCGCTTCTTGCGGCACATACGCCGCCTATCGAGAAGATCGACACCCCGCAGGTGAAAACCATAGACGCGCTGTGCGCCTTTATGGGAAGTGATGCCAAACAGTTTATCAAGGCGCTTGTGTACCGCGCGGTGAACGTGGAGCCCGCCGCCGGAGCCGAAGGCCCAGTGGTTCCCGAAGCTTTCTATGCCGTGTGCATCCGTGGAGACATGGAGGTAAGCGAGGCGAAACTCGCCTCCCGCCTTAGAGCGTCGGAAGTAAGCCTTGCTTCACAGGCCGACACCGAGCGCCTGTGCGGGGCGCCGCTTGGCTTTATCGGGCCGGTGGGCCTTACAAGCCTGCCCGTGATTGCGGACGCTTCCGTAACAGCCATCCACGATGGAGTTACCGGGGCGCTGGAAAAAGACGTTCACTACAAACACGTCGCCTACGGGCGGGATTTCAAGGCCCAGATGGTAACCGATGTGCGCGAGGTAAAGGCCGGGGACGGCTGCCCCCTGTGCGCGGCGGAACTTTACACGAAGAAGGGAAACGAGCTAGGCCACATATTTAAGCTGGGCAAAAAGTACACCACTTCAATGAACGCCAGTTATCTGGACGAAAACGGGAAAAGCCACATCCCCACGATGGGCTGTTACGGCATCGGGCTGGATCGCACAATGGCAAGCGTGATCGAAGAACACCATGACGACGATGGCATTATCTGGCCGGTAACGATCGCCCCCTATCAGGCAATCATTGTGCCCATCAAATACGAAGGGGCCATGAAAACCGAGGCGGACAAGCTTTGCCAGTACCTTGAAGCGGCGGGCATTGAAGTTCTTCTTGACGACAGGGACGAGCGGCCCGGCGTTAAATTCAAGGACGCCGACCTTTTGGGCATTCCCTACCGGGTTGTTATCGGGGACAAAAACCTTGCCGGGGACACACCCAAGGTAGAGATAAAACGCCGCCGTGAAAAAGAGGCCCGCCTTGTGGAACTGGACAAGGCGGCGGAAGAGCTTACTTCGAATATCATGGCGGATTTCGCCGGGCTTAACGGGTAGGGTCTCTCGCGCGATCTGCGGCGGGAAACTTGAACATTGACTTTTATGCTGATATATTGCGGGCACTAATGACAGAAGGTGAAACTGTTACCGCCCGGATACAGGGCATTGCCGCGGGAGGATCGGGAGTGGCCCGGCCCGGCGGCAAAAGCGTTTTTGTCCCCCTCGCGGCCCCCGGAGACTTACTGCGCTTTCGGATTACCAAAGAGCGGGGAAACTGGGCCGAGGCTGAAATTCTGGAAGTGCTGGAGCCGTCCCCGCTAAGGGTTACCGCGCCGTGCGCCCTTTACGGCCGCTGCGGGGGCTGTTCCCTTCAACACTTGTCCTACGAGGCCCAGATACAGGCCAAAACCGCCATACTCCGGGACGCTTTTACCCGGATAGGCGGCGTTACCCCGCCAGAAATCCGGACGCGCGCTTCCCAGCCGTTCGAGTACCGCAACCGCTTTCAATTCCACGCGCAACCCGGCGGGAGCGGCGAAAGCGCCTGCGGCTTTATGGAACGGAAAAGCGCCCGGCTTGTTGCCCTTGAAGACTGCCCTGTCGCGGAAGCCGGATTACGGAAAGCCCTTAAAGAAGGAAAAATCAGGCCGCCTGAGGGCAAAAAGCGCTTTGCCGTCTACTCCCGCCAAGCCACCTTCCTTGTTGAAGGGGAAACAGAGCGGGGCCGGGTTTCCATTCTGAGCAAGGAACTGGCTATGGACGTGAAGGTTTTTTTTCAAAGCAACGCCGCCATGCTGGAGCCGCTTATTGGCGATCTAACGCAGGCCGCAGCGGACGCCGACAAGAGCCTTCCCCTCGCGGATATCTACTGCGGCGTTGGAACCTTCGCCGCCTTTCTGGGCGCTGAATTCGCAGGGGTTGACCTGGTTGAAGAAAACAAAGCCGCCCTGTCCCTCGCGCGGGAAAACGTTAGGGGAAACGCCTGCGCGAAGAAAATAAACTGCCACGCCCTTAAAGATACGGCTTGGGTTACAACAAAAGCCCCGGCATTGAACAGGCGGAAAGCGTCATGGGGCTTTATGGTTCTTGACCCGCCACGGGAAGGCCTGTCCGCCCCGTTCGCGAAGTGGCTTGCCGCAAACGGCCCGGAACTGGCGGCCTACGTCTCCTGCGATCCGGCGACGCTGGCCAGAGACAGCCGTATTCTTCTGCAAGGGGGCTACGCGCTAAAGGAACTTACCTTGTATGACTTTTATCCCCAGACCGCCCACATAGAAAGCCTCGCTCTCTTCAGCCGGAGGGCGTAAGTCATGCATTCCCGCATAAAGCTCCGGCGGGGGGATATTTTCTGAGATTCACTCTTGTTCTGTCGTGCCGTGCCGTTAATAAAGATAGCGGCGAAAAGGCGACCAGCGGCGGCGGCGGCGGACAGCCCCCTTGAACGGCCTCGCCAAATCATCGCACTATGTAAGGAGCTATGAAAAAGCCGAAAGTAACGCCATGCGTTTTACTCTTTGCCGTATTGCCGTGGGGGATCTTCGCGCAAAACGGTCAGGCGGAACAAGCCTTCACGGACGTTCCCTTGTGGCGTCAGGCGTTGGGCGGGGCCGTGATTGGCCGCCCGGTCGCTCAGGTGGAATCGGTGGTGATGGCAACGGACGGGGGAAACCTCGTGTCCTTTTCTTCGCAGGGAAGACGCCTGTGGAACTTCTTCGCGCGGGGCAGGCTTACCCCTTACATAAGCAGGTCGCGGGAAGGAACCAGTTACATCGGCAGAACAGACGGCCTTCTTATCGCCGTAAACCGGGCGGGCCGGGAACTCTGGCAGTTCAGCGCCGGCGGCCCCCTCGTTTCGCCCGTGCTGATTGGATGGGACGGACGGCTCTTTGTCTTTACCGAAAGAAGAATTACCTGCCTGACCGCATCCGGCTACGTGCTTTGGACAAGAACGCTGGACGCGGAAAACGCCCTTCCCCCCATGCTGGGCGCGTGCGGCGGGGTTATTCTGGTGCAGGAAAACGGGGATGTCCTGCGAATCGACCCCTTCGGCACGGTGTTTTCCCGGCCCTCTACGGCGGTTCCCCAAGCCGCGGCCCCGCTAAGACTGGAAGACTCGCGCCCCGCCATCCTCCTTTTTTACGGAGACCGGCGGGTGGAACTTATCCATAATTTTACCACCGGGGAAGCTGTTACCGGAACGCTCAATTTCCCCTCGCCCCCGGTAGCGGCGGCAGGCAGAGGAAGCGAAGCCGCGGTACTGCTAAGGGACGGGCGCGTCGCTCTTGTCGCCCCGCGGGAAAGCCCCGATGCAGTCAGGCGGACAGCTCCGGCAGAGAAGGAAATCCGCTGGATAGCCGAAAGCCATATCAGCGCGGGCGAAATCCCCGCGCGTCCGGGGCCGCTTGAACTGGAAATCTTTTTCAACGAGCGGGGAATCTACGTTCTTACCGGAACCGGGGCCACGGGCTTTTTGGCGGACAGCAGGCGGCTCTGGTTCGTGCGGCTTAGGGGGGCGGCGTCCGTGCCCTCTTTCGGGGATGACGGGATTCTCTATTCGGGCGGAACCGACTGGATACTGAACGCCTACCGGCTGGAGGACTACGTCAGGGCCGGACAGAGCCTGTTGTACGGCCCCCTGCCCGAAGGCGATTACGGAACCGGGAACCCCGGCCCCTCGCGCTGGGCGAACTATTTTTTCCGGTTTGAAGAACAGGCGATGGCGGCCCGTTTCCATGAGATACGCGAGGCCGTGCGGTACGGCGAGGTGGGGGCCCGTGAAAAGGAGTTTAAAGCGTGGCTTATGGAGACTGCCGGAAGCCTTTTGCCGAACCCCCTTCACCGGCGCAGTCAAAGCAGCCGCCTTCCCGACCTTCGCCACCGGATAGAAGCCGCGCGGCTGTTGGGCTATATCGGCTCGCGGGAGACCATTCCCTTCCTGACAGACCTTTTCAACCGTGATCCTGAACCATTGGTGCGGGCGGCGGCGGCAGGGGCAATCGGAAGAATCGGGGTAGACCCCCAAGGCATCGCGCTTAGGGCATTCTCTAACGCGATTTCCCCCCCTTCCCCCGCGCGGGACGAGGCGCTTCTGGTCAGCGTGGCGTGGGCTATCGGCGCTCTGTGCCGGTTTTCCGGCCCGCCTTTAAGCAGCACGGGGGTGCGCTTGTTGGTGGCCCTTGCCGGATACTATGACATCCCGCTGGCCCAGCGGCAGGCCCGCGCCGAAATTAGAAGCTTGATACGCTAAAAAGAATGCGTTAGAATATAGTGAGCAAAGGAGCTTATGTCCATGAAAAGAACCGGGGTCTTGTATCGATTTCCACATATGTGCCTTATTTTGGGGGCGCTGGTGTGCGCGCCACGCCTTTCGGCCCAGATGGTGTATCAGCCGGAACTGATGAGCCACGGACGGGTGGAGTTTATCAATTACGAAGGGCCTGTTGTTAGGTTTGAAACACGGGAGCAGATTCGCGCCATAGGCTACGATCTGGGCCAGCAGGTCAGGGCGGGGGTTACCCAGACGGGGCTCAGGCTCAGGTACTTTGTGATCCACTCGGTAAGCCCCCCGGACGGGAACAGGCTGGACGCGGATATTTTCGGCATCGGGGTGGACGCCGCGGTAAACCATGTCAGGAACCTGCGGTTTATCATTCAGGGCTACCTTGAGGCGGCTTACGGCTATTCCGCAAGCGACGGGGCGCTCCTTGCCGAGTACATAACGATTTACAACGCAGTCTTTCGGGGAAACTGGAACTTTTTCGTGTCGCGCTACAAGGCTCCGGTTATCGGGCATTTGACTATGGAAAGCGCCGGTCTTTCACTGCGGTTTGACGAATGGCCGGGGCAGACGCTCATGCTTATTCCTCTGGGTTCCGGGCTGGGCGGTCAACTAAGCGCCATTGATATTGGCGCGCTTAACAACGGTCAAGTTATCGATCATTTCCGTCAGGAGCCGGACATGGGTCTGGATCAGCGCAGGGATATGGTAGACTTGCTGGAGCGGGAAGCCGGGGCGGCGGCCCAGCTCGCGGCGATAGTGCGGGAAGGTATTGAAGAAGAAGAGGCGCGGATAGCCGGGGAAATGCAGGCGGCCCAGCAACAGGAGCAGGATGCCCAACAGCAGTTGCAACAGATCGCCGAAGCGATGCAGCAGCCGGGCGCGGATCAACAGGCCCTTGTTCAACTGGAGCAGGCGGCCCAACAGCAACAGCAGGATGCCCAGCAGCAGCAAGAGGAGCTGGCTCAGCAGCAGCAGGCGCTGGCTCAGCAGCAACAGCAGGCCGAACAGCACGAAGCCTTCGCCGAAGAGCGCCTTGAACTGGCGCAGGAACAGCGGGAACTTATCGCCGAAGACCAGCAAACGCTGATTGACATGGCTCCCGCCGTGCAGGTTGTTACGGAGGGTAGTGTCCTTGGGGTTTCCATACTGGCGCAGGCGTCTTCTTTGGGCCGTGTTGTCCGCCTTGACCCGCTTTCGGGCAGGGAAATCAGGCGCTCGCCGCTGACGACGGTAAACACGAACACGATTACCTTGGTAAACGACAGGCTGTTGGCTATAGCCGGGGAAAACCGGGGCAACGCCGCGATCCGGCTTGTAGAAATAGACGAAGATACCCTGGAAATGATACGGCACGGGGATGACGACATAGCGCCGGGAAGCCTCTTGTGGCTTAACGGACAGCATCTTTACGCCATAACCAGCGCGGGCGGCAACTTGTACATGGCACGGTTTAACACGGACATGGTACTACAGGCCCGCTCGTCCATGACGGTTCATCCTTTCGCCTCGGTGCTGTTCTACGGCAACTACATCCTGACCCAGCGGGCCGATGGCTCGGCGGCGGTGCTTAACTCGATGAACATGATGGAACGAAGGTAGGCCCCCCGCCGCGCGTGAGCATTCCCGCATAAAGCTCCGGCAGGGGAGGATATACGGTTTAAGAATCCCGCATGGGGAACCCGCTCCGGAGCCACGGTCTCCTACGCGGGGAACCCATGCAAAATGGCTTCTTAAACCGTATATCCTCCCCTGCCGGGCATTGTACCGCTGGCTCATGCGCGGCGGGGGCATTGCTGGGGGCCTTCCCGGCTCCGCCGGGAAGGCTGTACGGAGCAAGCGGGGCCGCCCGCAGTAACGGACAGCCCTCACTGCTGCATTGCTCGTTAGCGGTGGCCCCCTAACCAGCGGCTGGCTCTGTCGACATACTCGCGGACAACCGCTCCGTTTTTTTGCTCCACGAAGCAGTTGTCATTTTTCTTTCATGTTTAACCCCATTCGGATGCCCTCCTAAAAGCATCCTTATTATAATTTGGGTAACATTTTCAATTTGAGGCATGACCTTTTTTCGGTAACATTTTCAACGAGGCAATTCGCCCGCTTGACAAAAATTTTTTCACGTGGTACAGTGCTGTTGTCATGCGGGAATAGCTCAGTGGTAGAGCGCGACCTTGCCAAGGTCGATGTCGCGGGTCCGACTCCCGTTTCCCGCTCTTGCGCTTCGGCAAAACGAAAACCGTCTGCCGGGCCTCTAGCGCCCGCTATCCGTCTGTAAAAATGACCTCGTCGCGGATATGAGCATGGGGGCGGCGGCGGCCAAGAGGAACAGGAAACCCATAATGGTTCTTTGGGAAAAGAACGCCCAGTAGGAACTCGCCGCGGCGGCAGGCACAACAAGGATGGCAAGGCAGGAAAGGGCCGCCACAGACGGGGGGCTGTCCTGCATAATGGCAATAAAGAAGGGAATCCCCACAGCAATGGCGACCCAAAGAACCGGAACCAGCACCAGAAGAATGGGGTCGGGCTGAACGCTCCATGTCAAGGCTCTGGCGACAGCGCCGGGAATAAGCCACAACAGGGTAAAGCCGGCAAAATCAGCGTTTCCGGCAATGATTTTAAGGTAAAACAAAAGCAAATAGACAAAAAGCGGAGCCAGTACCGGCAAAGCTACGATGTCCATAAAGCCGCTCATCCACCGGGAAAGGCCGAAACCTCCGGGGTCAATCAGCGGCCCCCGAAAAAACTGAACAGCGGCGGCGACGCTTCCGGCGATAAGCGCCCATGCCCAGCCGGAGGTGTTGCTTTCCGCTACGCCACGCCAGAAAAAGTAAAACAACGGTATCCAGAGGAAGGAAAAAAGGATCATGAGCCTAGCATACCAGCCTGCTCGCCGGATGTCTACATGCTTCTAATCTACCCTTAGGGCTTTTCCATCGGCTCAACGTGTATTGTTGCCGCTATGTCAAAATGCTCTCTTATTATGGCTTCAATTGCTGTGGCTATTTTATGGCTATGCTCAACGGTCATGTTTTTTAAAAGCCTTATATGCAGTGTCATTTCCTTTTGCAGAACGTAATTATGCAAATGAAAATGGTGCATCTGTAGATCGTCAGAATATACTTTTTTAACTTCCGCGTTTATTTTTTCTATCAATTCCCGCGAAGGTTCTTCTCCCAATAATTTGGAAACTGATTCCTTCAAGATTTTAAAACCCGCGTAGAATATCGCCAGCGCGCAAAATATTCCTAAAGCGCTGTCCATCCACCAAAATTCCGCCGTGAATTTTGTGATGATAATACCGGCTAAAACAACAACAGATGATAGCGCGTCCGCGCAATGCTGCCAGCCATCCGCTTTTACAATCGCGTTATCTGTTTTCCTTCCAACATAAAACGCGAATTGGGCCAATATTACTTTTACTACCACCGAGACTGTTATAACAACAATCGCAAGCGTTCCAAAAACAACATTTTCCCTATCCTGCAGCCGTTCTATCGAATTAGTAAAAAATTCATAAGCGACAATCCCCAAAACAAACGCGATAAAGATTGAAAAAATATGCTCCCATCGCCCGTGTCCAAAAGGATGCTTTCTGTCAGGCGCTCTTGACGATAATTTCGCTGAAATTATTAAAAAAATTGAAGTAAATGAATCAGTTAAAGAATGCCAAGCGTCCGCCATTAGAGCGATAGACCCGGATACTAGTCCAGCCCAAAATTTTATGCCGAACAACATTACATTGAATAAAACAGATACAACACCTACGGTAACTTGTGACTTTAACTTGTTCATCCCGCGCCTCTGTTTTGACAGTATCAAGATATTTTACTCTTCGTCAATTATCATTTTTCATAATCTTAATCAGCGTTTCACGTAACGGGGCGCTTTAGAAGCCGTGTCAGCTCCCTGTCCAGACTGTTAGCGAACGCCTTTAGTTCCTTGCCGCCATACGAGGCCGTCCTTACCGTTTCCTGACCGCTGTCGGCAAGACCCACGGCAAAATCCCTGAGCGAGCGCAGGGTGCGCACGTTTTCCTGCGTGAAAACCCTGCCCCTGTCGTCCAGCGCCGTTACGCCCGCCTGTACAAGCCGCTGCGCCAGGGGCAGGTCACGGGTTACCACAAGGTCGCCGGGCCGGGCCAGCTCGGCAATGCGGTCGTCCGCCGCCCCTTCGCCGGGCGGGCACAGTTCCATGCATACCGTGCCGTTACCGGCTCCGGGAATCGGGCGGTTAGCGGCGAAAACGGCTTGTATCCCCAGCCGGGCGGCAAAGCGGGACACCATTTCCCTCGCCCCCTTGGGGCACGAGTCGGCGTCTACGAGAATCTTCACGATGAAGCGGCGTAGGCGGTAAACGTGCCGGAAAACACAAGGCTTGTCCCGGCTCCTATAAAGACCGACTGCCCCTTCGACAAAACCATTTCCACCTCCGTGCCGCCGCCTCGCGCCGCGGGGCTTGACAGCACCGCTTCGCCCTCCGTTACCAGCACGATAGAAGCGCCGCTTTGACAGTAGGGGAGGGAGCTGTCCCGCCCGCGCATCACCGAAAGGGCAAACTCCCCCTCAGCTGGGGCAGGGTAGGTAAACCACTCAGGCTCAGGCTCCGGGATGGCCAGTATGTCCGGCGTGTACGGCGAAAATTCAAGAATTCGCAATAGTTCATGGGAATCCACGTATTTGGACGTAAGCCCACCCCGCAAAACATTGTCAGAATCCGCCATAAGTTCCACGCCCATGCCGTGAATGTAGGCGTGAAGCACCCCGGGCGGAAGGTATATGGCCTGTCCGGGGGCGAGTTTTACCACGTTAAGGTACAGGGGGGCGATGATGCCGGGGTCACGGGGATAAAGCCCGGCAAGGTAGGAGCAAAGGGCCCATTCGTCCCGGTATTCGGGAAAATCCTTTTCAAGCCGGGGCTGTCTGCTTTGGATAAAAGGCCCCAGCGCCGCGCGGGCTTCTTCGTCAAGGCTGAAAAGGGCGGCGAGAAACGCCTTTAGGGGATGTTCCCCCTCCCATTCCAGCGCCGAAACAAGGCTCTTAAAACCGGCCCGCAAGGCGTCCGCGTTGTCCGCGCGACCGGTGTCTTCCGACAGAATGCTTAAAAGGTAGTTTATGTTTTGCGCTTCCCTAAACCCGCACAGGGCCACGAAAGGGGTTAGGGCGCAGAGAATTTCCGGCTTGTGGTTGGAGTCCCGGTAATTTCTGTCAGGGGCGTCAAGGGGAATCCCTTCGCGGTTTTCCCGGTCAAATCCCTCCCGCGCCTGCGTGCGGTTGGGATGGGCCTGAATGGAAAGGGGTTTCGCCGCCGCCAGAACTTTCTGCAAAAAAGACAACCTTCCGGAGTTTTTCGCCGCCTCCGTTCCCAGAAAGGCCTCAGGGTCGCCCGCGATCAGTTCCGGTAAAGGCACGCTCTCTTTGCCTCCAAGCGTGGCACGGGACGGCCCGGCGGGGTGCGCCCCCATCCAAAGTTCCGCGTAGGGAAGGCGGCTTACGTTTTTCTGCCCCAAAAGGGCGGGAATCCACTCAGGCGAGCCCCATTCGTAATGTTTTACCGTGTTTTGAAGTTTGAAAACGGCGGCCAAAGGCAGCTGGCCTGCCGCGCTAGCCTCAACGCCCGCTTCTGCCTCTGGCTCTGGCTCTGGCTCTGGCTCTGCCGCTGCTTCCTGCGGCGGCGCTTTCAGTACCTCGTCCAGACGTGAAATCATGCCCAAGGTAAGCCGCTCAACATCACTTAAGTCCCTTTCCCCAAAGGCCGTGTTTCCCGCCTTCTGGAGATCGTCGCAAAGCAGGAAGCCCGTAAGCACGGCTATTTTCAGGGGGTCTTTAAGGCCCGCGATACGCTGTACCTTTTCGACAGCCTCCCGGTACCGGGACAATAGCGCGCGTAAATACTCCGGCTCTTCATCCGCGGATATGGCAATGGAAGTTCCCAGAATGTCGATACGCAGATCGTTTTTTGTCATGGAAATTCCTAAAAAATGTCCAGCTCCTCGCTTGGCTTGGGCTCCCCGCTTGGGGCGGGCTCTGGCTGAGGCTCAGGTTCTTCCGGCAAAGCGGAATCCCCGTTCTTTTTCTTCGCCGGACTGTCCTTTTCCGGCAGGGCCTTGCCCGCGGAAGGAGCGCCCCCCGCGGAAAGAGTTTTTTCCAACGCGTCCTCGAACTGGTTAAGCCTGTCCAGCGCGGAGAGAATCCCATCCTCAATCCGGCTCTGTTCTTCCTTAAACTGATGAATCAGAACTTCAAGCTCGTCGATCCGTTTTTGGTAAGAACCAAGTTTGCCTTTCAGGGCCGAGTTTTCCTCGGTTACCTTTCTGACGTACTCAATCGCCGTGGTAACCTTGGATTCCAGCAGCTTAACCTGTTCAAGGCGTATCATTATGCCCCCAGCGCGGCTTTTGCCTGCGCTGCTACGGCTTTGAAGGCCCCCGTGTCTTCTGTCGCCAAGTGAGCCAAGGCTTTGCGGTTGATGGTAATTCCCGCTTTGTTAAGGCCGTCGATGAGCCGGGAATAGGAAATTCCCTCCTGCCTGCAGGCGGCGTTGATCCGGACTATCCACAGGCGGCGAAAATCGCCCTTCCGGTCTTTCCTGTCCCGGTAAGCGTAAGAAAGCCCCTTGGCGACCGCGTCTTTGGCGGTTTTGAAGTTCGACTTTCTGCGGCCCCAATAGCCTTTCGCCAGTTTCAGTATCTTTTTGCGGCGGTTCTTGCGTTTTGAACCGTCTATTGCTCTTGACATGATGAACGCTCCTCGTTAGTTACCCGTAGGGTAAAAGCCGCTTTTTAATAACAGCGGTGTTATCGCTGGAAAGAATCCCGCTACGGCGAAGATTTCTCTTGCGCTTACTGGATTTTTTAGTGAGAATATGGCGAAGGTTCTGCTTTTTGTACTTGACCTTGCCAGTACCGGTGAATGAATAGCGCTTCGCGGCGCTTTTTTTCGTTTTCATCTTAGGCATACTGCCACCCTTAATAGTTACTTTTTGGATTTCGGGCTTAACACCATAGACATAAACCGGCCTTCCATGGATGGAGCCTTGTCCATAACATATTCCCCTTCAATCCGCGCTAAAACGTCTTTTAGAACATCCAAACCAAGTTCCGTGTGAGCCATTTCCCGGCCCCTGAAGCGAACCGTTACCTTGACCTTGTTGCCCTCGCCCAAAAACGTCCGTATATGTCTGGACTTAAAATCCAGATCGTGGTCGTCAATCTTGGGCTGCATACGGATTTCCTTCAGTTTAAGCAGTTTCTGCTTTTTCCGTGAATCCCGTATCTTTTTCTCATTTTCGAATTTGAACTTACCATAGTTCATGATCTTGACAACTGGCGGAACCGCGTTCGGAGCGACTTCTACAAGGTCAAGCCCCAGCTCCCTCGCTATCCCAAGGGCCTCCGCTGTGGGAATGATTCCCTGCTGTTTTTCCTCATCATCACGAATGAGGCGCACTTCCCGCACCCGAATCTGCTCATTAATCCGTAAATCCTTATCCGACAACTGACCTCCTCGTGGTTCCGCGGAATTTTCGCCTCCCCGCAACGGGGCTTGCGACCGGAAACGTAATTCCATTAGTCCTTGAATTATACGCGGAAAATATAAATTTTGTCTAGTAGTAGAGGGCTGTTCCGCGCGGAAACCACTGTTCAAAACGCCCTTGAATGCCCCCTTTACATATCCGCGCGTTTTGGTTTACAATGGGAAAAGCCGATTCTTTGGCAGACAAAAAAAGGAAAGGTGTTTACAGGCCGTCTGATGTTTTCAATCTGGAATGATTTTTCCGGGATGCCGGAAGCTCTGCAAAAGGTTTCCGGCATCATACGAAGCTCACTTGCCTCAAAAAGTCCGATCATAGGCGACGGGCTGGAGGGCCTTTTTAACGGGGGCGGCAAACTGCTCCGCCCCGGCCTGTTGCTCGCCGCCGCCCGCTTTGGGGAGTTACAGGAAAAGCACTACAAGCTTGCCGCCGCTGTAGAGATGCTCCACATGGCTACCCTTATTCACGATGACGTGATCGACGATTCTCCCCTGCGAAGGGGGCTTCCGTCCCTGCATAGCCGGTACGGGAAAAAAGACGCCGTTCTTATGGGCGATTTTCTCCTGTCCCGCCTTTTTCTCCTTACCGCCGAGTACACCTCTCCCGCGAACGCCCGCTCGCTTGCCAGAGCGATTTCCGTTCTGTGCATGATGGAGATTGAGCAAAACGGCGACCGCTTCAAAAGCAACATTTCCATGCGAAGCTACCTGCGCAAGATTGTGGGAAAATCGGCGACGCTGTTCTCCCTTGCCTGTTTTACGGGGGCGCGCGAGGCGAATCTAAGCCCGGAACTCTGCCAGCGTTTCAGGCGCATCGGGTACAACATCGGGCTTTCTTTCCAGATTATCGACGACATTTTGGATTATTCGGGGAACGAGGAGCAGACCCGCAAGCCCTTGGGCAGCGATATTGCCGCGGGCCTTGTAACCCTGCCGGTACTCTGCGCCTGCGCTCTGATACGTCGGGGGTGCTGCGGGACATTTTTTCCCGCGCCGCCTTTACCGCGAAGGAAGCCGGGGTGATTTTCGCGCAGGTGCAAAACGGCAAGGGCCTTGAAGCCGCGGGCAGGTACGCTTCGAGCTATACGGACAGGGCGCTCAGGGACATCGCCGCTCTGCCGCCGGGGGAAAACCGGGATATGCTGGAAGCCCTAACCAGACGGCTTTTAACCCGGCAAGAGTAGGCCGGCGCCAAGGCTATGCGGATTATCGAGTGGCCCGAATTTCTTGAAAACGCTTTGCCGGAAGGTGAAAAGAATTCCGCCGTAACTGTTGGCGTTTTTGACGGCCTTCACCGGGGCCACAAGGCCCTTATCCAGCGGGTTGTCCAGCGTGAAGACGGAGCCGTGCCGGTGGTTGTTACGTTCAAGCGGGGCTGCCACAAGAAGGCCCAAGGCGGCGGGCGGGAATATCCGGGGGATATTCTGAGTTCCCGGCAAAAAATGGCCGCTTTCGAGGGCTTGGGCGTATCGGTAACGATAGTTATTGAGTTTTCCGAATCTTTCAGGCGCATGAGCGGGGCGGATTTCCTGAGTATTTTGCAGGATCGGGCCAAGATGAGCTTTCTTGCCGTGGGAAGCAATTTCCGCTGCGGCTACCAGCTTGATACGGACGCCCTTGCCATACAAAGCCTTAACGCCCGCCGGAATATTCCCACCGCCGTTGT
Source organism: Treponema sp. (assembly GCA_009781915.1). Classification (GTDB taxonomy): domain Bacteria; phylum Spirochaetota; class Spirochaetia; order Treponematales; family Breznakiellaceae; genus WRKT01. The sequence continues at coordinate 744 of WQUW01000063.1, read as the reverse complement.
GCCGGTTCTGATGGAAGGCCCCGCGCAGATAAGTTCCAGCCACATCCGCGCGGCCATTAGCCGGGGGGAACTGAAAACCGCCGAGGCGATGCTTGGCTATCCCTTTACGCTTGACCTTGCCGGAGCGCCCGCCCTTCCTTCCGGCAAGGCCGCCGGGGGCGTCGCCTACGATGTTTCAAGCCAAGGCCGCGTACTTCCGCCGCCGGGCAGATACGCCGCGCGTCTGGCAAGCGGGGGCAAGCCTGAGGGCCGGGAGAGGAAACCGGGGGGAATCCTTGTTGACGGGGGATGCGTTATTATTGGCGAAGGCCACGCCGACGGCCTTGCCCGCCCCGAATATGTAGAGTTTTTGACGGCTTTATCCGTGTAAACAGCGCAAAAAAACAAGGCCACCGCGGGCAATCCCCGAAATGGCCTTAAATGTCTAGAAGTACCGTTGTTCCGGCTTATCTTCTGGCCTGATCCATCGCGGCGGCTACGGCTTGCCTCAGCCCGTTACCGGTGTGCGTCGCTCCGCTTACCCCGTCCACCGCGCTTGTCTGAGCTGTGATCATGGCAGGAATCATGCTTGACGTAACCATGTTCACGAACGCAGAAGAATCGGTGTAGCTATTGACGACTATCTGGGTTATTCTGTTTCCGCGAAAGGTTACCCTGACGTCAATAGTGCCGTTTGGCGTCCTTGTTTCGGCGTTGTAGCTCACGCCCGTGGCGTTAAAATTGCCATTCCTGAACCTTTGCTGT
>WQUW01000062.1 GCA_009781915.1 Treponema sp. | reverse complement strand
TGCCCGGCAGGGGAGGATATACGTTTTAAGAAGCCATTTGCATGGTGTTTCCGCGTAGGAGACCGTGGCTCCGTAGCGGGTTCCCCATGCGGGATTCTTAAAACGTATATCCTCCCCTGCCGGGGCTTTTGGCGGGAATGCTCATCCTCACGCACAGCGCGAAGCTCTATTAACTATTCCGGCAATTTGTGGTATCGTAGTGGAAATTGAAGTAAAATCCATGCTGGAGCCGTATTAGGGAGGGGAGAAAAGATATGGCAAAGACGACTGATTCTGAAAAAAACAAGGGAAATCCTTTGGCCTCCGCTGAGGAAAAGGAGAAGGCTCTGGAGGCGGCGCGGCTCCAGATAGAAAAGCAGTATGGTTCCGGCTCGCTTATTAAGCTGGGATCGCACAACAGTATGGCCGGAATCGAGGTTATTCCCTCCGGCTCGATCCTGCTGGACGAGGCTCTGGGCATAGGCGGCTACCCCCGTGGCAGGATTATCGAGATTTTCGGCCCTGAGTCATCGGGTAAGACGACTTTGGCCCTGCACGCGGTGGCGGAGGCCCAAAAAATGGGGGGTATCGCGGCCTTTATTGACGCCGAGCACGCCCTTGACCCGGTTTACGCTAAAAACCTTGGGGTCAATATCGACAACCTCTGGATTTCGCAGCCGGATTCCGGGGAGCAGGCGCTGGAAATCGCCGAAAGTCTGGTGCGTTCCGGCGCGGTGGATATTATCGTGGTGGACTCTGTGGCGGCCCTGACGCCTCAGGCGGAAATTGACGGGGACATGGGGGATGCCCAAATGGGCCTTCAGGCCCGGCTTATGAGTCAGGCTATGCGAAAGCTTACCGGCATTATCAGCAAGTCACGGACGATGATCATTTTCATAAACCAAATCCGCATGAAGATTGGCATTGTGTTCGGAAGCCCGGAGACCACAACCGGGGGAAACGCCCTTAAGTTTTACTCGTCCCTGCGTGTTGATGTCCGCAAGATCGACACGATTGACGCCGGCAAGGATACTGATGCCATCGGCAACAGGGTCAAGATCAAGATAGTTAAAAACAAGGTGGCTCCCCCTTTCAGAAAAGTGGAACTGGAAATTATTTTCGGCAAGGGTATTTCGGCGGTCGGGAGCCTTCTGGATGCCGCGGTAAAACACGGGCTTATTGACAAAAAAGGAGCGTGGTATTCCTGCGGCGAGGAAAAGATTGGACAGGGCCGGGAGAGCGCACGCGAGTATCTGGCGCAGAATTCCGCCTTTGCGCTTGATATCGAAGAAAAGCTGCGAAAGATTATGTTTCCCGGCAGAAATTTCCCCCCGGCGTCTTCCGCCCAGTCTGCGGCTCCCGGCGGCAATGCCTTCAGCCCGTCTCCGAAAGCCGCCGCCGCGCCGCCTGAGCCCGCAGAGGACTTGGCGGCCGAGGCTGGGGCCGCCGAAGAGGAAGCGCCCAGATCGCCGGGAAGGCCCAAAAAAACCCCCGCGCCCGCGCCCGCGGAGCAGGATCCTGACGGCTTTTTCTAGAAAGACGGGGAACGGAGAGGGGCGGTGTGGTAGTTCTGGGGCTTGGCTCGAACCTAGGCGATTCCCGCCGCATTGTCCTTGACGCAATAGCGGTCTTGGAAGGGGTGCTGGCGGGGCTTCGCAGGGCCTCCCTGTATGAAACAGAACCCCTGTACGTAACGGATCAGAGCCCGTTTATAAACACCGCGGTTTCCGGCTTTTACTCTGGAACACCCGTGGAACTCCTTTCCCGCATCCACGAGATAGAAGCCAGTTTTGGCAGAAACCGTGCCGGGGAACAACGCTGGCGGCAGCGGACGCTGGACATTGATATACTTCTTTTCGGGGAACTCAGGGCAGTTTTGCCGGTACAGCCGGGCCAGTCGGCGCTGGAGATTCCCCACCCCCGGCTTAAAGAGCGGCGTTTCGCCCTCCAGCCGCTTTTGGAGCTTGTGCCGGACGCTGTTGAGCCGGGAACGGGCCTTTCGTACCGGAGTATCTGCGATGCCTTGCCCGGACAGGGAGTTAGGCGGGTGGATTGTTTTGAAGTAGGCTCATGATGCCCATTGACGCATTAGCGAAAAACCCGCTACACTAAAGCCATCCTGGGGTGCTGCTTTCGCGGCTGAGAAAGGTTTATAACCTTAACCCACTAACCTGATCCGGGCAATGCCGGCGTAGGGAGTGACGGTTGTGTGTTGCAAGCCTCTGTTCCGGGAATGTTTTTCGGGCGGAGGTTTTTGTTTTTATGGAGCAAAAGGAATATCCCCGGCGCGGCTGCGAGGCGGCGAATGACGTAACAGGGTGCAGGTTTGCCCTTGCGGTTATGAGCTGCGATTTTGTCCCCCTGATTCTAGAGTCAATAAAAAATGTCAATACGGAAAAGGTCTGGAGCAAAACAGATGCGCTGTCAACCATTTACCGTGGGAAAAGAATTCACGTCATGGACTGCCTTAAAGCGCTTTTTTCAAATGCCAATGACGGAAAGACGCATATTACGCTGGAGGCCGCCGTCTCAAAAGGCTGTTCCGGTAACGCAGACAACGGCAGTCTTTCTGCGGCGGACGGTGCGCTCCTTAACAACACTGTAAAACAATTTAACGTGCTTTGCAAAACCGCTTTTTATCCGCTTGGCATCGCTGACTACATGGAACACATTACGCATATTACGAAAATCGCAAAAGACAGAGGATTGCTCGTTGAGCCTTTGCCTGACGTTACCGTACTTAAAGGCGATGTAAACGATATGTTCGATTATTTTGGCGCGGCTTTGGCATATGCGGAACAAAATGTTTCCCGCTATGTTTTGCAAATTTCGCTCTCGGCTAACAGCCCGTCCGCAGTCTAAGCGGCAAACAGGCGAACAGGAGGAAAGTATGGAAGGCAAAAAAACGTTATTTAACCTTTACGCATGGAAACTGAAAGACATTATCCTTGTAAGTTTGTTGGCGGTATTTTTCGCAATCATTTGTCTGTCGGCAGTGTATGCGGCTATGCTTGTAACACCGCTTTTGGTTCCCTTTGGCCTTGGGGAAATGACCGTCGAGTTCTTCTTCGGCATCTGGTTTTTTGTGGCGACTTTTTCGCCGTACATACTGCGAAAGCCCGGTGTCGCAACAATTGCTTCTACCATGACGGGAGTGATACAAGTGTTTCTGGGAAGTCCCGGCGCAGCCACTGTTGTTGTGTCGGCTTTCTGGCAGGGCCTTGGCGCGGAGTCAGCCTTTGCGTTATTCCGGTACAAGAAATTCAACACGGGCGCTATGCTGCTGGCTGCGGCAGGCTGCACTGTTTTTAGTTTTGTCCTGGCTTGGCACCGGGGGCTTTGGGTGGATTTGCCGTTCTGGTTTTTGGCTATGCGGTTTTCCGTTAGGATGGCGAGCGCCTTGCTTTTTGCCGGCCTTGCTTCAAAACTGCTGGCGGACCGGCTGGCAAAAGCTGGGGCGCTGAAAAGTTATCCCATCGGCGAAACATATACTGGCAGTATCGATGAGTCTTGAAGCCAGAAATATCACTTTCAAATATTTTGAAAACTCAAAAAAAAACATTCTGGAGAACATGGATTTTTCGCTGCCGGAGGGCAAAATAACCGTACTTACCGGAAAAAGCGGTTCGGGCAAAAGTACGCTGGCTTACATTCTGGCAGGGCTTTATCCGGAAAACTGCGGGTTTTTAGTTTCCGGCGGCGTGTTTTATGACGGCGTTGATATTCACGCCCTTACCCCCAATAAAAGGGTTGCGTATGTATCGATGATGTTTCAAAACTGCGACTTACAGTTCTGCATGAACAATCTGGAAAACGAGCTTTTCTTCTGTCTGGAAAACATAGGGACGCCGCCGGAAAAAAACGCGGGCATTATCGGCACGGCAGTGGACACAATAGGCATACGGCATTTGCTCCACAGGAATTTTAACAGTATGTCCGGCGGGGAAAAACAAAAGTGCGCCCTGTGTTGTATTCTTGCCCTTAAATCCAAATGCGTTATTCTGGATGAAGCCTTTGCTAACATCGACACTCAATCGGCCAGGGAAATAGTTTCAGTCATTAAAAGCCTTAACGTTACTGTTCTTGCTATCGACCACAACCCGGCGTTGTGGGAAGGAGCCTGCGACAACATTGTTTCGCTGGACGGCAGCGCTGCCATAAGCTATGCGGACAAAAAGCCTGTGCTGAACGATACTGGCGAAGTTATCTTGACCACGGAAGGCGTAACGGCAAACGCTATTTCCTACCCGGATATGACTTTTGAAAAAGGCTCGCTTACAGCGGTATTGGGCCCCAGCGGCTGCGGAAAGACCACGTTTTTCAAAACACTGATCAAACAGCACAAATACAAAGGAAACATTAATTTTCTTGGAAGGGAGCTTGCGAAGCTTGGCAAACATTATATTTTCTCGAAATGCGGGATAGTGTTTCAAAACCCTTCCAGCCAGTTTTTGGCCCTTAACGTTTACGACGAAATATTGTACAGCGTAAAACGCTGGCACAGGCACGAAAGCGACGACAAAAAAAAAGAAAAAACACTGGAACTGCTCGGGGTTTTTGATCTGGAAAAATACAAACAGTACTCGCCCTACCTTTTAAGTCAGGGCCAGCAGCGCCGCCTTGCCGTGCTTTCGATGATTGCGGGGCAGCAGGAGATACTGTTGCTGGACGAGCCCACATACGGACAGGATTACGAAAACATCCGTGCCATAATGGGCCTGCTTCTGGAAAAGGCACGCAACGGGCTTACGGTTATTTTTTCTACCCACAACGAAAAAGCCGCGCACGATTTTTCCCATAAAATTATACGGCTGGAGGGGGCACATGGAGGACATACATGAGTGATTTTTTATCTAGACTAAACCCGTTTTACAAGTTTGTATGTATCATTGTTTTTTCCACGGCGCTTGCCTTTACCCGATCCATGTGGCTGAACATCGGGGTTTTTGGCGTCTGCGTGTTTTTGCTTGTTGCGGGCTCAAAGCCCACACAGTGGCTGCGGGCCGCCAAGGTTTTAATTCCGGTTACCTTTTTCGCCTTTAGCATTTTTATGACGGGCGCCCGTTTTGGCGGCGAGGAAACCGGAGGGTTTGGCGTGGCAAGGCTTTCGGGCGCTCAGGCCGGGCTTAATATGGCCACCCGCTTTTTTGCCTTTGCGGGACTTGGCCTTCTTTTTTCCCTTACAACTAACCCCTACGACTTGGTAAAGAGTATGCAGAAAGACGCAAAGATGCCAAGGAAATTCGCCTATGGTATGCTGTGCGCCATTAACCTGCTTCCGCACATAAAAAGCGAATACAAAAACGCCAAGCTGGCATTTCAGGTACGGGGCGTCAAAGTAAGCGCCCTTTCAATAAAGCCCGTTTTTTCCATGCTGGTAAACTGTTTCAGGTGGTCAGAAGTCTTGAGCCTTGCCATGTTTTCAAAGGGGTTTCACGAGGAGTAGCGGGCTTATCCAATTTTGTCCAAAATAAAACCTGAAAATCAACAATGAGCCGCAGGTTTTTTCCAAATTGGGAATTGCCGCCTTGCGAAACTATTGAAGTTTTGGGCATACTCTTTACCATGATAGTTGCTTGTTGGCAAATATTTGGAGATTAATAAACATGAAAAAAAGACGCACTTTCACAGCGGCCCTTTGTGCGCCGCTGGCAGCGATACTGTTGACGTTGGCGTTAAGCGCCTGTTCTAGCCCTTTGGAGCGCGACGGCTCCCCAGACGGCAACATTCTTGAAGGCGATACTTCCCCCACTGCTGTTGTGGAAAGGCTCCAAGAACTCATGTCCCCGGAGGACTTCGAGTATCTTTTCCCTAGGAGGTTCGGCACCCCGGGCTGGAGGGAACACTCCCACAGGCACGACAATGTGGACTACTACTCCTACGAAAACCTGCTGGAGGCCATCCGGCGGATGGCGAGCCTGGTCTACGAGATCGAGTTCCGCGATCATGGCGGCGGCCAGACCATGAACTGGACGAGCAGGGCCTTCGTCACGAACAAGGCGACGGGGAGGCGCACCCCGGTCTTCGAGAACCCGGGCTTCAACAGCCCGTACAACATAAACCGGCCGGTCATCACGCAAACGGTCGATTTCGGCGCTTTCCTTGGTAGGGGCAGCGAAAACGACAGGCGGCGCGAGCTTGCGGCCTTCCTTGCGAACACTGCCCACGAGACCACCGGCGGCTGGGAGACGGCACCGGGCGGGCGGTTTGCATGGGGACTGTTCTTCAACGAGGAAGTGGCGTTCACTGGTTCCACCGCGCAGAACTACTGGGCTCCGGGCGATCCCAACTTCCCCCCGGTACCCGGAAGGTCGTACCACGGGCGGGGCCCAATCCAGCTTAGCTGGAACTACAACTACGGCCTTTTCAGCGCCATTGTGTTCCAAGACCAGAACGTCCTGCTGCAAAACCCGCAGAGGGTCGTCGAGTGCGGCATACTTGGCTGGCAGACTGCGCTGTGGTTCTGGATGACACCCCAGTCGCCCAAGCCGTCGTGCCACGAGGTCATGACCGGGGCATGGATACCCACCGCACAGGACACCGCCGCTGGCAGGACACACCCCGGCTTTGGCATGACGATCATGGTGATAAACGGCGGGCTGGAGCAGAACCTTACCGAAGCCGACGGCCGCATTCTAAGCAGGGTCGGCTTTTACAGAAGAATTGCCGCAAGGATAGGCGCCAACATATCCGGCGAAAAGCTGGACACCGCAGGGATGACTGCCGCCGGCTGGCAGTAGCCGCCCGAGTTCACCGGATAAGGGCCGCTATGCGGGGCGCTCTGTTACCCTATTCCTCATAGGGCCTAAAAAGCTGGGTAACACAGCAGCCATCCTCAAAAAGATAACGGAGGTAGAGCTTTCCCCCAAGCGAAAGCCGCTGCCAGAGCCCTTCCTGTTGAACCTCGACCGCCATGCCGGCAATCTCCTCCCAGCCTAAAATTTCACGCTGCTGGGCGAAAAGATAGTTCCCCTGCGGAAGTTCCATGCATAGCCGCCTGTCCGCCCCGTCCTCCGCCCTGCCGGAAAAAACCAGATTCTTCAGAAAATCCGTTTTACCCGGATCAAATTCCATGGCTTGAGTTTCGTCCAGTTCAAAGCAAAAGAGCTTTTCTCCGTCCCCTTCCTTGTAGCCAAACGGCTCAAAGTCTTTTTCAAGGGTGTAATAAAGAGGAGAAACAAGATTCAACCTGGAAATATTTACTTTTACCATTAAAGCAATGCCCTGACCGCATAGAACAACATTACCCCGCCCACGACAAGCTTCGCTCCGGAACCAGCAAGAAAGGCAATGAACGCACCCAACGCTACTTTTAACGCCTTGGCGCCGTTGCCGCTGTTGTGAATCAATTCACCTGCGAGTGCGCCCAGAAACGATCCCAGTATCAGCCCCGCTGGCGGGAACAGAAACATACCCGCAAGAAGCCCCAAGAATGAGCCAATCGAGGCGGCGCGTGAACCTCCGAACCGCCTTGTCATGAATGACGGAAGAACATAGTCCATTACGGTTACCGCCGCCGCTATTCCCGCCCATACCAACAGAAAGGCGGCGGAGAAACCCCCGTGCCCGCTCCATTGCAGTACCAATAGGCCAGCATAACCCAAAGGCGGCCCCGGCAGCACCGGAACAACAGCGCCCAACAACCCTGCCGCAAGCAACACGAAGGCAAGTATAACAAGTACAATATCCATAGCCGCCATTATAACCCGGTTTTGAGGCGTTAGACCATTAGGAATATTGGGAAATAGGGCAATTCGCTCCACGGCAAATACATGAAATTTAGGACAGCCGAATGTCATATTTCAGGATTCTTACCGCAAAGCCCACCGTTTGATCCGGCAGTCTGACTTGTCCAGCAGAGCATTTACCCCGCCCAAACAACTGTCAAAACCTATAGGTTTTGACAGTTGTCTACTCAGCCTCGCTCGTCTGCGCCTCCCTTCCCATACCGGTTGTCCGCAGGCTATAATCATCCGTAACTATGGAAAAGGAACAAACGCCCCGCCGCGCGACAGGAGCCCCGGCTCATTGGGCAGATGAGGCGGCGGCAAAGATACTAAGGGAAAAGGGCGGCAAGGAACGGTACACGTGCGCTTCGGGAATAACCCCTTCGGGAACCGTGCATATCGGGAACTTCCGGGAAATAATTTCCGTGGAGCTTGTGGTCAGGGCGCTTAGGGATTTGGGCAAAAACGCGCGGTTTATTTATTCGTGGGACGACTACGATGTGTTCCGCAAAGTGCCGGAGAATATGCCCAAGCAGGAGGAACTGAAACAATTTCTCCGCTTTCCCATAACGATGGTTCCCGACCCGTGGGAAAGGGACGAAAGTTACGCCCGGCATCACGAGGTTGACGTGGAGGCGGCGCTTCCCCTTGTGGGGATAACCCCCGAATATCTTTATCAGGCCGAGCGTTACCGTGCCGCCAGATACGCCGAAGGGATGCGCAAGGCTCTGGAAAAGCGGGAGACCCTGAAAAACATTCTGGACAAATTCCGGGACAAAGAACACAAAATCCAAGGCGAGTGGTGGCCGGTAAGCGTGTTCTGCGAAACGTGCAACAGGGACGACACCGGCATTGACGGATGGGACGGCGAGTGGCATCTTTCCTACCACTGCAATTTGTGCGGCAGCAAAGAAACAGTAGACCTGCGAAAAACCGGCGCGGTGAAACTGGTCTGGCGGATAGACTGGCCCATGCGCTGGGAATACGAAAACGTGGACTTTGAGCCCGCCGGAAAAGACCATCACAGCAAAGGCGGCAGTTTCGACACCGCCCGCCATGTTTGCAAGGAAGTATACGACTGGGACGCGCCGGTAACGTTTAGCTATGACTTTATCGGTATCAAGGGAACTCCGGGCAAGATGTCCAGCTCCAAGGGAAAGGTAGTAGACCTGTCCGATGTGCTTAAAGTGTACACCCCGGAAGTAACCCGTTATCTTTTTGCCGGCACCAGGCCCAACTCGGAATTCACGATTTCGTTTGACCTTGACGTGATAAAAATTTACGAAGATTACGACAAAACCGAGCGCATAGCGTGGAAGGCTGAAAGCGCCAAGGATGAAGGGACGTACCTCTGGCAAAAGCGCATCTACGAGCTTTCCCAAGTGGGCACTGACAGGGACGGCAAGACCGCCATGCCCACAGTCCAGCCGTATCAGGTTCCTTTCCGGCATCTTTGTAACCTTGTTCAGATCGCCGATGGAGACATCGACAAAGCCCTCGCCGCCCTTGGCCCTGATGCTGCCGGAAGCAACACCGCTTCCTCCGCAGGCCCAACGCCGCAGCAGCTCCCGGCCCTTCGCAGTCGTGCGGCCTGCGCCAAATACTGGGTGGAAGAATGCGCTCCAGAGGAATTCCGCTTTAGGTTGAAAGCATCCGGGGAGGAGCCTTCGCCGCAATTAGGCGCTACCGAAAGGGAAGCCATCCGCTCTCTTAGGGACAAGGTCATTGCCCGCATCGAAACCTTTGACGGCGACAAGCCCTGCGCCGAGGCGATTTACCGGATTGCCGAAGAACACAGCATGGAAGGCAAGGCCCTGTTCCGCGCGGCGTATCAGGCTCTTATCGGCAAGGATCAGGGGCCACGGCTTGCCAATTTCCTGCGCTCAATCAGCAAGGAGCGGCTTTTGGGAATATTGGTGGGGTACTAGCGTGGGGTTCTCTGGCGGCGGCTATACTTGCAAAAGGAAAATCTGCGGCAAGAGAATGTTGTTTGTGTTGGCTTTGGCGATGTCTATCACAACAGGAGTCCCTGCGCAGACCAGCGCTTGCGGGGTTGGCTCTGGCGACAGCGGCGGCTTGGGTTGGGATCACCGCGCCTTTTCCGGCTGGCCGATGGACGGGTTAGCGTCATGGAGCGAAGTTGCAGTGGACGATAGCTTTGCCGGTTTACTTGCTCCGCTGAATATCAGTTTACTGGGAAGATTGCCGCTCTACATTGGACACACAGATATGTTTCCGCTTTTGGACATTGGATTAGTGCTTGCGGGAGAAGGCGTTACCTTCGCCGTAACCGGGGATATTACGTATTCAAGAGTCAAGTTTGGCGCAGGCGGAGATTTTGATTTTTTGAGGAACCTGTTTATCAGAATATCCCTTCTTGGCTCTTTCCGTTATACCCCCGGCTATTTTACTTGGGAAGATAAACACTCTAGCCGTTTAAACGTATTCAAGAGGTTTGGTGTTGGGCGTAGGTTGTAAACGGCCTCTGGATTGTTACATAATGTAAGACAGAGCTATAACTCCAGTTCTACCGCTCCAAGGGACCGTACCTTCAAAACTACAAGCGCTCCCTTCCCAAAGACTCCTTCCATGAGCGTGCGGTAATCATCCAGCCTTTCAAACGGAAGGTATGTCTGGATGGTTCCAGCAAAACCGCCGCCGTGTACACGGCAAGCGCCACGCAACGCACCTAAGGGACTGCCGCCGCCAAGGAATTTTTTTGTTAGGGCAAGAGCAAGGCTTAGCCCCTGTTCGCCGGGGTTTTTAGGCGAGTAGATATTCTGCAAAAGCTGCCATGACGAATCGCCTGACTCGTTTACCAGCGCAAGGAAATTTTCCATGGCGGCGCTTTGAGTATTCATGACTTCAATGGCAGACAGCATGGCGTCTACCCGGCGGTTTTCGCCGAAAAAATGGAGCGCCCTGAGTATCGCCCGGTCGCCCGCCGCTTTCCGCAATTCCCCAATCCGGCTCAGAAGCGTATCTTCATCAACATCTCTTAGCGCCTGCTTTCCGAAAAAGGCGGCGGCCTCCTTCATCTCGATTGGGATCGCGGCGTAATCGGGGATAAGCTGTGAATGGCTCCCTCTGGTATTAACCACGCAGAGGGCAAAGCCTTTGGCGGCGGGATCAAAGGCGATTGTCCTGACCTGCGGGTTTTGGGAATCGCCGAAGTCGATTGCAACCGCGCCGCCCGACGCGCAGGCGGCTTGATCCATAAGGCCGCAGGGTTTTCCGAAGTAGACGTTTTCCGCCTTCTGCCCGATTATAGCCAGTTCCAGAGCGCTTCTGTTGCCGCCGCAGTACAGGCTGTCGAAGATTTTGGCAAAAAGAATTTCCACCGCCGCGCTGGAGGACAGGCCCGAACCAGTCTGTACGGCATTGGCGGCGTGGGCGGTAAACCCCTTCACTGGCGTGCCTTGGGCGGCGAATTCCGCCGCGATGCCCCGGATAAGAGCCTCGGTATCACCCTTTTCTTCTTCCTGCGGGGAAAGCTCTGAAATATTAACGCTTACATCACGGTGTCCAGCGGAGCGGAAAAAAACCCGCGTATCCTGCCGGGGTGTAGCAGCCGCCACAGCATCCAGTTGAATGGAAGCCGCCAACACTTTGCCCCGGTTGTGATCCGTATGGTTCCCCCCAAGTTCAGTGCGGCCCGGCACGGAGAAAAGCCGGAGTTCCCCGGCGGCTTCGGGAAACTCACAAATCAGGCGGCGGTAACGCTGGCGGGCCGCGTCAACTTCGCCCTCGCCGTAAAGTAATGAGAATAGCTCAGCGGCCTTGGGGGAGTTCAGGCGGTCAAGAAGGTCTTTGCCGGTCATTGCAGTCTCCTTGAGGAGGTTTTCCAATCATTTTATATATTTCCTTAGTCTCTTGTTGAATTCAACGAGGTATTGCTCAAGGCCTTTGCCGAAAATATCGCTATCTTTATCATAGCGAAACAAAACAGCATCAATTATTGAAATTTCATCTCTATGCTTTTCCCAATATTTTATTCGATCTTCTGTGCTTGCATTATCTAGTTTTTTCTGTTCTATGTCAGCATATTCCTTTTTAATCCTATTATTTCTTATATCAATAAGGTAATCCTTTAACCGTTTGCCATTTATTAAATCGACCTCATAATTATCAATCAAAATAGAAAACCTTAACACTATATCCTCAAAAATTAAGTATTTTTCTATAATTTTGTTCCATCTGTCGTTTTCAGCATAATTTTGAGCTAGCTTTCTCTCATTATCATTTCTATCATCAAGTATTTTTCCATTGTTTCTCTTGCTATAAGCATCATGTATTTCATTTGCCAAATAGAGTGGGTTCCTATAATCATCAATAGCAATTAAAGTTAATTTTAATTCTCGTAACGCATCAAGAGATAGCTTGAATTTATTTTCTCCTTTCAGTTGAATTTTCCATATCCCCAAGCCAATTCCAATAAGAATTAATGTACCCAAAGAGGCAATTGCAGAAATACCGTCAATGATATGATTAAGATTCATCTCCCCCTCCCCTTCTTCCCGCCCTCCACAAACAACTCCCCACTCAGCTTCTGATACAATTCAAACAAAAAAGCAACCCTCTGGCTGTCATCCTCAAAAGAGCGCCCGTAAGCCGCCTCCACAGCCTTGTCCAGCTTTTGGTGGGCTTTGGCTAAAACAGGAGGCATCGCAACAGGATCGTACAAATCCGCAAGGCTGGCATTTGGGAATTTTGCACGAGCATCCAAAACATCTTGCGCCGCCTTCTCAACAGAAGCCTTCTGTTTCTCTGTTGGATTGGGCCACGGAAAATTGTTATACACAATATCCTTTGAATAACGGTAATCACTTTTCAATCTTCCGCAAACATACCGAGTCCACGCCATGTGCATTGTAGATGTTAGTATACCAAAATGGTAAAGTGTTCCGTCAGGAATGATAAGGCAACTATCAGCAGCGATATTTTCTGAAGTAAAAAAGCCAAGCGGTATGAATTTTCTATTTTCAGATGAATGACGTGGTATAAGAATATAGTCTTTCCCTTTTGGCTGTGTTATCTGCGCAAACAAATGTGGAACCTCTGCTAAAAACGGCCTTGCAGAGTTTTTTCTTATTTCCTTTACCTTTTTGACTCGCCCATAAACCAATTTTAATTTTTTAAGCTCAGCGGGGTCTATATCAACTAACCACAAGCACCATCGGTTGCCTTTATTCAAAAATTCATGAGCAGAAATGAAACGCTTAAAATATTCTTTAGCATTTGGTTCGTTCTTTAAAAATTGATTTTTTTCTTCTACAGCAAATAAAAATTCTCCGCCATCAGCGGGCATATTACCAAAATTCATTTCTGGTATTTTACATATTGGCTTTCCTCTGTTTATAATAAATACATTGTTTCCTTCAACAAGATATGTATTTATGCGTTTCACCGCAGTTTCTACTGGCTCACTTGTAACAGTTGCGTACTGATAAATCTTCTTTTCATCTCTGTCCGCAAGCCCAAACCCGATTATCACACAATAAACCGCCGCCTTGCCTCGCGCTTCATTGCTCCACTTAAATGTCTGATGTGCGAAATTAATTTTTACGCCATACCTGTTTATCAACTCAGGCCACAGAATAGGAACTTGCAAACCTTGGCAAATACTGTTAGTTGAAACAAACGCACATTCAATTTTTGTGCCTTGTATATATTCAGCGGCTTTTTTGTACCAACAAGTAACATAATCAAGGTCGCCAAAATTTTTCAAACCATTGAATATTTTCTCAACCTCTGCTTTTTGTTGTCTATTCATAATTCGAGAGCCCAAAAACGGCGGGTTCCCCAAGATGTACGACAGGCCCGCCTTGGGAATAACGCTCTCCCAGTCAATCGTCAGGGCGTTGGCGTGATGAATCGAAGCGGAAACAGTAAGCGGTATGCGGACAAAGTACGTCCCAAAGCGTTCACGGACAAGCAGGTTCATCTGGTGGTCAACCAGCCACATGGCAACTTGCGCTATCTGCGCTGGAAACTCTTCAATTTCTATGCCGAAAAACTGGTTTACATTCACCTTGATTTCGCCATGCACGTCAAGGACTTGTTCTTTACCTAGCAGCAGTTCCAAAACCTCAAGCTCCAAAAGGCGCAGTTCACGGTAACTAATGACCAAAAAGTTTCCGCACCCGCAGGCAGGGTCAAAAAACGTAAGGGCGGCTAATTTATTGTGAAACGCGCACAGGCGCTCACGCTGCGAAGAAGTCGCCTTTGACGCCTTTGGGGAAATTTTTTTCAGTTTTTCAAACTCATCCCGCAAACTGTCAAGGAACAGGGGGCGAATCAATTTCAGAATATTCTCTTCGCTTGTGTAGTGCGCCCCAATGTCGTGCCGCTGTTCATCGTTCATCACGCTTTGGAACATGGCTCCGAAAATAGCGGGCGATATTTTGCTCCAGTCAAGGGCGCAACATTCAATCAGCGTGTCCCGCATAGGGCGGTCGAAGTCGGCGGATTCAAGCTGCTCCTCGAACAACTGTCCGTTGATGTACGGAAACTGATTGAGCTGCTCGTCGATGGTTTTAAGGCGTAAGGCCACCGGCTTGTTCAGCACTTCAAATATTTTTTGAATATGCAAGGCAAGATCGCTTCCGTCCTCGCTGGTACGCTCAATGATATATCTATTGAACAGATTTGGCGGCTCGAAAATGCCGGTGTCATCGGCAAACAAGCAGAACATGAGCCGGACAAGGTACAGTTCAAGCTGATGCCCCGAATAGCCGGTTTCTTTCAGGCGTTTGTGAAGCTCGCCCATTCTTACGGCAGCTTCGATATTCACCGGGTCCCAGCTCTTGAAGGGGTCGATTTCTTTGTAACCGGCAAGGCCGCCAAAAAGCTCTATGTGTTCCAGCAAGTCCTGTAACTGAAAGCGGTACTGCTTGCCGTCTTCAAGAAGGTTGTAATAATGAAAATTGGAAAAGTCGCATATCAGTATGGCTTTGGGAAAATCTTTTTTGTCCAGCGCAAGCGCGTACCCCTTTGCCTGCTCATAAGCTTTATCAAGGTCTTTGCCGGGGCTTTTCATTTCTATAAGGATATGGCCTTTCCACAATAGGTCTATGTAACCGGCAGGGGCCGCATCATTCCCAAACAGCCCTTGGCGGTCTCTGTAGAGTTTTACCTTATTTTCAAAAACAGCCACTTTTTTCCGGTCTACGCCGAATATGTTGAAAAACTCAATCTGGAACGACTGGGCATCTGCTTCTTCCCGCGCGGTGGGAGCCTTGTTTTTCCAGTCATTAACGAAAGCGGCGGCTCTGGATTTAATTTCGTTCCATGACAGGGGCATGGATAGTTATACCACACTTTGAGGGCCGGGGCAATCAAGCAGGCTTTCGCACGCCATTGCGTCAAAGCGGGAATTCTCAGGCAGTTGCTCGCAGAGAATCCGGCATCGTATGCGGCTGCCGGGGGCTGGCGCTGGCCCTTTGCCGCAATCAACAAGCAGTTTAAGGTAGTTTTCCGAAACCGCCGGGATCATCCGCTGGCCCGCGTCCTTGCCCGATTCGACAATGGCTTCTACTTCCTTTCCTTTCCAGCGGTCAATGTACTGCCGGCGGCCCTTGCGGGCAAGGGCGGTAAGCTGTTCCACCCTTTTTGCGGCGGTCTTTTCGCTTACCCTTTCCGTAAAGCCGTATGCGGCGGTTCCGGGCCGGGGCGAAAAGGGAAAAGCGTGAATCCACGCGAAACCCACGCTTTGGCAAAGCGCAACAGTTTTTTCAAAGTCCTCTTCGGTTTCTCCGGGGAATCCGGCGATAATGTCGCAGGCCACAAACGGATCGCCGCGGACAGAACGAAGCAGCGCCACGGCCTTTTCTATGTCTTGCGGAGCGTAAAGCCGCCCCATTTTCGCAAGTACCCCGGCGCTTCCCGATTGCACGGAAAGATGAAAGTGAGGCCGTATCCTTGGGTGCGCCAGCGCCTGAGTCAAGTCAAGCGCGCGGTCTTGGATTAGCCAGTCGGGTTCAATCGAAGAAAGCCTGAGCCGTATCGCCCCGGTGTTCGACAGAAGAAAACCAAGAAGCCCGGCAAGCTCTACGCCCCGCGCGTCCCGGTACTGGGTGATATTCACCCCGGCAATGACAGCCTCGGCAAACCCTCGTTCTTCCAAAGATTTTAGCACGGCAAGGGCTTCTTCGGCCCCAAGACTGCGGCTTTTGCCTCTGGCAAGACTTACCCGGCAATAGGCGCAACGGCGGTCGCAGCCGTCCTGAATTTTAAGGAAGGCCCGTGAGTGGGAAGCGAAATCTTCCGGCTGTAGGCGGAAAGCGCCATCCTCCTGCCCTTGCGAAAACGAACCGGGCGAAAGGGACTGAAGCCATGAGGCAATAAGCCCCGGCAGCGTAGCCTGAGCCGCGCCAGCAAGGAAACCGGGCAAATCAAGGAGGCGGTCTTTGCTTTCACCGGGAATGACAAAGAGCCGTCCGGGGAAACTGGCGGTGGGCTCCAGCGCGGAAAGCGCGGACTGCTCCATCTGGGCATAGCATCCGGTGATAATAACGCACATCGCGGGGTGTTCCCTGAGCAGTTTGCGGATAAAGCGTCTGGCTTTCTGCTCCGCCATAGAAGTAACCGTGCAGGTATTGACCACCATAAGCCACGGCTCTGCGGAACCCCGCGCGGCCCCGCTCCAAGGGACAAACGCAAAACCCTCCCGGCAAAAAGACCCGGTAATGGCCTCGGTCTCAAGCTGATTTAGCTTACAGCCCAGAGTATAGACGGAAAAAAGCACGAACGGTAACTATAGCCGGGACAATGTCTGCCGTACCCGTTCAAGCCCGCGCTGGGCGTCGCCTAACTGGGAGTTCAGGGCGATGGCTCTTTCGTAGGCGGCAACGGCCCCGGTCAAGTTTCCGGCGTTTTC
>WQUW01000061.1 GCA_009781915.1 Treponema sp. | reverse complement strand
TGTCGGGTTTAACCCCATAAAGCCGTTTAAAAACCGATTCTGGACTGTCTGGATTGTATTTTTTTCTCTTTCCCATCTCACTATTATATCATATTTCCTATAGTTGTCGAACAGGTCTATTATGTGCCGTATTTCATTACTCTAACAATCTGTTCCTTACAAGAATATCTAACCAGCCATATAATTTTTTATCTATAAAATCTTTATTACAATCCTGAATATTGATTTTATTGATTACTTTAATTTTACCAGCACTAGCTGCTTCTTGTCTGTACTCTCTGTTACAAAATGGGTCATAAGGCCTCTGGAGTTCTTGAGGAAGAGGACGACCAAAATGATCAGTATATGCATGAGTTCTATTCCAAAATTCAACTGAAGATGCAAATGCTTTTCTGTATTCAGATGGGTCAAAATATTGATCGCTCGCAATTTCAATTTCTATTTTAGTATTTGGATATTGGACTATGGACAAAGAGAATTCTAGTTTTAGATAAAGATAGATTGGGCTATCATCGTAATGACCTGAAAAGGATACACCTTCGCGGTCATGATAACCTCCGTTTATAACAATTTTTAAATAACCAGTTTGTCTTTTTAATAATGTTTTTTCATAGCCTCCTGAAATCAATATACTTTCACCAACTTTTAAGTTTGAAAGAGCTGGTACTTTTGACGTAATTGAGCAAGGAATCGTCCCAGATGGATTTATACCTTCCCCAACTAAAGATTCAAAATTATCCACCACTTTTATGTTAGGACTTTTCTGCGGATCATGCTTTATATTTTCTGAGAAAATCATTTCACTGTTGTCTGAAAAAGAACACTCAATTTTTTTACTAGTAAGTAAATTTACAAATGAAACAAAACATGGAAAAACATTTTTTCCTATGATCTCAGCGTATTTTTTTGCTAATTCTCTCGTATTTTCCTTTTGTTCAGCTTCTTCTTCTCGCTTGTGTAATTTGTTTTCTTCGGCAACTATCCTATTATTAAAAAGATTCTCCACAGCGTTTGAAATTATATAATCATTACCCATAAAACTCTCCTTATATTAAAAAATAACTAATATTAACTTTATTGTCAAGCATCTTTCTGATGTTGCCAATTTCAGTCTGATGGCACTTAACTAACACTCATGCGTACCGGCAACCTGCGCCATCCCCATTCCCCCAAGCCCTCAAAGGCTGGCAAGAAACCGCTCCGCTTCCCCCCGCTCCGGATGATTGGGATTCCGGCGGATAAGGTACTCTATCATCTGCCTTGCTTGGGAGTTATTTCCAAGGCTCACGTAAACCCTGCCCAGCTCGAACATGGCATCCCAGTTGGCAGGCGATATTCTAAGCACTTCCCGGTAAATGTCGCGGGCTTGGGCGAGATCCCCGGCGGCGGACAGCGAAATGGCGAGGTTGTGCATCACCGTTACGTTGCCCGGCTGTACCGCAAGAGCCCTGCGGTAGTGGTCAACGCTGGCGCTCCAGTTTTCCCGCCGCGCGTGTACCGCCCCCAAGTTGTTGTTCACTTCAAAGGAGGCGGGCTCAATCCGGAAGGCGTCAATAAGGATGTTCAGGGCCTCGTCCAAAAGGCCGTTGGCAAGAAAAATGCTTCCCAAGTTTGCTCTGGGGCTGACATACTGCGGGTCAAGCGCTATGGCACGGGTGTAGGCGGCAATCGCGCCGTCAAAATTTCCGGCGGCCTCGTAAATGACCCCCATGTTAAAGACCCACACCGGATTGCCCGGCTCCGCTTCCAAAGCTCTTCTGGCGTGGGTCAGCGCCTCGGCATTCCGGTTCAGGGACAACATCACTACGGACATATTAAAGTTTGTAAGGCCGTGATCGGGGGCCGCAAGGAGCGCCCTGTTAAACGAAGCCTCCGCGCCGGAATAATTCCCCATAGCGCTTTGTGAGGCCCCCATTTCCCTAAGGGACGCAATATCATTGGGGCTGTGCTGAAGCGCCCTGCCGAAAGCGTCCGCCGCTCCCCGGAAATCTCCCTGCTGGTGGAGTATGCGCCCTATTTCCCGGTGCGCCGTCGCGTAATCCGCCCTGAGGCCCACGGCCCTGCGGAACGCGGCAAGGGCTTCTTCCTGACGGTTCAGTTGGCGCAGGGTTCCGCCAAGATTAAACCAGCCGACCTCATGGCTGGGGTCGATTCTAAGGGCGGCCTCGAAGGACTGGCGGGCATCGGCAAAACGCCGGGCGCTGAAATACACCCTGCCCAAGTCGTGCATGAACATAAAGTTCTGCGTATCCAGCCGCGCGGCTTCCTGCATATGCGTAATGGCGGCGTCCCACTGGCGCTGATCGCGGGCGATCTTTCCCAGCGTGAAATGGGGAAGCGCCTGAGTGCGATCCTGCGCGATAGCGTCACGGGCAAACTGCGCGGCCCTGTCTGCGGCGGCCCTGCCTTCGGGAGTGTCCTGATCCGAGCGGGCGTACCACGCTTCAGCCATTTCCGAAAGAACCTGCGCGGCAAAGCGGTTTTCCCCCGCCGGAAAACGGTTGCGGGCATCCGCAAAGGCGGCATCCGCCCCGGCAATATCCCCGCGGGAAAGGGCGGCCTTGCCTTGGTTCAGGAGATCCAGCACCGCGTCCATCTGCGCCCTGAGTTCTCTGGAAAGCCGGGCCATCTCTTCTTCCTGCGCTCTGCGCCGCGCGGCCTCGGCTTCTTCGGCAGCCCGGCGTTCAGCGGCCTCCGCAGCCCTCGCCGCAGCCATCGCTTCCTGCCTGGCGAACTCCTGCTCTCTGGAAAGGCGGCGCTGTTCTTCAAGCCGTGCCTGCGCCGCAAGCACAGCGGCCTGTTCTTCCAGATTTACCCCTTGTGTTGCCGCTTGGGGCGGCGGCTCGGCCCCTTGCAGGGCAAGATGAGCGGCCTCCAGAGCCTTGTCTTTAAGAAGACGGGCCGCCTCGTCCGTGAAATCTTCGATAAGCAATCTGTCCAATAAGTCAAGCGCCCTTTGGAATTCGCCCCTCTGGATATATTCCTGGGCCAAGGCCAGGGTGTTCCCCCTGATCCGTTCCCGCTCGGTGGGGACAGCCGGAGCATCCGCCTGAATGACGGTTTCCGCTGTGCCGGCCCTTGACCTTGTAAAGAGGAAAATCCCCCCTCCGATAAGGCTTGCAAGGACAACCCCTGCGATAATTATAATTCTTCTGTCCATAGTGCTATGTCTCCTTTCTTTGTTGGCTTATTCAAGTTCAAATTCGGCGTCAAAATCCTGTACGCCCTCGGTTCCGGCGGAAAGCCCCCGCGCCCCCCCGGCAGTCGTCTGGATGGACTCGCTTACCTCCAGAAGAAGCTGAAGGCGGCGTTCCGCTTCAATCCGCGCGGTTTCCTCCGCCATAACGCGGCGGTGTTCCTCGGCAACAAACTCCTCATGGATAAAGGCGATAAGCCGTGTTATCTGCTCCCGTTGCTGGGAGCCGGGCTGTAGGGCCAAATACATCTGGTAATCCGCAACGGCTTCCGGCAGGTCGCCGGTTCTGACCAGCGTGTTGGCCCGGTTCAGGTAGGCTGACGCGAATGAGGGGTTGGCTTCGATGGCGCGGGTAAAATACCGCCGGGCAAGGAAGGGGTCGCCCTTCATGAAATGGGCGTTTCCCAGGTTAAAGGCGACTCTGGCGGTTTCGCCCCCCGCTCTGGGAAGAATCGCCGTGTAAGCGGCTATGGCATCGTCCAAGCGATCCGTTTGCAGGTACGCGATTCCCAGGAAGATAAATGCCTGCACGTGGGCCGGATCCTCGGCAACCGCGGCCCGGAGGTACCTAAGGGCTTCCTCGGGCCGGTTCTGCATGAATAGTTCCTCGCCCCGCGCGAAGGAATTCTGGGATGAAAGCGGCGAAAGCCCCGAAACAAGGAGAAAAAGCCCCAAAAAGCCCCAAAAAACGGCCTTGGTATTGCGTACTCCGTTAGTCATCCTGTAACCATCCTGTAAGCGTTCTAAATGTAGCCGGCAACATATATAGTTTATCGGATATTTACCGACCATCTATAATATACCCCATAAAAACAGGGAAAACAATGTCCGTACCGTTAGCTATTGCCATTCTCATCTTCGCGGGACTTGGTTTCCTCGCGTACTACATCATAAAGAAGGGGCTACTCCCCGGACGGATTACGACAGATTACCGGAGCCGGAGCAAGATTCTTCAGGCAATACGTCAGGCGAAGGCGGCTGTGGAACGGGACCCCAGAGACGCGCAGGCTCACTTCCTTTTGGGCAAGGCGTTTTTGGCGGACAAGCGGGAAGAGCAGGCGTTCAGGGAATACCGGAGCGCAAGCCGCTTGGGGATAACGGGGAGGAACATTCCCGAAATCGAGTTTAGGGAAACGATTGCCGGCCTTTACGTGAAATTCCGGGAGCCGGAAGAGGCCCTTAGGGAATATGTCTTATTGATAAAAAAGTGCCCCGAAAATCCTGAGTACTACTTTGAGGCGGGCAAGCTCTTTCCGGGGCGGGGCCGGGCGGACTTGGCTGAACAGTATCTGCGCAAGGCTGTTTCCCTTAACCCCGGCGAGGAGCGCTACCGTTTTGAGCTGGGGGTGCAGTACCACCACGGCAAGAGGCACAAGGAAGCTGCGGCAGAGTTCGATGCCGTCCTGAAATTGAATCCTTCTAACGACCATGCCCAGTTCTACCTTGGAAAGATTCTGAAAACCGCCAAGGATTACTCAGGGGCTATCCCGTATCTGGAAAAGGCGGCCAGGGATCAGGAGTACAAGCTCCGGGCGCTGATAGAACTGGGCGGCTGTTATATGTCGCTGCGGATGATGGAGAAAGCCATTGTGGAACTGGAGCGGGCGGTAAATGTCATAAACAAAGATGACGAGAGCGAAAGCCTTTACGCCCGGTACTTTCTGGCTATGTGCTACGAAAAAACACAGGAGTTCGACAAGGCGATAGCCCAGTGGGAGCATATCTACGCGCAAAAAAAGAGTTTCCGGGATGTGGGGGAAAAGCTGACCCAGTATATTGAATACAGGCAGGAAAACACGGAGCGGGAAACTACCGGAAATGCCGGCGGGAATGCCGGCGGAAAAGCATGAGCCGCCTCCGCAATTCCGCAGACGAATCCTTTTTCAAAGAAATCCCGTGGCGGCGGTTTAAGGAATTTATTTCCCCGCAGGCGGATCGCTTTGCCATTCTAAAAGAAATTCTTAAAGAGGCGGCGCTGGGCTACAGGGTACTTGAAATTGCCGGCAGCCGCCACTTTGTCGTGGCCCCCCCGCAGTCCAAAGCCCCCCTTCGCCGCCCGTCCATGCTTGTCGCCCATTACGACCGCGCGCCCGGAAGCCCCGGAGCTAACGACAACAGCGCTGGGGTTTTTCTTCTTATCGAGGCGGCGGTTAAGCTCGCAAAAAGCGGCGCGGAAAACTGGGTTGTTGTCTTTACCGACAAGGAAGAGCTGCTACCCGGCGAAAGCATTCAGGCCCAAGGAGCCTACGCCTTGGCGCTTGGTCTAAAGGATTCCCGGATGGAAAACCCCAAGGTTTTCTGCTTTGACGCTTGCGGCACGGGGGACACGCTGGTTATTTCCACCACGGCGGGCTACCTGCTAAAGAAAGACGGAAGTGGGGAAAAGCTGCAAAAGGCCGTAATGGAGCTGCAAAAGCTCGCCCTAAGCGCGGCCCGCAATCTTGGAATGATAAAGGTGCTTCTGGCCCCCACGCCCTTTTCCGATGACGCGGGTTTTCTCCGCGCCGGTCTTGCAGCCCAAACGATAACGATGCTTCCTTCGGCAGAATGCGCCGGGCTAATGTCCGCCCTGCGCAAAAATCCCGGTTTTGCCGATGCCTTTATCAACGCCGAAACAAGGAAGAACAGCCGCGACTCACTAATCCCCGAAACGTGGCTCCGTCTGAATGGCCCCAGCGACAGCCACCTTCGCCTGACGCCTGAGCATTACCGGGCTGTAGTTCGCTTCGCGCAGGCGTTGTGCCGCGCGTGATGGGGCTATGGGGCTTAGTAGCCCGTTTCCTGCCGGATTAAAACTTCCCTAAAGCCGGCGTTGCCAAGCACATGCGCTACCAATGGTATATCCGCGGCTCTGAGTCCGGCAAGCACTACCCGGTAGAAATCGCCGTGCCTTTCATACGCCGGGTTAAGACCCAAATTCCTTAGCCTGTCAAAAGATTCCACCGCGTTCCGGGGAACCCTATAGGAACCCACCTGAAGGCGGTACAGGTTAGGGCTGTACGGCGAGGGGACGGTTCCCCTAATGTACGCCGGGGGAACCGGGAATAGCGTTTGGGCCACAGGCGCTACAGGTGCAATTACCGCCGGAACATACGGCTGAGGAGTATAGGGCTGGGGAGTATAAGGCTGGGTAACATAGGGCTGGAGAGTATAAGGCTGAGGAACATACGGACGGGGAGTATAGGGCCGGGGAACAACTTGGGGAACCGGCGTGGTGGGAGCGGCTTGGAAGGCCGGGACAGCATTATTTACGTTGCCGGGACGACCCAAGGCGATAGGGACTACCTGTTCCACAGTTACCGGGGCTATCCTTGTGGTAAGCATATCCAGCGCCTCGGCAGCCGCCATTGAAAGATCGATTATCCTGGCCGCGACAAATGGCCCCCGGTCATTTACCCTGACGGTAACCTGAAGGTTGTTTTGCGTATTGGTAACTGTCAGAATAGTGCCGAAGGGAAGCGTCGGATGAGCCGCCGTGTAAAGGGCGGAGTCGAAAATCTCCCCGGAAGCCGTTGGTTTACCATCGAATTCCACGCCATACCAAGAGGCAAAGCCCTCTTGCCTGAAAGGTTCAGTTCCGGGGGACTGGGCCGCAGAAAGCGCCGCAATGCCCGTTACAATAAACAAAAGAATTGCAAGTCTTTTCATACTACGAGTATCGGCAGGGAAAAATGAAGAATTAAGACGCTTCGCAAGCGGCTTAATCCGGGCGCAATGTTCGCGCGTTAGGTAATGCTTCAAAGGAAAACCTCCCCGAAGGTTTCATGGGAAACCTTGCTGGAAGAAATAATGGACTATTTTACGAAAATTTTCAAGAGGCTGTCACGGGCCTGCAACAGGCTTGATCCACCGCGTGTTTTAGTTCGCCGGGCCTTTTTTCGACTGCGCCGCCTCTTTCGCTTTTACCAAGGGCCGTTCCATCTGGCGGAGCCGGTAGGCGGCGAATGTTTCCTTCCCGAACTCGGTCATTCCCCACGTCTCGTTGTCTCCCGACCCGCTGCATTTAACCAGCCGCAAAAGCGTAAAGTCCGCCATAATTTTTTTTATGGTGTTTGACGGAGTGGGGTAGTCCTTGCGCACGATTTTAGTCTTTGTCAAATCCGGGTTCAGGATATTCCCCAAAAAGTGGGAAATTTCCGCCCCCGTCTTTGGGATGGTAAGCTCCGGCGCCAGAAGCCTGAACAGCCGTACATAGCGGAACTTTTGGGTGTTTTCCCAGTTTTCCCCGTCAATATAGTAAAAACTAAGCGAAATGCGGTTCCCCGCCAGCACTTTAAGGGCGTGTTTTACCTGATCCCGCACTTTCTTGGCAAGGTCTATCCCTTCCAGCTTTACGTGGCGGCGAAGGGCATCGTTCTCCTGTAAGACGCGGCACAACTCGTTTGCTATCTGCGGCTCAACCGCCAAAGTAGACGGAACCCAGCCCCTGCGGGGGTTAAGGTTCATCTCCCGGCTTAGAAGGGCAAGAGCCTTGCACCGAATATCCCCCGGAGTATTCCATGTATCGTGGGCGTGGCCTTCCAGCTTATTCTTAAACGCTTCCAGCGCCTTTCTCGCGGACGCTTCCTTCTCTTTTTTCGAGTCTTTCCAGCGCGCGTTTTCGCCTATAACAAGGGCCAGCACCGGAAGGCCGGCCCGTACCGCGCAGGAATACTCAAATTCCAGAGCGCTGATCTTGCCGACAGCTTCCCCCCCCATGTATGCCGTAAGGTTAAGGAAATAATCGCATTCTTCAATCGCCTTGCAAATGATCCTGCGCTCGCCCTCGTGGGTAATGTCGAAGGTATCCATGACAACGGGAACCGCCCCCATTTCCAGCACAACCCTGACCAGCTCCCGGCGCTCGGCCTTAAGGTCATCGCGCGTGGAACTGATGTAAACAAAGTATTTTTTTAGCATGGTATCTCCTCGCTTTATTTTCGGCGAGGAAGATACCTGACATTACTACTCTACGGCCTTAAAGCCGGTTTTCAAATCCCCGATGATGTCGTCAATATGCTCCGTGCCGATGGAAAGCCGTATGGTGGCGGGCGTGATCCCCGATGCCTCAAGTTCGCTCTCGCTCATTTGGGAATGAGTGGTGGAAGCCGGATGAATAACCAGAGATTTCACATCCGCCACATTCGCCAAAAGGGAAAAGAGTTGAAGGCTTTCGGTAAACTTTTTGGCCTTTTCGCCGCCGCCTGACAGTTCAAACGTAAAGATGGAGCCCGCCCCGGCGGGGAAGTATTTTTTGTACAGGCCGTTATCCCGGTGATCCGGCAGGGAAGGATGGTTTACCTTTTTAACCTGAGGATGGGACGTAAGGAATTCCACTACCTTTAGGGCGTTTGTAACATGGCGATCCAGACGCAGCGAGAGTGTCTCCAGCCCCTGAAGCAGAAGGAAGGCGCTAAAGGGCGAAAGCGCCGCTCCCGTGTCCCTAAGTAGCGTACAGCGGGCCTTGATAACATAGGCCGCTTTTCCGGCGACTTGGGAAAAAACCGCGCCGTGGTAGCTAGGGTTGGGCCGGGAAAGGCCGGGAAATTTGTCGTTGGCGGCCCAGTCAAACGTGCCGCCGTCCACGATAACTCCGGCGATGGTGGTTCCATGCCCGCCAATGAACTTGGTCGCCGAATGAACCACAACATCGGCCCCGCGCTCTATGGGCCGCAACAGGTAAGGGGTGGCGAATGTGTTGTCCACGATAACCGGGATGCCGTGCTTGTGGGCTATGTCCGCTACGGCCTCGATATTCACGATGCTGGAATTGGGATTGCCCAGCGTTTCAAAAAAGACAGCCTTTGTGTTGGGCCGTATCGCCTTCTGAAAATTCTCCGGCACGCTTCCGTCAACAAAGGTGGTTTCTATCCCCATGTCCTTGAAGGTGTGGGCAAAGAGGTTGTACGTGCCGCCGTATATTTGAGTATCCGCGACAATATGATCCCCGGCCCCGGCGATGTTCTGGATGGCATAGGTGCTGGCGGCCTGCCCCGAAGCCGTAGCAAGGGCGGCGACTCCGCCTTCCAAAGCGGCCATTCGTTTTTCAAAAACATCCCACGTGGGATTCATTATTCTGGTGTAAATGTTTCCCGGCTCGGCAAGAGCGAACCGGTCCGCCGCCGACTTTGAAGAGGGGAACACGTAGGACGTGGTCTGATAGATGGGAACCGCCCTGGCACCGGTAGCCGGATCGGGCTTCTCCTGCCCCGCGTGAACCTGAAGTGTTTCAAACCTGTAATTGCCGCTCATGATATACTCCTTTGGTATCCGCGCCTTTTTCAAAACCGGCCCCACGATACCGTATAAAATAGTAACAGATGTTACCCAATGATGCAATACGCGCGCAAGAGGACTATCCCAGCTCCCCCAGATCGTAGGGGGTTTCCTGATACACATAGTTGAGCCAGTTGGAAAAGAAAAGGTGGGCGTGGGCCCGCCAGCGGACTACCGGGGCTTTTGACGGATCATCGCCGGGATAGTAATTTTCCGGGACACGGATGTCAAGGCCCTTTTCCTTATCCCGGCGGTACTCCCGGTCTAGCGTAAGGGGATCGTACTCCAGGTGGCCTGTAACGTAGATTTCCCGGCCCTCCCTTGCGGTGGCGATAAAGACACCGGCCTCTTCGGTTTCGGACTGAATGGTCAGGGCTTTTTCTGCGGCAATAGCGTCCCGGTCGCATTCGGTGTGCCGTGACTGGGGCGCGAGGAATTCATCGTCAAAGCCCCTGAAAAGCGGAGAAAAGCGCTCGCTTACCCCGTGGGGAAAAATGCCGAACAGTTTTTCCGGAAGGGTTTTTTTCTGTATCCGGTAATGCCGGTACAGCCCCGCCTGCGCGCCCCAGCAAATGTGCAGGGTAGACCAGACATTCGCGGTACTGTAGTCAATCACCGCCGCAAGTTCTTCCCAATAATCCACTTCCTCGAAGGGCAGGGTCTCTACCGGCGCTCCGGTAATGACAAAGCCGTCATAGCGCCGGCCCTCCCGCATGATTTCATTGGCGCAGGAATAAAACTTTTCCAGGTGCCCCGGCGGCGCGTGCCGGGATTCGTGGCTTCCCATCCGCAGAAAACTGATGTCCACTTGCAGGGGAGTATTCCCCAGAAGGCGGAGCAACTGCGTTTCCGTGTCCAGCGTGGTCGGCATAAGGTTTACGATGGCGACTTTAAGGGGGCGTATATCCTGACGCCCCGCCCTCTCCTCGGTCATGGCAAAAACCCGCTCCTGGACAAGAGCATCGTAAGCGGGCAAATCTTTGGGTATCTTTATCGGCATACTGTGGTAGCATGAACAAATATCGGGAAAAAAGCAAGCGTCTTGATCAATATTTCACGATTTGTTATAGTACAAGGACTGGGGGATATAGCTCAGTTGGTAGAGCGATTGGTTCGCAATCAATAGGCCAGGGGTTCAACTCCCCTTATCTCCATAATTTAGGCTTTGCGGGCGGTTGCGTGGGCTTGGAATTCGGCCCCGTAATGCCTCAAAGTAAAAAAATCCAACCCATTGTGGAAACGATCCCTTGCAATAGAGCGGGAAATAGCGTATAGTGTCATAAGAATAATAACCCTAAGGAGACAGTTATGGTGAAATATGTGTGCGATCCTTGCGGCTACGTGTACGATTCTGCCGAGGGGGATCCCGCCGGCGGTATCAAACCCGGGACAGCCTTTGCGGACATTCCCGCGAGCTGGGTGTGCCCCTTGTGCGGGGTCGGCAAAGACCAGTTCTATGAAGTAAAAGACTAGGGGGAGCCGTGCTTTCGCGGGAAGATTTTGTTTTTACCATTGGCTACGATGGCCCGGCCGCGGTTGTGGACAGACAGGCCAAAAGGAAGTACGGAAAGCTCTCTACCGGGGAACTGGTCGAAAAGGGCCTGTTCCGGGCCGCTTATTCGTCGGCCGTGTACTCCAAAGACCCCCAAGAGCAGCGGCTTGTGGCCGAAGCCCATGCCAAGCTCAAAGGGCTTTCCCCCGCCGATGTGTCGCAGGCGGATATATCAGCCTTGGGCCGTCTTTTCGGGGTTTTTTTGGTTGATGTAAAGCGGTCTATTTCCATATAACGGCCGCCATACCAGCGCCCCCCCCCCCGCCACACCCCCGCCCGCCTAAGCGCCGGATGATCCCCAATTGACCTGCGTCAAAAGGCGTTCTATAGTTTTCTTAGGGTGGAAAATATGGTGTTTGATCAACTGGTCGCAAGTATTTCTCTGGAAGAACGGCAAAACCTTTTGCAGAAGCTCAAAAGCCGCTCCAGCATATCCAACGAAATCCTTTACTTCGATGACAAGGGAACCGTTCCCGCCGGGGACATCGAAACCGAGTTTGCCCTTCTTCCGTGGTATTCCCGCCTTTGGTATTTTTTCATAAGTTTTTTCAAGGCAAAACCTCCCCTCATTATCTTTGGGGATTACCGGGTGGCGGCCTTGGGGCAAAAAATAGAGGACAGGTCTCCGGGGCTGTACGATTACCAACGGCGGATGCTCCTTGCGGCGTTTTGCCAGCATATCGAGGCGCTTAAAGAGGCCGCGCGTTTTTTCTATTCCGCTTTAGACACCAGCGTTAACCGGGACAAAGGCGCTTTTTTCGCTTTTCTCGGCTCCCTTGAAATGGCCGATATTCACAAGCAGCTCGAAGCGGACACCGAACCCGCCGCCATCGCGGAAAATCACTCCGATATGCCGGAAACGGAGCTTCGCCAAATCGCCTTTAAGATAATGGACAGCACCCTTGGCCTGATTAACGAGGAACAGCGTGACATCATGTACTTTGCCGCCCGCTCCCTTAACTGCCTTAAAGGGCTTTCTTCCTTCCTTTTTGACCGCCTTATCATGGCATTTACCGCAAAGGGCGAACAGGCCGGGGCGACCTGCTCTGTCAACGTTGTAAAAGAACAGTTGGCCTCCCTTAACAACATACTCCTTTCCCTAAAGGTTGTCCCTCCTATGGCCCTTTTGGAATCGCTGTTTGTTTTTAACCTGCAAGACCGGGCCGGCGAAAGCGGCTTTGACATTAACCGGGAGATGCATCTGCTTTTGGCGAAGGCCGAAGGCTCCCTGAATGTTATCAAGGAATTCAACAAAAAAGTGCCCCTCGCATGGATAATCCGCTGCGCCACCCGGAATATGTCTTTCGCGCCCAACGAAATAAGCGGCGGGGAAGACTGGTTTTTGGTGTACCGGGATTACTGGAGGCGGTGTATCGAAGCGAAGTTCGCCGATTATTTCAGAGACCGCCGCCGCAAGGGGCTTTTGGATGCCTTCCATTACTTCCTGAAAGGCCATGAGGTAAAACCGCTGGAGAACACCCAGTCCGACTCGAACCCCGCGGGGTTGCCCGTAAAGGGGGCTTTTTCCCTCTCTTTTCTGCTTACGTTTTACTCGGCGGTCTTTATCCCCACGATTAACAAGGTACTCAAGCCCATCCTGATTGACGGCGAATTCTACAAAAAGGAAAACCGTGTTGAGTTTACCGAAGGCTACAACACCCTGATAAAACTTGAGGACGAAATAAAAAAGTTCGAGCAGGATATTTCCCCGTCCGGCGAGTACGGTAAGCGGTACGCCCAAGCCCGCAAGGATATGTCCGCCCTTCCGGTAAAGCGCCGCAAGATGCAGATTGTGCTTGAAGACGCTCAGGAGGACGCGGAAACTATCATCGATCACGTCCGGGGGGCCTGCCGAAGCATGGTGAGCCTACTGAGCGGGTTTATCGGGCACGATACCAAGGGCAAGTACGATATCCTGAACAACCTTTCCGCCATTGCCGGAAGGAACAGCGAATATACCGGCGGCCTGAATGAAACCGTCAAACAATTTCAGATACTCGGTAAGCTCCTGGATGACATAGAAGCCACAGAAGACATAAGATAGACACAAGACAAGGAAGCGATATGTACGACTACAAAGAAATCTGGAAGCGGAAGGTAGCTGGCGTTTTAACGGGGTTCCTTACGCAAGCGGGGCTGGATGGGGCTGTTGATCCGGCGCGGGTAATCGCCGAGATTCCCCCAAGCCCGGACATGGGAGACCTTGGGTTTCCCATGTTTGAATACGCCAAGCTTTTACGCAAAGGGCCGCCACAGATCGCCCAAATGGCCGCCGCCGAGCTGCCCGGTTCCCACGCCGCCGGGCCATACCTGAATGTGCGTCTGGAGCGCGGGGAAACTGCCCGCAGAATACTTGAAAAATTTTTGCCGCAGGCGGGGACTCCCCGGCTTTCCCGGCCCGGTACGCTTGGGGGCAGAAGGATCATGGTGGAGTTTTCCAGCCCCAACACCAACAAGCCCCTGCATTTGGGGCATCTGCGCAACAACGTACTGGGCGAAAGCGTTTCCCGCATCCTTGCGGCCTGCGGCGCGGAAGTCCGCAAGGTCTGCATCATTAATGATCGCGGCATCCACATTTGCAAGTCCATGCTGGCCTACAAGGAACACGGGGAAGGGAAAACGCCAGAGTCCGAAAAAATCAAAAGCGACCGCTTTGTGGGGGACTGGTATGTCGCATTCAGCAAGGATTTAAAGGCGCAGGCCGAGGCTCTGGAAAGGGACAAAGGCTTGAATAAAAAAGAAGCCGAGGCGCAGGCTCCCCTTATGCTCCGTGTTCAGGAAATGCTCCGCCTGTGGGAAGCCGGGGACAGCCAGACGGTTGAACTCTGGAAAAAGATGAACGCATGGGCGGTCAGCGGCATGAAGCAAACCTATGTCCGCACCGGCATTTCTTTCGACCAGTATTACTACGAAAGCGACACATGGCTTTTGGGCAAGGACGAAGTGCTTAAAGGTCTTGAAAGGGGCATTTTTTACCGCGAGGCAGACGGCGCTGTTGCCGTTGACTTAAGCGCCCAAAAGCTTGACAAGAAGATTCTTCTGCGCAGCGATGGCACATCAATATACATTACGCAGGACATCGGGACTGCCATTAACCGCCATGCCGACTGGCCCTTTGACCAGCACGTATACGTGGTCGGCTCCGAGCAGCAGTACCACTTTAAGGCGCTGTTTGCCCTGCTGGACAAACTTGGGTTTGAGTGGGCCAAAAACCTGTATCATCTTTCCTACGGCATGGTAAACCTTCCCGATGGCAAGATGAAGAGCCGTGAAGGAACGGTTGTTGACGCCGATGATTTGATTGACAGTCTGCGGGACATGGCCCGCGCCGAAATCCACGAAAAGGGCAGGGACGAGGCCGTAGGAGACGCCGAAGCGGCTGGCGAAAAAGTGGCCCTTGGCGCGCTCCATTACTTTTTGCTGAACGTTTCTCCTTCCAAGGATATGCTTTTTGACCCAAAGGAATCCCTTTCGTTTAACGGAAACACCGGCCCGTACGCGCAGTACGTGGGAGCCCGCATTTCATCCCTGCTGCGCAAGGCGAAGGAGGAGGGGCCGGAAGCCCCCGGATGCGGCGAAGGGAGGCGTTTTGAACTTCTTTCTAGCGATGCCGAATGGGAACTGGTTAAAACGCTTGCGGCCTACAACGATGCTGTTGCCGCCGCCGCCGTGAACATGGATCCTTCACTGCTTACGGCGTACATATACGATTTAGCCAAGGCTTTTAGCCGCTTTTACCACGACTGCCCTGTTCTTGCCGCCGAAGACCCCGATCTTGCCGGGGCGAGGCTGGCTCTTTGCCAGTGCGTTTTGCTGGTGCTGCGGGACGCGCTGCATTTGGTTTGTATTCCGTTTTTGGAGACGATGTAGGTTAATGCACGGCAAACGGGATAATTTCCCGTACTTCGACCCGGAAGCGGGCACGGGCGGCCATTTGGCCCGATTCCATCCGGAATGAGGGAAATGCCTGAAGGCTGATAAACCCCGTGGCCTGTTTGGGCCGGTTTCGCTCGCTGCCTTGAAGCATGGCCCGCACCGCGGCACGGGCGGCGTCCTCTAAGGCGATCATTTTTATGTCCAGCCATTCGCTAGGGCCTTCCGGCCCGCCCATTGGGCCGTGGCCTGTGGCTTGGGCGCTTCGGACTCTTCCCATCCGCCACATTTGAAGGCGGTGGCGCTGTATCTCGCTGGGCCGGTAGTCCATCCATGCCGAAAGGACATGGTTTTCGAACCGGGCATGGGTTACAAAGAGCCTTGGGTCGCCCCAGTGAATCTCCCCAAGGGGGGTAAGTTCAAACTCTTCCGCTATGCCCCGCGCCCGCTCGCCAATGTCGTAGTGAAACGACCAGCCGTAAATCTGGGCGGAAAAAAACAGGGCGGCCTTACGCAAGGCAAGGCGGTAGGCGGCTTCCGTATCCAAGGGAAACCGGTCTTCCACATAGACGCTGAAAAACGGAATTGGTTCCAGTTCCACCCTGACTTCCCCCCGAAGCACATCCTGGGCGGGGGCCAAAGCGGGGAGAAGAAGGAAGGCAAGAAAAGCCAAGGCCGTGCGGTTCATGGTTTTAGTATCGGCGTAACACGGCCCGTATGAAAGCTGTTTACAGGCCAAACAACGGAGCGATCCGCATAAACAGCGTACCTGACGCGAGCCCTATAAAGGGGTCGGTCAGGGCGGTTACCAGTATGGTCAGGCCCACGCCCAAACGCTCGGCCCCCACGGCGGCCCCGCTAAAGGCCGCATAGGCGTTGCCCGGAATGGTCGCAAACGCGCCAATTACAAACAGAAATCCCGAGATTGACTGCATGGGCACAAACCGCGCGATTTTTGGCAACAGGCCCGTAACCATAATGATGCCCAGTAGAACCATCATTAAGACGCCCGAAAATACGGGGTTGGGGGCCGCTCCTGTCGCCGATATAATGGCCTCGACCGGGGCTCCGCCGAAAAGGGCGCTTAGATTGGCAAGGCCGGAGTACACGGTAAGGGCGTTAATGTTCGCCGGTTCGCCAGCCAGAAACGCCGCCGCTCCGGGCATACCCGCAGTTATGTTGCCAAACGCGATATTCGACCCAATGGTAAGACACGCCAGCGCCAGCGCTCCCCGCACCACGTTGTAGCTGATCATGGGCTTGTAGAGCGAGAACTTGTATTTCTCCGACATGACATCTATGGGTTTTCTGTTCTTGACAAAGTACGCGAGGCTGGACGCGACAACGCTGACAACAATTGTGTACACAAGGTCCCGCGTTAAAAGCCAGACGGCAAGGGCGGATACCATAGATATAAGGCCCACAAACTTGTTCGACTTTATCATGTCAATGGCTACCCGCGCCAGAATAATCCCAACGCCCGCCTGCATCGCGGCAACGATTCTAAGGCCGGCAAAATCCCTTACGATATGGATAAGCCCAAGCATCCCCACAACCGCCATGAAAAGGCCGGCAAACAGCGCGATGCTTAACCGCTCTTTAATATCCCTGCCCATTGTCCCGACCAGCGCGATTGTTCCGGCCTGTATGGATATGGGCGTAACCGTACCGGCGATCAACATACCGCCAGCTCCTATGGCAAAGCCGATGGCGGTGGGAACCGCCATGAACCCGTACCCCATGGCAAAAATCATCATGGGGATTCCGTTAAAAACGACCCCTATCGCGGCGAGAATATCCTGTAATTGAACCATTTCCGTTTCCTCCGGTAAGTATGGTGTGTTCGACAGATAAGACTGTAGCACACCTTTTTTTGCCTTGTCAATTGAGCGGTTGCCCGCCGCTTGAGTAGGGCTTTGCGGGCCACTGTTGGCGCAGACAATTCAGGCGCTGTTGACAAGTGTGTAATAAAAGGCTTGCACTCAATGTGTTATAGTGATAAGATGTGTATGTACAGATATATTGTTTATGGTAAGTGAGGATACTAATGTTTGACGTTAACGCGGAAATCAAACGGCTCGTGGAAAGGAACCCTGAACTGCGCAAAGAGTTTATGAAGACACGAGACTATATCGAGCTTACCGAGGCCGAGCGGGGTATTCCCCGGTACGGGACGGTGGTAGCTAACCAAGACCCCCGGCAGCTTGGGCGGGTACGG
>WQUW01000060.1 GCA_009781915.1 Treponema sp. | reverse complement strand
GCCGTAGACATTCGGCAATCGGATATGCTACACCTTTAGCATTAACAAATAATTTAGCGGCTTAATTCACTGTCCAAAAAATCGGGGGAACTCCAATATACGGTTTAAGAAGCCATTTGCCCAAGCTCTTAGGCGTAGGAGACCGTGGCTCCGTAGCCGTGTTCCCTGGGCGGGATTCTTAAACCGTATATCCTCCCCTGCCGGAGCTTTTGGCGGTAATGCTCACGCACGACGGGGGGCGCTAGTGCTCTTCCCCGCCGCCTCCTTCAATCATTGGTATTGCCGGTATGGAACTTCCGGCTATGCCCTGAATTGAACCAATAAAACCATTTGCGTTAAGCATTATTTTTTCAAGCTGCTTTTCCCGGGTTTTCCATATTCTTTCCATTTTGTTTCGCTCGTCAAAATATCCTTTACGCAATTCGTTGAAGCTTTCAAGTATCGCTCCAATCTGCGTCATAAACTCTTTGCCGTTAAGGTAATCATAGAGCATTTGCATTTTTTCACCCTTGTTTGTTTGGGATGCGTATGCCTCGCTTACCCGGACTATGCTGTCGCGCAACACCAGCGCAAGGCCCTTAAACTCGGCAAACGTGCAAATCCAAACTCCGTCTTTCTGACCGATTCGCTCAATATCTTCGGGAAGCGCATCGGTAACAAGTACGCAAATATCGGCCCTTACCCGCAGGCCGTCTTCCTTTAACTTGCTTGTCCAGTCTTTTCCGAATAATTTAGTCCGTTTGCTTTCATAAACGATAATTCCAATTTCATTGCCGGTGTTGCTGCGGATTTTTTGAATAACATCGGCTCCAGTTATGCCTTTGGGTACAGGCTCAATCACATCAAAGCGGAATGTTTCTCTAAGTATATCTTCAATAGCCAATTCCTGAACTTCGCCCTGCAATTGCGTTGACCCTTGCTCGGCCTTGCGTTTCATTTCTTCCGCCAAAGCGGTTTGATCCTCAAGTTTTTTCTTTAGTTCGTCAATCTTTAGGGCGTTTTCCTCCAGCGCCTCCTTTTTTATTCGTTCCGCTTCAGATTCAAGGTGCGCCTTATGCGAATCACGCTCGGCCTTTAACTTTTTATGAAGTTCCGCATCCTTTGCCGCCGTTACTCTGGATTCAATTTCTTCTTTTTCCAGCCGTAATTTTTCCAGCTCAGACTTGGTTTTATTCAGTTCAATTACTTGCGCGGTTTTTTCTTTAAGCGATTTTTGCAGGGACTCAATCGCTCCCTCTTGTTCTCTGGCAATTTCTTTGCCTTTTTTATCCAGTTCCAAATTTAGGCGCTGGGCATATTCCTTTTCCTTTTCTTTGCCTATTCTGGTTTCGATCTCATGGCTTAACGCCTTATTTACATCTATTTCCGCCCCGCAGCCGGGGCATCTAATTTTTTCAACGGTGTTCAAGCTTTCTCCTTATTCCGCCTCCACCCTCCCGATTATCACTTTTTTACAAAGTAATGTCAATTCAGCCTGTCCCCCCGCGCATCCATTTGACAGAACGCCAAGGGCATAATACAATAC
The DNA here is from genome assembly GCA_009781915.1 of Treponema sp. Lineage (GTDB taxonomy): Bacteria > Spirochaetota > Spirochaetia > Treponematales > Breznakiellaceae > WRKT01. The sequence goes on along the minus strand of WQUW01000060.1, from coordinate 16,064 downwards.
CTCTTAATGGCAAACACTGACACACACACACTGTTGCGTTCCATACCGGCGGTGGAGGAGCTTCTAAATGCGCCGTGGGCAGTTGAATTCTCCGCGGGCATGGGAAGGGAGTACGTAAAAAAAGCAATCGTACAGGCGCTGGACGGCATCCGGGGCGAAATAGGCGGCGGGGCGCACGCTAAAACAGAGCTGGGCGCTCTGGCGGCGGGCCGCGCGGCGGCCTTGCTCCGCCAAAAATCGTCAAGTACGCTTAAGCGTGTCATTAACGCCACGGGTGTTGTCATTCACACAAATACCGGGCGGGCCCCGCTTGCGCGCGAGGCTTTGCAGGCGGTCAGCGACATAGCTTCCACATACAGCACGCTTGAATATTCCCCGGAAAAGGGCGGGCGAGAAGGACGCAACACGCATATTGAATGGCTTATTTGCCATATCACCGGGGCGCAGGCCGCAATTGTTGTTAATAACAACGCCGCCGCCGTTCTTCTGGCGCTGGCGGCAACAGCGTCAGGGCGGGAAGTTATCGTGTCCAACGGGGAGCTTGTCGAAATAGGGGACTCGTTCAGGATTCCCGAAATACTTTCGTTTTCGGGGGCAACAATGGTTGCGGTCGGCTGTACAAACTCGACACGCATAGCAGACTATCGTAACGCCATCACGGAAAAAACCGCCGTCTTGCTAAAGGTGCATCCTTCAAACTACCGGATAGAAGGCTTTGTCGCATCCACAAGCCGGGAAGAACTTAAGGAGCTGGCGGCTTCCCACGGCCTTGCGTTTATCGAAGACCTCGGTTCGGGACTCTTGTGCCCGCTTGGAGTTCCATTCGCCCACTTTGAACACTCGGTGCGGGACTGCCTTGAAGCCGGAGCCGGGGCCGTAACCTTTTCCGGGGACAAATTGCTTGGGGGCCCTCAGATTGGCGTGATTGCCGGTTCAAAGCAGCTTGTGGACGCAATGAGGTCTCATCAATTGCTTCGCGCGCTACGGGTAGATAAAATGACCCTTGCCGCCTTTGAAGCGACCCTGCGGATGTACGCTAGCGGCAAGCAGGGGGAAATACCGGTAATCAGGATGATAGAAGCGGACAAAGACACCTTGCAAAAAAAAGCCCAGCAGCTTTGCCGCACGTTAAAAGAAAGAGCGAAAACCGCCGGGGCGGATGATGTTACCATTGCTGTGGTTCAGACCGCCGATGCCACAGGGGGCGGGGCCTTCCCGACCAACACGTTTGAAGGCGCAGGCGTCAGCATCCATTCCGCCGCGCGCAGCGCCGAAAGTATTGCCGCTGCTTTCAGGACGGGGCCTGTGCCGGTGATTGCGGGAGTCCGGGACGGGCGTGTTGTTTTGCACGTCCGTACTCTGCTGGACGGCGATGAAAAAACAATCGCCTGCGCATTCGCCGGCATTCTTGGCGGGGCGGGCTAGCATGGAATATCCCTTTGTCCTTGGAACAGCCGGACACATCGACCACGGCAAAACATCGCTGGTCAAAGCCCTGACCGGCGTAGACTGCGACCGCCTTGAAGAAGAAAAACGCCGGGGCATAACCATAGAGCTTGGTTTTGCGTCCCTCCGGCTGGCAAGCGGAAAAACCGTCAGCATAATTGATGTTCCCGGACATGAACGTTTTATCAGGCAAATGGCGGCGGGCGCTTCCGGCATGGATGCGGCGATGCTTGTCATAGCGGCAACGGAAGGCGTTATGCCTCAGACAAAAGAGCACCTTGATATTTTGAACCTGTTAGGCGTAAGATGCGGGCTGGTCGCGCTGACAAAGAAAGATTTGGTGGATGGCGAGACCCTTGAAATAGCCGCCTCGGAAGTGCGGGAACTGGTTCGGGGCACGTGTCTTTCTGACGCGGCGATTATCCCTGTTTCATCGGCAAGCGGCGAAGGCGTTTCCCAAATACTGGCGGAGATAGAAAGCCTTACGGACAAAGTGCCGCCGCGAAAAGGCTTTGGGGCGTTTTTTCTTCCCATAGATCGAGTGTTCAGCAAGAAGGGCTTTGGAAGCGTGGTAACCGGAACCGCCTGTCAGGGAACTATCGGGGAAGGGGACGAAGTTGAAATTATGCCGTCAAGAGCCGCCGGAAGAGTGCGTTCTCTTCAGACGCACGGAACAAAGGCGGCTTCCGTTCAGCCGGGACACCGGGTTGCGATTAACATCTCCGGCGTTTCCCATGACGAGATGGAACGTGGTGACGCTGTGTGCGCGAAGGGCGCATTCATCCCGGCGGACTGCATAAGCGCATGGCTTGATGTGTTGCCATCAGCGCATGAAGGGATTGCCCACTGGCAGCGGGTGCGGCTTCATGCGGGAACGGTGGACGTGGTGGCGAGAATATCGCTTCTTAGGCTGAACACTGACGAAAAAAAACGGGTGTACCCTCCGGGAAGCGGCGGCCCCGTCCAGCTTTTGCCCGAATCGAACATAACGGTCGCCGCAGGGCAGCGTTTTGTGATACGCCTGTACAGCCCGCTCGTAACGATAGGCGGCGGGCGGATTATGCTGCCGAATGCGTTACTGGCGCGCAGTAGAACAGAGCGGGAAAACAAGGCCCAGACGCTCTCCGCCCTTGCCTCGGATTTTGGCCCCGCCTTCTTTCTCGCGGCGCTGATTCATGACAGGGGCATTGTCAGCGCGCAAGGGTTGCACGAGCTGTCCCAAATGGACAAAGCCAGTTTTGCCGAGGTCTTGAAGGAGCTGTCCCGCCCGGCGGCATACAATGTTATGGAGTTTGGAAAGGCACGGCTTTTCATTTCCGCCACGGCCTTTGACGCAATAGCCCTTGCCGCACGGCGCATACTGGAAAAGTTCCATGCGGAATATCCGGAACTTGCGGGCCTTGATGCGGAAAAATTGTATGCATCGCTGGGGGCCGTTAAGAATGCCGGAAAAATTGCCGCCGGGGATTTCAAAGACCTTGCCGGCATACTGGTGGAAAAAAATATCGCGGCCCACGTTATGATTCAGGGCAAGACCTGTTACCGCTCCGTAGATTTCCGCCACGGCCCGGATGACAAATTCATGGCGCTTGTGGGGCGTGTCAGGGATGCGGTTGCGCTTGCCGGGTTTAACCTTTTAACGCTGCCCGAACTTGAAGGAAAGCTGGACATAAATCCGGCGGATATAAAGCGGGCGGCGGCATATTTGCGGGAACAGGAAGATATGCGGGTAATAGAGGGGGGCTTTTTCTTTTCCAGCCAGATGAGGGACAAGCTTCTTTCGGTGCTTGCCTCGATGCCTGAGGATATAACCGTTGCCTCTCTGCGGGACTCTACCGGCGCAAGCAGAAAGTACGCCATCCCGATGCTGGAATTCCTTGACTCGCAAGGGCTGACGCAGAGGGTTGGAGACAAGCGGGTAATCGTAAGCCGGGAGCCCGCTTCCTAACGGCAAACAGCCCCAGGGCGACACCTGCCGCTCCGGCATTCGGCGCATTTGTATATTTCGTGCCATGAAATGCAGGAGTATTTTTTTGGGTTTACTGGAGTTTTAGGAGAAATTTATGGAAGGCATGACGGAAGAAGAAGCATTTGCCCTTGACGAATACTATACCAATAACCCGCCGAGGGTCGATCCTTCAAAGGCACGCATACGTATTCCTTTGGTACGCATAGATAGCGTTACTGCCGAATACCTGGCCGAAAGAGCAAGGGCGACCAGCAAAAAACCAGAGGAAATTCTGAGCAGTCTGGTACGGGAGAAAATAGCCCTGACCCTCTAACGGCAAACAGCCCCAGGGCGACACCTGCCGCTCCGGGGCTGTTACAGTAACAGTACTGGTTTACAGGATCAGGGCATTCCCGCGCCGGGGAACGTATCCCTAAGTCCGGGGTTAGCAACAAATCCGCCAATATTGTATACGTTTACGAAACCTAAGGTCGCAACCGACCTTGCCGCAGGCATTGTCCTGCTGGCAGTCCCTCAGTATACAAATATGTGAATATCACGATACCCCAGCCTCCGGTCCAGGTTTCCCCGCTGTGCGGCGGTCAGTTCGGTATCAATGAAATTCTGCCATGCGACAAGCACAGCGTCTTTGAAGCCTGCGTGTGTCGCGCCGTCTTCCGCCGCAGCTCCCGCATTCGGCCACAGGACATGGACATCGCCTACGATGTGGCCCTGGGCTTCCCTTTCATGAACCCTGCGCGCGTCCAGCACGAGTACAGGGATTTCCGGATTGGTGAATATGGCATAACTGCCCGCCGGATCATCGGCGAGTTCATCGCTGTGCTGAATGTACCAATACGGCCCCATTGGCGCGCTTAACGGCGAAACATAGTTGCCGCCCACGGCCTGAACACGGAAGAAGAACGGGCCGCCGCTAAGACTGCCGCCGAACTCGGCGAGGACATCTAAATGCAAAGCATCTATGTTGTCCACTCTCGCCGCCGCCCTGCGGGGATTCACGTTGTTTGCGTTCGTAAACGCAAACACGCTGAACGTTGCCCTGTTGTCAACATCACCCCAGGAAAGCCCCATTGGCCCTCCGAACGCCAGCGCTTCCATGTGTCCTCTGTTCAGAACCAGACTGGCCGGGGTGTCCAAAGTGGCAGCCGGCCCTGTGGCGCACGATGCAATAACTATCATCGCTGCCAGGGGGAGAACTGCCATTTGCCATTTGAATTTCTTCACCTTACAATACCTCCAAAAAAATAGATGTGATTCCGGAAACTTAACAAGTTCCCGCCGGGCTGTGCGGGTAAGGCACGGCCCTGCTTAAAAAGTATCATTACTTCGTGGATATGTCAACCTTTTTTGTAATGTATGTGGCTAACGCAGACAACGCGCAACTCCTTCCCGCACCCCGGCCTAGCGGTTTTTGCAAAGGGCGGCCAATTCGGTAACTATTTTTTCGATAGTTTTGCGGTTCTTGGCGGCAAGCGGCTCTACTTGCGCGGCTATAGAGCGCAGTTCGGGACTCATAGGGTGGTTAGGCATAATTGGCCCCGGAATGTTTCTGCCGGTTATCAGATATTCCACCGTTACCCCCAACGTTTGAGCGATTACTACGGCATTGTCGGCAGACGGTATATTGCCATTGCTTAACAAATAGTTGTCCAGCGTCTTTTTGGGAATACCCGTTGCGCCGGACAGCTCCTTCACTAACATCCCCTTATATTCCAGCTCTCCCTTCAACCGCTCTGCGAAGCCCATAAAACCATAGTTATCCGAATTTGGGTACTTGACAACCCAAATTACCCGTATTAAAGTAATATACTTGCATTCGGGTAATCAAAATACCACGAGGCTGGTTAATCGTACGTTGTGCGATTTGAATAGCGGGCTGTCCCAGACAGTATTCTGTAGATTTCGGAGGTTTAGATGAAGATGAAGAAGGTGTTTTTCGCGGCGCTGGCTACGGTAATCGGGTTTTCAATGGCAGCTTGCGACACTGGCAGCAACGATGTCAGGATTGACTTGCCGCCAGCCGGAGACGGCAGCATTACGTTTGCTCCCGGCGATCCGCCCATGACGTTTCCAGTCGTTGATCGGTACGGAGACCCGGTTGCGCTTGGCGGAACTATGAATTTTACCCGAATGTGGGGCGGGGAGGATAACGGGGATTATTGGGCAGATATGTCCGACATTATCCCTAATTCGGTAGTAAGCCTGTCCGCCGATGGCGTCTTGAGTCTTATACTGGGAACCCCAACCGAGTTGTGGCCCCTTGTTGATTTATTTGAGAATGGTGTCCCCAGAGGTATCAGCATCACAGCAGGATTAAGGGTGTTCATCATTGAAAACTTTAGCAGTACTGATGATTATTTTTTGGTATGGAGAACTCTCCCAGACCAATACAATTGGGGAGGCGTTGACTTTTTCTACGCCGACAGAGCGGGAACCGTTATGGGCATAATAGAAGACGAGTATGTAATATCAAGGGTTAACATGGAGCTAAGTCCGGGTTGGAATACAGTGATTGCAACGGAAGAATGGAACCCGGTATCAGGACGTGAGTACCATACCATGGTTACCGGAAGGCCCGGCGACAACTTTAAGTGGATTCTTCGAGATTATTAGTAAAAAACGCCTAAACTGACCACGGGCCACGCCGTCCGGCACGAGCGGCTACTCGTGCTACGCGCACTGGCTCGTGGTTATCCCGTAGCGTTACTCCCACTCAATCGTGGCGGGCGGCTTGGCTGATATGTCGTACGTAACCCGGCCTATCTCCGTAATCGAGCCAGTAATACGCGCCGAGATCTCCAGCAAATCCTTCATCTGGAAGGGATACACCCCGGCAGTCATGGCATCGGTGCTGAGAATGGCCCGCAGAGACAGCACCCAGCCGTACGCGCGTGTGTCTCCGGCAACGCCCGTGGAGCGGATGGGAAGCAGTACCGGAAAAGCCTGCCAGATTTCGTCGTAAAGGCTCTGTCCGGAAGGCCCCGTGCGGGTTTTCAATTCTTCCATATACAGAGCGTCCGCTTCCCTAAGGATATCGCACTTTTCCTTGGTTACTTCCCCAAGGACACGCACGGCAATGCCGGGGCCGGGGAAGGGATGGCGGCGCAGCACATCGTCGGCTACGCCAAGAAAGCGGCCCAGCGCCCGGACTTCGTTCTTGTAGAGCTTTTCCAGCGGCTCAATCACCCGGCCCGATTTTCGCTTGGCATCCACAAGGGGGCTTCCCACGTTGTGGTGGCTTTTTATAACCCGCGCGCCCTTCCCAACATCGCCGCTTTCTACGATGTCGGGGTAAATCGTCCCCTGCGCGAGAAAGCAGGTTTCCGGCAGGCCCAAGCGGGCAACTTCCCGCTCCTGAATCGTGATAAAAAGGTCGCCGATGGTCTTGCGCTTTGTTTCCGGGTCGGTAATGCCCTTCAGGGCCGAAAGAAACTCATCCTCGCAATACACAACGTGAAAGTGCTTCGCTCCCAAGCGTTCCAGCGAGGCTTTGACGTGCGTAGTCTCGTCCTTGCGCATAAGCCCGGTGTCCATGTACATAAGATGCACCTGATCCGGATTAAGGGCTTTCAGAAGCAGAGCCCCAACCACGGTGGAATCCACCCCGCCCGAAATAAGAAGCAAAACGGGCTCCTTCCCCACCTTTCCGGCAAGGGAGGCGCGAACGTCCCCGGCATACTGTTCTACTGTCATGTTAAGGTTCAAAATTGTGTCCATGCTGTCTCCATGATTGCCTTTATTATGAACAAACTCAGGCTATTTTTCAATACCAAAAAGGCCAAGGCCACGGAAACCAATGCTCGGATTTTTAATTACGCCGGCCCCCCAGCCGCCCCCGCTTCAAATTTCTCCAACAATCATGTATAGTAAGGCGGTATGGGAAACCCGAAACCCCCGGCCAAAAACGAAAACCCGTCCGCAGGGGCGGCCAGAGCCCACGGCATTGCCGCCTACAAGAAAGCGATGGGGGAGGATCAAGACACGCCGCCCCCCGCCCCCCCAAAGGGCAAGAAAGCCCCGCCACAGCCTGCCGCCGGGATTACCGTCCACATTTCCCCCCCGGAACCGGGACTGTTAAAAACCGGACTGCCGGGAACTCCCCCAAAAACACCGAAAAATTTTCCCCGCAAAGACCCCCAAAAACCGGAAACCGCCGCCGGCCCCGCTTCCAAGTTCAAACGGGCCGCCCAGTTTATGGTGCTTATCGGGAGCGAGGAAGCTTCAAAAATCCTTTCACGGCTGGAGCCTGAACAAATACAGGCCATATCAAAAGAGATAGTTGGCATTAGGAGCATAAGCCCCGAAGAAGCCGAAGCCGTGCTGGAAGAATTCCGCTCCCTCCTTTCCCCGTCTTACGGGTATTCCGGCTCATCCTCCGGGGGCATTGATGAAGCCCGGCGGCTCCTGTACGCCGCCTTCGGCCCGGAAAAAGGCGAGTCGATGCTGGTCAAGGCCGTACCGGAAGTCGAGGAAAACCCCTTCGATTTTCTGACGGACTTTACCGGGGAACAGCTCGCCCTGCTTTTTAAGAGCGAAAGCCCCGCCGCCTGCGCTATGGTGTTTTCCCGCCTGCCCCCGAAACTGAGCGCCGCAGCCCTTGCCAATACAAACACCGAGCGCAAACTGGAAATCGTTAAGCGTATCGCCCGCCTGAAAGACACTTCCCCGGACGTTATCGAGCGCACCGCCGCCGCCCTTAAAGAAAAAGCCCGGCTTTTGGGCCGCAACGATTCGGTAGGCGGCGAGGTTGACGGCAAAGGCGTCCTTGCGGCAATTTTAAAACATTCCGACATGGCCTTTGGCGGGCGGCTATTGGAAGAACTGGAAGAGGACGATCCCGCCCTTAGCCGGGAAATGAAAGACCGCCTGTACACGCTGGAAGATGTCGCCAACGCATCGGACAGACCCATTCAGGAAAAACTCAGAACCATGAACGACCGGGAAATCGCCCTGCTCTTGCGGGGCCGCACGGAACCCTTCGTCCAAAAAATACTGTGGAATCTTTCTTCGACCAGAGCGGAGCGGGTCAAGGAAGAATCTGAAATTATGGGCCCGGTTCCCAAAATAGAAGCGGAAGCTGCCGCTAGGGAATTCCTGGAGTGGTTCCGGGAAAGCCTTGAAGAAGGCCGCATACTAATGTTGAAAAGCGAGGATGTACTAGTATGACAACAGAGTTCCGCAAAGGACAAGTTCTTGAAAGCGGTTTTGAAATACTTGATGTTAGGGAACTTGCCGAGCTTGAAGCCACGGGCATTTGGGCGCGGCATCAAAAAAGCGGGGCGGAAGTCTTTCACGTCCGTAATGACGACAGCGAAAATCTTTTCTCCTTTGCCTTTGCGACCCCCTCCAAGGACTCTACCGGGGCGGCTCACATACTGGAACATTCGGTGCTGTGCGGGTCGGAAAACTATCCCCTAAAAGACGCCTTCCTTACCCTGATGCAAGGAAGCCTTCAGACCTTCCTGAACGCCATGACATACCCGGACAAAACCGTCTACCCCGCCAGTTCCGTGAACGAGCAGGACTACTTCAACCTGATGTCCGTGTACGCGGACGCGGTTTTTAGGCCCCTTCTTTCCGAGTGGACATTTATGCAGGAAGGACACCGCCTGTCTTTCGAAGAAGGCCGGCTCCACATTACCGGTGTTGTCTACAACGAGATGAAGGGCGCTTACTCGGCGCTGGATGCCTACACAGACCTGTGGTCGGTAAAAGCCCTGCTGCCCGGCACTCCCTACGATTTCGAGTCCGGCGGCGATCCGGAGTGCATTCCGGCGCTCAGTTGGCAGGGGTTGAAGGATTTTCACCGCAGCCAGTATTCGCCCGCAAACTGCCGGATATTCCTTGCGGGGAATATCCCTACGGAAAAACAGCTCGCGTTTTTGGACAAGAAATTTTTTTCCGCCCTGCCGCCGGGGGAACGGAGCACGCCCATTCCCTGCGCGCTTCGCTGGGAAAGCCCCAAATCGTACAGAATTCCCTGCCCTGCCGGGGCCGACCAAAAGCCCACGGTGCTGCTTTCGTGGCTTTGCGGGGATTGCGCCGACATGGACGAATCGCTGCGCCTTGCGGCGCTGACGGAAATCCTTCTTGGGCACGATGGCTCTCCCCTTACCAGAGCGCTGATTGACTGCGGCCTTGGGGAAGACCTTTCTCCCGCCTCCGGTCTTACGGGGGAACTGCGGGAAACCCTGCTTTGCGCGGGGCTTCGGGGCCTTCGCCAAGACGCCGGGCAGAATCTGGAAGAAGCGGCGGAAAAAGTCCAAGCCCTTATCCTTGAAACGCTTGAACGCCTTGCGCGGGACGGCATCCCCAAAGAGGAAATCGAAGCGGCGCTTTTGGGGATGGAATTTTCCCACCGGGAAATCCGCCGCTCCGGGGGGCCGTTTTCGCTTGTGTGGATGCGCCGTTCTTTACGGGCATGGCTTCATGGGGGCAATCCTTGGGACAGCCTTCTGTTCGCCCCGGCCTTTGCCCGCCTAAAGCGCCGTATCGAAGAAGACGCTCGCTATTTTGAAGCCATGATACGCCAGTATCTTCTGGGCAATCCCCACCGGGCCTTTATCATCATAGAGCCTACGGAGGGTTTTCAGGAAGAAAAGGACGCTGCCCTTGCGCGCCGCATCAAAGAAATTGACGCTTCGCTGGGCGAGGCCGAGCGGGAGGCCATCAAGAAAAAGGCCGAAGAGCTAGCCCGCCATCAGGACATGGAGGACAGCCCGGAAGCCTTGGCCTGCATTCCTCATCTTTCCCGAAGCGACCTTAAAACAGAGATTGAAAGCGTCAAAAGGGAATACGCTGACGCTTGCGGCGCGCCGGCGCTGATTCATTCCATCTTTACCAACGGGATCACCTACGCGAACTTTGCCTTTCCCGTGGATGTGTTTGCCCCGGAGGACTACCCTTGGCTTCCCTTTTTCGCCCGCGCGGTGATTTCCGTGGGGCTGCCCGGCATGGATTACGGGGAAGTTTCGACCCTTATGGCACGCACCACGGGGGGTTTTTTTGCGGTGCTCCACACAAGCTCCGCCACTCCCGGATCGGCCAGCGCTCAGGCGCTTCCCACGGGCATCATTGACATTACGGGCCGGGACTGGATTATCTTCCGCCTTAAAGCCCTGGATGAAAAAATCGTCCCCTCTCTTGACCTGGCCCTGCGCCTTATAACAAGCGCTGATTTTTCGGACGTGCGGCGGATTCGGGATTTGGCGCTGGAAATGAAGAACGACATCGACTCGGCCTTGGCTCCGGCGGGGCATAGGTACGCCTGCGGACGTTCGGGCCTCCTTTTTTCAAGGTCGCGGTGCGTAGACGAGCAATGGAGCGGCTTGAATCAGATTATCTTTGCCCACAAACTCGTGGAAATGGATGTTTCGCAAGTTTGCGCCAAACTCAAAGCCATCCAGTCCCGGCTGGCTGGGGCGGGGGTTCTGGTAAACCTTGCCGGAAGCGTAACGGCAGAGGCCGAAAGGGAACTGGGGAAGCGCTTTGGCTCCTTCGGCCCTCCCCGGCCCCGGAATCCGGCGTCTACCGGCAAAGAGCGCTTTTTGGGTATTTCGGAAATCCCGGATACAACGGGCAAGGGAGAGGTTTTCGCCTCCCCTTCCCTTCAAGTGGGCTTTGCGGCTATCTCTCTTGAGGCCGCGCCGTATGGTTCCCCCCTTCAGGCGGCGGATTTGGCGCTGTCCCACCTGCTTTCCACGGGGGCCCTGTGGGAGAGTATCCGCATGAAGGGCGGCGCGTACGGGGCATTTGCCCAGCCTGACTCTTTGGAGGGGGATTTTTCTTTCGCAACCTACCGCGATCCAAATCCTTTACGGTCTCTGGAAGCCTTTTCCTCCATATTGGGGGAGGCGGCGGCCCAAAGCGGCAAACCGGGCGGCGCTTTCGGCACGGAGGCCCTGGAAAAAGCCGTGATTGGCGCATACGCGCGGGAAACCCGGCCCCGCTCCCCTGCCGAAAAGAGTCTGGTCGACTTTTTCCGCTTCCTTTACGGCATTGAGGACGGGCATCGCCTGCGGCGGCTGAAAGACCTTGTTGCCGTAAGCGAAGATCAGGCGGATGCGGTTCTAAAACGCCTTGCGGCAGGGGCCGACAATTCCCGCCCGGTGATTATCGCCGGAAAAGCCGAAGCCGAAAAAGCCGCCGCCAAGCTGGGCGTACAAGCGCACGAGTTACCAGTCTAAGACACGTTTTAGCGGCAATAGGACTCGGACCTATGACCGAACGGATATGAGCCGTTTGCTCTACCAACTGAGCTATGCCGCCATACTCCCGCACGATTCTTGTAGTGAATCAATGCCGGGGTCGATTCACCGTACCACGCGGTTGATTTTGTGTCAAGGCGGCTGTCCGTGCTCATTTCTACTGGTCGCTGACATACGGCGAATGGGGTGTTGACAAGATTTTTGCATTTTGATACACTGGACATCTGCATTCCCCTGTAGCTCAGCTGGCAGAGCAAGTGGCTGTTAACCACTGGGTCTGGTGTTCAAATCACCACGGGGGAGAAAACGTTGTTCCTTAATCCTTTACAATGTAAGGGGTTAAGGAACCGGAGCAGGTCTTTCCCCCTTGACACGGCTATGGTTCGGTGCAAGAGAGCCACACGAGACACTAGCTCATCCGGATAGAGCAGCTGCCTTCTAAGCAGCAGGTGGGCCGTTCGAGTCGGCCGTGTCTCAACTCCCGGTTTCCACAAAACACGCTCGCATAAGGGTTATTTTTTCTCCGCTTCTTTGTTATAATGGTAGTACTGGACATTGCTATGATTGGGAGAGAAATGGCAAAAAAATTACTCGGCAAGACTGCGGCGGCGCTGGGAGCGTTTGCGGCGGGCGTGGGGAAAGCGGGCGCTTCGCTAGCGGCAAAGGCAGGCCCCGTGGCGGCCCGGCTTGCGCAGAATTTTACCCAAGTCCGTTTAATGACGAAAAAGAAACAAGCCATGATTTTTATTGCCGGGGGGCTTTTGGTTCTTTTTCTTACCCTGCTGGTTACCGCGCTGGCGACAGCCGCCCTGCGCCCGGGGGAAGCCGCCCCCGCGAACGCAAGGGCCGCGTACGCCATTCCTGCCGGGGAACTTTTCATTCCGGACGAACCGGATTTTATTCCCGGCATTCTCTTGGGGCGGGGGCCCCGCCAATCATGGTCTCTTGAGGATATACGCCCCTACTGGAGAGCGCCGGAAAACCCGGAGTTCTGGCAGGGCGTACTGCGAACGGCAGTGGACGGCATCATGGAGCATATTCCATGAAGTGGCGTGTTTTGATGGAGTTACCGTGAAGTATTCATTACTGGCGCTGATGCTTTTTTTACTGCCCCTTGTTTCCTCCTGCAAATTGCTGCCCCCCTTCAGAGCGCCCCCGCTTGAAGAAGCCGTTGAAGACATAGCCGAATACCCTGCCCCGGATGATTGGGACATCGAGGAGCCTTGGGAGCCTCTTCCCGAAATTGCCTACCCGGAATATCCGCCAGAGGAAGAAGGGGAAGAGCTTGCGGCCATAGACCCCGATCCTGACTTGGAAGAAGCGCTTGTTCCACAGGTTGCCCTAGTTCCAGAGTTCCCTCCAGACGATTTCCCCTTGGATGAATTCCCGCTAGAGCCTGAGCCTGTGGAAGACGTGCCTCCGGTTCAAGTTCCCCCGCCGCCTGTCCCCGTGGAGCCGGAATTGGCTGAGCCGCCCCTGCCGCCAGCCCCTGTAGAGCCGGAACCCGCCCCGCTCCCTGCTCCGCCTCCCCTTGCCGTGCCTCCGGCTCCCGTGGAACCGGAACCTGCCGTGCCGCCGCCGCCATTTTTGCGGCCGCCGGAGCAGGCCCCTCCCCCGCCAATCGTGCCGCCGCCTGCCCCTCCGCTGGCGGAAGTCCCGGGCCGGATACCCCCCAGCGCGGATGAAGGCGAGATTGTTTTTTCCCGCATTGTCCGGGCCACGGTAGGCCAGATTATAGAAGTCCCCTTCCGGGGAACCGGCTGGGTGTACTTGGGAGAATTGGGAAACCGCCGGGGCATTTCCTACGACTCACGGCGGCTGGACACGGCGGCGGGCGTTATAGTAGGGCAAAGCTTCATCTTCCGCACGGAGGCCGCGGGAACATATATCCTTAGGTTTTTCAGGCAGGATTTTTTCCGGGATTATATCATTAACGACCATGTTCAAATTATTGTGGAAGAAGCCCCCGGCGCTGTAATAGCCGGACAGCCGGGTTTCCCTCTTGACCGGGGCAGGGTAATTGCCGAACCCCGCTGGCCGCCCCTTGCCACAGCGGAAATGCCGCCGCAGGCGGTAGACCCCGTAACGTCCCCGGCTCCGCAAGACCCCGCCGTGCCGGCGCCGCCCGCTCCAGCCCCGGCTGACGCTGTCGCCGCCGCCCCTCCGGCAATCGCGGCGATGCCTCAGGCGGCCGTGCCTCCCGCCCCGGTTATTCCCCCGGCAGACTCCCCATCCGATTATGTCCGCCGGGCGCGGGATGAGTTCGATGCCGGGCGTGTGGAGCCGGCCCTTGTCATTCTGGATACAATGCGCGTGCGCTTTCCCGCCGGGAGTGATGAGGCGTGGTTCCTTTACGGGCAACTTCTGGAGGCCAACAGCCCAAGCCGGGATATACGGCTGTCTCTGGAGTTTTACCGCAGGCTTGTCAGCGAATACCCCCAGAGCCACCGGGTGCTGGAAGCCCAGCGCCGCATAGCCCATTTGGAGCGCTTTTTCTTTACTATCCGCTAACCCCGCCCCCCGCCGCGCATGAGCATTCCCGCCAAAAGCCCCGGCAGGGGAGGATATACGTTTTAAGAATCCTGCATGGGGAACCCGCTCCGGAGCCACGGTCTCCTACGCGGAGAGTCCATGCAAAATGGCTTCTTAAACCGTATATCCTCCCCTGCCGGGCATTGTACCGCTGGCTCACGCGCGGCGGGGGCATTGCTGGGGGGAAGAGAGAGTGAGCCCTCCACGGCTGTCCGAAAAAGGCCGTCCGAAATGGGTGCTGGGCGAGATGAAAATCCGGCGCATAAAAGTTTTTGAAAAAATTCTTGCAAGAATGATTGACGTTTCGCCAATAGATGGGTATACTTTCTTCTAATGGTATTTGTTGCAATTGACAACGCAATTTCTCCGTCCGTAAAACTGCCGTTAAAAACGGCAGGACGTGGGGCATTTACCCCCCCCATGTAACTCCTTATCCTGTAACGACTTAGAGAGTTTTCCACAGACGTTTCTTGCGTTAGTCACGGTACCTGACACTACACATTTTCCCATTTACACCTCAGTACGGCATTACCCACGGGAAGCTTTCTTTTTGCTATTACGCTCCGTTGGGGCGTTTCCGCCAAAAGGCGGGTAATTTGTCCGGACGCTAGTCCGTGTGGTTACCCGCCGTAAGGAAGCGGGGGCCGCAAAGAGGTGTATTTATGAAAAGAGTTGTAAACGTTTTGGGCGGCATTATCCTTGCCGCGCTGATTGGCCTTTCCGTTACGGCGTGCGACACGGGCGGCCCCACAAGCGGCAATGACAATGGTGGCAGTAATTGGCGCGATCTGTCCCCACCTTCCATCGAAATGGCGCGGGTAGGCCCCGACGTGTTTTACCTTGGCCGGGAAGAAGGAACCGCATTCACGGACAACGTAACCCCCATATCTCGTGTAACGATGAGCGGGTTTTACATTGGCCGCTTCCCCGTAACGCAGGGGCAGTGGTATGCGGTAATGGGCACGTGGCCCAGTTTTTTCACGGGGACGAACAATCAGTTTGGTACTACCGCTACACCGGCTTTTAACCGGAACAACTTGCCTGTTGAGCGGGTAAACTGGTATGACGCAATCGTGTTCAGTAACCGTTTGAGCATACTTGGGGGTTTAACTCCAGCGTACAGCATAGGCGGCAGTACAAACCCCGATGATTGGGGCCCCATACCCACAGCCTCTAACGCGACATGGAACGCTGTTACCATTGTACCCGGCTCTACCGGATACCGCTTGCCTACGGAAGTGCAGTGGGAGTTCGCCGCCAAAGGCGGGCCGCTTGGTGGTGCCTTCACATTTTCCGGAAGCAATTACATTAACGCTGTTGCGTGGCATGGTGGTAACATCGGAAGCCGGACACGAGAAGTGGGAACCCTACCAGCCAATCGGCTTGGGATACATGACATGAGCGGTAATGTTTGGGAATGGGTTTGGGACTGGCACGGGTTGTATACCGGCGAGGATAAAACAGACCCCGTGGGCGCGTCCTCGGGGTCTGAGCGCGTGGTCCGCGGCGGGAGCTGGTTCAGTTCGGCTAACAGCGTCCGTTCCGTCGTCCGGGGTAGCGGCGGCAATCCGGCTCGCCGCAGCTACCTCCTTGGCTTCCGTGTTGCCCGCCCCCTCCCCCTCGAGCCGTGATCAGCCGGGACGGCTCCTGAGGAAAGGGCATTTACGGGGGCCCTCCCGGCGGAACCGGGAATGCCGTGCGACAATGCCCTGCGGTGATGCCGGGGGCTGATGTTCTGCGGAGCCCACCAGCAATGCCCCCGCCGTGCATGAGCCTCTAGCACAATACCCGGCAGGGGAGGATATACGGTTTAAGAAGCCATTTGCCCAAATTCTTAGGCGAAGGAGACCGAGGCTCCGGAGCCGTGTTCCTTGGGCGGGATTCTTAAACCGTATATCCTCCCCTGCCGG
>WQUW01000059.1 GCA_009781915.1 Treponema sp. | reverse complement strand
GTTTAAGAATCCATTTGCCCAAATTCTTAGGCGAAGGAGACCGAGGCTCCGTAGCCGTGTTCCTTGGGCGGGATTCTTAAACCGTATATCCTCCCCTGCCGGAGCTTTATGCGGGAATGTTCATGCGCGGCGGGGGGGCGGCGGCTTGCCCAGCGCCGTCAAAAAGGCTACACTATAAACACATGCAAACTTCCACGGGCGAAGCGGACGTAAACTTCAGCGGTTTCCGCGGCTTTAGGTTAAACGAGTTCGAAGGCCCCCTTGACCTGCTTCTCTTTTTAATCAAGAAAAACGAGGTTAACATTTACGATATTCCCATCGCTCAGATAACCGAGCAGTATCTGGAGTATTTGGCCAATGCGCCCGCGCTGGATTTGGAGGAAACGTCCGAGTTTCTGGCCGAGGCCGCGACCCTCCTGTTAATCAAGTCCAGAATGTTATTGCCCGTTGAAACAGACGGGGAAGACGAGGACGAAGACCCCCGGCAGGAACTGGTAGAGCGCCTTATCGAGTATCAGAAGTACAAAAAGCTCTCCGGCCTTATGGAAGAAAAGGAGCGGGAAGCCGAATGGGTAATCGAGCGCAAGCGGCTCCAGCGATCCCTGCCCTTCGACGACGACAGCCTGTGGGAAAAGGTGGATGTGTGGGATTTGCTTAAAATCTTTTCAAGCTTTACGTCCGGCCTTTCCAAAGAGCGGATTATCGACTTGTACGAGGAAGTAACGGTAAACGAAAAAATCACCCTTCTCTTCGAGATTCTTGAAAGAAAGAAGGAGTGTCTGCTTACCGACCTGATTATCCGCAGCGGCTCCATCCTTGATTTTGTCTGCGCCTTCCTTGCCATACTGGAAGTGGTCAAGCAGCGCGCGGTTTCGGTTTTTCAGAACCGTATGTTCGGAGACATTATTATTCGGCCCAACAGCGAGGTTTTTTATGACGGAATTGGAATTGGCGAAAGAAACAGCGCTGATTGAGACAATACTGTATCTGGAAGGGGAACCGCTGGACGAAGCGGCCCTTTCCCGGATATCCGGCCTTGCGCGGGAAGTCGTGGAAAAGGCCCTCGCCAACCTGTCCGCCCGCTATGCCGCCGAGGATTCGGGCCTTGAACTGTCCCGCATAAGCGGGGGAATCATGATTTCCCCCAAAAAGATATACTGGGACAACCTTAGGGAAACCTACGGCAAGAAAAACGAGTCCCGCCTTTCCAGAGCCGCGATGGAAACCCTTAGCATCATCGCTTATTCTCAGCCCGTTACCCGCGCCGAAGTCGAAGCCATCCGGGGCGTACAGGCCGACAACATGATCCGCCTGCTTCTGGATAAAAGCCTGATTCGGGAAATGGGCAAAAAAGACGTGCCGGGAAAGCCCGTGCAGTACGGAACCACCCGCGAATTCCTGAAAGTGTTCCGTCTGGGCAGCATCGCCGACCTTCCCAAACTTGACCAAAGCGAGGCAGAGCGATTTGAGCTTCAACAAGACTACTGAAAGCGGCGGGGACGCCCCCATCCGGCTGCAGGTATACCTTGCCCATGCCGGAGTCGCCTCCCGGCGGGCCGCCGAAAAACTCATTGCCGAAGGGCGAATCACCGTAAACGGGCGGCAGGTTACGGCCTCCGGGGAAAAAGTGCTGCCCGCCGACACCGTATGCTTTGACGGGAAGCAGGTCAAAACCGAAAGCCGGCTTTTGTACCTTGTGCTGAACAAGCCGCC
Source organism: Treponema sp. (assembly GCA_009781915.1). Classification (GTDB taxonomy): domain Bacteria; phylum Spirochaetota; class Spirochaetia; order Treponematales; family Breznakiellaceae; genus WRKT01. The sequence continues at coordinate 15,967 of WQUW01000059.1, read as the reverse complement.
GCTGTATATCACCACTTCCTTCGACCCTCAAGGCAGACCCTTGGCGCTAGACCTTCTGCCGCCCTGCCCCGAACGCCTGTACAGCGTGGGCCGGCTGGATTACCGCTCGGCGGGCCTTATCATTTTTACCAACGACGGAGCGTTCGCGGCCCGTGTCGGACACCCAAGCGCCGAGATAGAAAAGGAATACCTTGTGGAATCTACCGTTCCCATCCCGGATCAGGCCGTAGAGGAGTTTGCCCGTGGAGTCATTGTCGAAGGAGTGCTGTACCGGGCCCACGAAATCGAAAAAACCGGAAGAAAATCCCTTAGAGTCGTTCTTGTAGAAGGGAAAAACCGGGAAATCCGGCGGGTTTTTTCCCATTTCCGGCTGCACCCCGAAAAACTGCAAAGAATACGCATAGGCCCCGTGCTTTTAGGCGGCCTTAAAGAAGCCGAGACCCGGCCTTTAACCAAAACCGAATTAAGTTGTTTGATGAATTGAAGGGGAGTAAGGAGAAAAACGTGGTAATAGCCATCGACGGGCCCGCGGGCTCCGGAAAAAGCACCATCGCCGGGCTCTTGGCCGAAAGACTAAGCCGGAAATCTCCGCCGCCGCAGGCGTTTACGTACATTAACTCCGGCAAACTTTACAGAGCCATAGCGCTGGGCTGCCTTAGAAAAGGGATACCCGTTACGGACGAAGAACAGTGCCTTGAATACGCCAAAAACGCCCGCGTCGAGTACCGCACGCCAGCCGAAGACTCAAGTCTCCCCTTAGGCGCGCGGGTGCTTCTTGACGGGGAAGATGTAACGGAATTATTGCACACGGACGAAATTGACCAGCATTCAGCGCCCCTTTCGGCGATAGTACCCATACGCCACGTCGTTAACGGCATAATTCGCGCCATAGCCGGAGACCGCAATGCCATTGTAGAGGGCCGGGACATGACCACCGTGGTCTTTCCCGGCGCCGAATACCGCTTTTACCTTGACGCCTCGGCGGATTCAAGGGCCCAGCGCCGCTACGAGCAGGGAGTGTCGGGCTTAAGCCTTAAAGAAATCCGGGACGCGATAGTACAGCGGGACGAGATTGACAAGAACAAAGCCGAAGGCAGCCTTGTCATTGGCCCCGGCGTGCATTACCTCGATTCTTCGGGCTTGACTGTTGAGCAAGTTTATGACAAATTAGTAGAGAAAATAAAGACGGAAGGAAGAAGCATGACGCAGAGGGAAGTGGGGTCGGACACTAATCTGAAGGAAAAGGCGGAGGGGCAAAACAACTCGTCTGCGGGAGAGAACACTCAGATACAGCAGCAGTTGCAGGAAGAATACCTGAAAAACCTTGAACACTTGGAAGAAGGCCAAATGATAGACGGCCATGTCATTCAAGTTACCTCGGATCAGGTTTTTATCAACATCGGGTACAAGTCGGAGGGTAAAATCTCTATCGAGGAATTTTCCGAAATCCCGAAAGAAGGGGACTTGGTTCAGGTTATTCTCGTCAATAAAGAGAACAAGTACGGGGAAGTTATCGTCTCCAAGCAAAAGGCCGACGCGAAGGTCTTCTGGAAGAATCTGCGTCAGGCTTTTCAGGATAAGCTGCCGGTGGAAGGCTCTATCGAAAGGATAGTAAAGGGCGGCTTTGACGTTAATCTGGGCGGAGACATCCGCGCGTTTCTCCCCATAAGCCAGTCCGATGTCCAAAAGGTGGAAAAACCTGAAAAACTGCTTGGTCTTAAAACCAGATTCTACGTCGAGCGGCTGTACTCGGACAATAAAGTCAATGTTGTGGTAACCCGCCGCAAGTGCATGGAAGAAGAAGCCGAAAAGAAGCGGAACGAATTCTTTGCCAATATCCAAATAGGGGCGGATATTACCGGGGTTGTAAAAAGTTTTACCTCTTTCGGGGCCTTTATCGACCTTGGGGGCTTTGACGGTCTTTTGCACATCAACGATATGAGCTGGGGCCATGTAAACAGGCCAAAGGATTTCGTAAAGAAGGGTCAGGAAATCGAGTTAAAGGTAATCCGCATCGACCCGTCTGAAAAGCGAATTAACCTTTCCCTAAAGCATTTCGCGGAAGACCCTTGGGTAAACTTTGAGAAAAAGTACAATGTCAACGATGTTGTCAAAGGAAAGGTTACCAAACTTACCGATTTCGGCGCTTTTATTGAACTGGAAGAAGGCATCGAAGGGCTTGCCCACATTTCGGAGTTTTCGTGGATCAAAAAGATTCACAAACCCAGCGAGATCGTCAACATAGGCGACGAAGTGGAGTGCATGATCCTTGGCTACGACCTTCAGGCCGGGCGTGTGTCCTTGGGATTAAAGCAGGTAACCGCTAATCCTTGGACTACAATTGACGAAGTATACCCGGTTGGAACAAGGCTTGCCAGAAAGGTAGTCAAGATAACCAACGTAGGCGCTTACATCCAGTTGGACGAAGGGATAGACGGCTTCCTTCACGGCGATGATATTTCGTGGACACGGAAGATCAAGCATCCGGGCAGCGAACTGCAGACGGGTCAGGAAGTCGAAGTAATGATTCTAAGCGTGGACAAGGATAACCGGAACATACGCCTTGGGGTAAAGCAGCTTTCGGAAGACCCTTGGAAGCATTTTGCCGAGACTTACGAGCCGGGAATGTCGGTAGAGGGGGAAGTTTCTTCTATTACGGATTTCGGCGTTTTTGTGCGGGTTCCCGGCGGCATCGAAGGGCTTATACACAAGTCCAACCTGTCTGAAAACAGGGAAGAATCCCCCGAAGACGCGCTTAAAAAGTACCGGGAAGGGGACAAGATAAAGGCCATTGTCGTGGAAGTCCATCCGGACAAGCAAAAAGTGGCGTTCTCTATCAGGGAATACCAGAAAAAGGCGCAGCAGGATGATATTTCCCACTATATGCCGTCCGATGAAGCAAGCGATTCTTATACGCTTGGGGATTTCCTTAAATCCAAGGACTCAGGAGAGTAGTTCCTGTTGGTATGCTGTCAAAGATTGACGTTCAGAAATTCAATACTCTGGTAGAGACCAACGCTCTTATCAACTCGAATTACGCTGATCTGAATTCTTTGCTGACGAACATTATCGACTCCGCCACCCGCCTTTGCGCGGGGGAAGCCTCGTGCCTGCTACTGATGAACAAGGAAACACGGGAACTGTTTTTCGAGGTTTCCTTGGGCGGTGCGGGCGTTCAGACAAAGCGCTTTACGGTAAAACCGGGCGAGGGAATCGGCGGCTGGGTGGCCCTTCATAACAAGCCCCTTATCGTGGACGATGTGGAAAGCGACAAGCGCCACCGCCATGATATTTCCAAAGAACTGAACTACGCTGTCAAGAATATGCTGGCAGTCCCCATGCGCGTTAAGGACGAGTGCGTGGGGGTAATCGAGATTATCAACAAAAAAGAGGGAAAGAGTTTTACTCAGGAAGATTTGGAGTGGCTCCAGATATTCGCCACGCAGGCGGGGATCGCCGTGGTCAACGCCCAAAGTCTGGAAAAGGCGCACAGCAAAATAGAGCAGCTTCAGGAACAGGGCAAGCCGAACATGGAACAGCACACCATAATCGCCAAAAGCCCTGCCATTCTGGAAAAGCTTGAGATTCTGGATCGGGTCGCCAAAACCGATTCGTCCGTGCTGATTTTGGGGGAAAGCGGGGTTGGGAAAGAGATTTTCGCCGAGCGCATACACCTGTTAAGCCCCCGCAGCAAAAAGCCCTTTGTCCGCCTTAACTGCGCTGCCATTCCCGAAGGGCTTTTGGAAAGTGAGCTTTTCGGCCATGTAAAGGGCGCTTTTACCGGGGCTATCGCCAACAGGCATGGCCGTTTTGAGCTTGCCGACGGGGGGACTATCTTCCTTGACGAAATAGCGGAGCTTCCCCTCGCGCTTCAGGCGAAACTGTTGCGGGTAATACAGGAACGGAAATTTGAAAAGGTCGGCTCGGACGCCACCATTACCGTTGACATTAGAATCCTGGCCGCCACGAACAGGGATATTGAAAAGCAGGTTGAAAAGGGCGACTTCCGCAGCGACTTGTACTACCGCCTGAATGTGTTTCCCCTCCATATCCCCCCCCTGCGTCAGCGCCCGGAAGACATTCCCGAACTGGCGGGCTTTTTCCTTAAAAAAAGCATGAAAAAAACCAGAAACCATTTCAACGGGTTTTCCACCGAGGCGCTGGAAGCGATGCTTTCGTATTCGTGGCCGGGCAATGTCCGTGAACTGGAAAACTGCGTTGAGCGTGCCTGCGTTATCGGAAAAGGCAAGTTTGTTCAGGCGGAAGATATTTTTCTTAAATCCCTTCCGGGGGAGCTTATGCCCAAAGACGGGAGCCGTAAGCTAAAAACCGCTGAAAACGCTTTTAGAACCCGCTACATACGAAAAGTGCTTGGGGAACATAACTGGAACCAGACAGAGACCGCCAAGGCTCTGGGCATACAAAGAACATACCTTTCCAGACTCATCAAAGAGCTGGAAATCAACAATACGTAAGGAGTAACAGAACATGGCCGCATCACGGGAAACATTGAGCATGGCTGAAAGGCTTATCGAATTTATACAAAAAAACCGCAGGCTTCTTTTTGTCGCCTTTATCGCCATAATCGTGGGCCTTGCCGGTTCCATTGCCGGGATTACCCTGCGGGACAGGGCTAGGCTAAACGCCTTTGTCGCCCTTGACGCCTTGGAACAGCGCCTAGAGCCCCTGTGGGCGTATGTTGGCAGCGATGAAGCCGGGGCGCTTCTTAGGCAGGGCGAAATTACCGCCCTTCTTGAAGAACTCGCCGTTTTCGCGGCCAGAACATCGGGCTTTCCCGCCGCCCGCGCCCACACCATTAGGGCGGCCATTTTTGAAGAGCAACAGCGGTGGCCCTTGGCGCAGACGGCATGGACTCTGGCGGCGAATGCCGCTCCCGCGAGCTACCTTGCGCCCATTTCCCTTTTTAACGCCGCGGTGGCCGCGGAAGAACACGGGGATTTGGAGGCGGCAATTGAAATGTACGCAAGGGTGCTGGCGGCCCATTCGGACACCTTTTTTATCGCCACCAGAGCCCAGTTTTCCATAGGCCGGCTTGAGGAAGCCAGAAACAACACAGAGGCCGCCCTTGCCGCCTACCGCAGTCTGTTAAGCAGATGGCCGGACGATCCGCTTTTTGCAAATCTCGCGCAAAGCCGTATAATTGTATTATCAGACTAAATGGCGGAGAAAAGATGTATAAACGGCGGTTGATGTTTTTTGTGTTGCCCTTCGCGGCCCTGTTGTCCCTTGGGGGCTGCGGGCTTCTTGTGGGTATGCCGTTTATCGACCCGGTTCCGCAGGGCAATGTAATGCCGTCCGGCAATGACTTTGCGACCATAAACCTGACAAACTATTTCCCGCATGACGATTTTGAGAATTTCATTATTTTTTACCGTATTTATGTAAGCGCCTTCCCTGTTGAATTTACCCCGGCTCCGGGCCCGACTTTTTCGGGAATTAACCCGACCCTGCAAACAAACTACAACACTGTCCACCGTTTTATTGACAATGACGACTTGGTAGGTCAAAACATGACCAATATCTTTAGAGCGGGGGGCATGAATTTTTGGCCGCTCGCCTTTGCCAACGCAAATGATCCTAATTTTCATGAAGTTCCGGTATCGCAGGTATTGGGTTCAAACATATTCGCCCGCCCGCAGGGGGACAGGTTTTTGGTGTTTGATTTTAGCGGGCTCCTTCCCAACCCCGTTATGAGGATAGGTCTTTCTAACCCGCAGGAGTTTGTTCTATTGCGGGCCACCGGTCACTTGGCCCAGAACATTCACTTTGACCCCCGGCCAGACCGGTTTTTCAGGAACAGCGATGACCTTCGATACCGGGGATACCTTGTCGCTGATTTTAACGCGGACGTAGCGGACAGGGCTGGCATTCCGGAGATGGATCGCACACTAACGTATGTGGCGATGTTTATCGTGGCGATAGGTACTGACCCCCACACCTTCGCGAATGTCTACAGTACGCCCGCCCTAATCCACGCTTTTCTGCTTCCAGATTAACACAGGATCGAACAAAGACCACTGCTGTTAGACGCCTGAGTCAAAAACAGTCTCGCCGACCTTGGCCCTGCCGCTTTCAAGCGCCCCGCGGTATTTTTCCAGAGCGTCTTTTTCCCGGCGCAGTTCGTGGAAGTCGAAAACTTCCCCCCGCTTCTCGTCCAAAGAGACCTGGGGGAGCGAGTACGCCCCCATTTCTTTCAGCGCCGTGTCCTTCGCGGCCCCCATATTCCGGGGACGGCATTCATCGTCTTTGGGGTCAATGCCGGATGGCCTAAAGCCTTCCGGGGATGCCCAAATGCGGGAAAAGAAAAAGCCCCGGAAGTTATCCATGCGTATGGCATCGTTCTCTTTCTCTAAGAGCCGCTTGCGAAGCGCCGGGATAAGCCAGAAGAAGGCGGAAAACAGAAGGGGAACCAGCCCCAGCCCAATTTGAATGGCAGGAAGCGGGTTCACCGCCGCCATGCTCAGGAAATGGTACACCATACCGTAAATGCCTGCGGCCTGCAAAACCTCTTCGGAAAGTATCCTTCCTATGGCGAAGGAGTTGTAAAGGAAGTAGCCCCCAAAAAGAAGGTTTACCCCGTTAATAACGCTGAACCAGAAATTCATCTTTTGGGGGTTTGACGAGAACACCCGTGGTTTTTTGTAAAGCGTTGAAAGCCCGCCGGAGCCTTCCTGCTGCTTCTTTTCGCCGCTTAAAAGGATTTCGTCAAAGCGGTACACGATGGTTCCTTCGCTGGTAACCTCCGGGCTGCCGCCAAATTCGGCGCAGAGCCCTGTAACGCGGCTTTCGGCCTTTTCCGGACTCTGTCCGGCAAGAACCATAAGCTCAGGAAGGGAAACTACCCCCCGCCGCCTTCGCACGTAGGCGACAAATTCCTTTTTTTCCAGCGTCAGACGATCCCGGTTGGGATCATCTTCGCCAAAGACAAAGGAAAAAATCGCCTTGTGCAGGGGGCGGCCCTTTTTCTTGACGGCCCCGCCACGGGCGTCCCAGCCGGCCTGTTGCCAACCGGAGCGGCGGCCCGCGTTAAACAGTTCCGAATAAAACCAGAGCCGTATGACAAGGTTAAAAATGCCCAGCGAGGCGTTCATTCCCCCGCCTCCGCCGCCCTGACGGTTATTTTTGGCCGCCATGGAAAGAACAAGGGCCCCAAGCGCGATGGCGATAAAAAGCACAAAGTAGCCCAAAAGCATGATCATAATCCACGCCTTAAACAGCACGGTTGCGGCGCTTACGGCAAAGCGGGTAAAGGCAGCGAAAAACCGCTTTAGAGCCGGGCCGGGGCCCCGGTAGCGGCTGGAAAACCCGCGCGGAAAGGAGTAAAGAATCTCCCCGGACTGGGTAACTTCCAGACGGGCGGAATATTCATCCGCCGCCGTGGGAACCAGCTCTTTAATCCGGTCTAGGCCCAAGCCCGTGCCGGCGGCGACATCGGCAAGGGTAATCCCGCTCTTGTGTTTTTTGAACGCTGTAACTACCTGTTCATAGGCTTTCGCGTCCGGTATGTGCCGTCCCATATTCCGTGTTACTCCTTACGTCTTTGCCCCGGAGAGCCTCCGGCATTTTCCGTGTTTTTTCAGTATCGAAGCCAGAGTAATCCCCTCGAAGTAGTCTTTTACCAGAGCCGATACGTCAAACCACACATGATGAGACATACACTCTCCTACCCGCTCGCATTCTTCAATGCGCTTGTCGCAAAACACATGCTCAACTTTTTCTCCGGCAGCGTCAATGAGCTGCTTTACCGTGATCTTGTCAAGCGACTGGGCAAACGAAAACCCGCCGCCGGGCCCTCTGGTAGACGAAACAATCCCGGCCTTCCGCAGCTTGAAAAAAATCTGCTCAAGAAACACAGGGGAAATATTCTCCTGTTTTGAAAGCGTGTTTATCGAAACCGGCCCCATTTCCTCTTCCAGAATCGCCAGCGCCAGAGAAGCCCGCAGCGCGTAGCGTCCCTTAGTAGTAACTCTCATGGAAATCCTCCTTTCCGCAGCATAAACTGCTACCATGCTAATATATTTTTTCTATTTGTGAAAGGGGGGCAAGGGAATTGAACCTTGACATGAATATTGAATGAACTCTTGCTCCAGCACATCATCCAGCGGCAGGGGGGCCGTCCGCGTGGGGGGGCAGGGAGCGCCCGCCGCATCCGTGATGGAAAGCCCCCCGTTGCCAATGGCCCCGGCAGCCTCCGCAGCCGGGAAAACGCCTTCGCCCGCCCAGCGTCCGGTTATGCCGGAAAGGGAATCCACCGCCGCCGCCACTGCCCCGGCATACACCTGCGGGAAAGATCGTGTGTCCTCCCGTTCTTCCCCGGCGGGATACAGCCACGGCCGCTTTTCCATGTTAAGAAAATCTATCGTTTCCGGCAGCCGGCGGGGGTAGACATACACAAGATGGTCTTTGGGGCGCAAAAGCCCCGCGCCCGCGCTTTCTTTGGCGACATTCGCCGGGGAGGTCATGCGGTAAAACCCGGCGCAGTCCTGAAAAGTGTTCTGGATACGGCTGTCAAGCTTTTCGTCCTTTCCCGCCCGTTCGGGAAACGCCAGAACAAGGGCCCGCCCAAGAAGCTCTTGGAGCCCCGGCGGCGGGCGCAGGCAAATTTCGGCGAGCGTACCCTCCTGATCCCAGCCCGATACATCCTTGCCCCGCAGGTACTTGAACATGAGCGCGTCGATAATCCGCTCGAAAAACGTATGGGCCTGAGCGGAACCGGGAAAACCCTGCCGCGGCGGGGAAAGGCGGCAGGATTTGTATACGATATAGGGATGGGCCAGCCTGTCAAGAAAGGCGTGGGTCATAAAGCCCAGGGCGTATACCCCCAAGGCATCGATTTCCGGCGGCGAGTCCGGAAGGCTTAATTCAAGAAGCCCCGCCGTGAAAAGCCCAAAGCCCCGGCGGTGCAGAAGGGTTCCGTATTCAAGACCCACAGGCCGCCGCCGCCGGCTATGGTAAAAAATGTCCGGCCCCTGACAGCCCAAGGCAAAGGCATTCCGGTGGGTCGTCCGTATTTTTTCGATAATGCCGCCGCCGCCCGCCGCCCCACGCCGGTTTTCCGCCCGCCGGAATAGTTGGGAAATAACATCCTCGCCAAACAGAATATGCAGAAGCTGGGAGGGCATCGTACAAGCTACCTTTGGAGCCTACTCCGCCGGCTTGGACTTGACGCCTATATAGTTGACCAGAGCCACAAGCAACGTAGACATCACAATCATGATGATCCCCAGCGCGGAAAGCCTGCCCCATTGGCCGTCCTCGGAGAAGCGCAAAATCTGCACGGCAAGCACCTCCGATCCCGGCCTTGACAGCACCACCGACAAGGTTAGTTCCCGCAGGAACATCGTTGCCATCAAAATCCAGCCGGAGACGATGCCCGGCACAAGTAGCGGCACGATGATGCGGCGGAATGTTGTCAGAAAAGAAGCGCCCGACACTTGGGACGATTCTTCCAAATGGTGGTGTATCTGTATAAAGGCGCTGGAAAGGGGCCTAACCCCGTAGGGCAGATAGGCGGCAATGTAGCCGATAAGCAGCGCCCAAATTGTCGCGTGAAGCGGGGTGCGCACAAAAAACCACATAAAGCCCACCCCGATAACAATGCCGGGGAACGAAAAGGAAAGGAATGTCAGCGATTCCAAAAGGCCGGAAGCTTTTGTCCGCACTTTTACTATGATGTACGCCACAAAAATGGAAAGCACGATCCCTACGGTAGCGCCTACCACTCCAAGGAACAGGCTGTTTTGCAGCGACAGCATGGAAACCGGATCGCGCAAAACCGCAGTCCAGTGCATAAGGGTCATCATGCCGAAAGCTCTGGCGCTGGGAACCATAGAGTAGGGAACCAGCGAGATATACACCAGAACCAGAATTGGCAGAAGTATCAGCACAAACGACAGAAGCACCAGCGTGATGAAAACGGGTATCTTCGCTTTTTTGAGCTGAATAAGCGAGGCTTTGTAGCCCCTGCCGGAAACGGTAACAAATTTTTCGCTGGCGGATGTGAAATAACGGTACACGTAAATCAGAATGACGCACATTACAAGCACGCTTACCCCGGCGGCGGCGGCCTCGCCGAAATCCGCGGCAAAGCCGGTGGAGATCATCCGGTAAAGATGTGTAGCCAGCACGTAAATCCTGCCCCGCAGACCGATAACCTGCGGCACGGCGAAAGCGCCGATACAGCGTATAACGCAAAGGATAAAAGCCGCCAGTATCGCAGGACGCAGCACCGGCAGGGTAATCCTGAAAAGCGTACGCAGGCCGCTGGCTCCCGACACACGGGACGATTCCTCCAGGGACGCATCAAAGGACGCCATCGCCGGGGCTATGACAAGGTAGGCGATGGGCATATCCAAAAGCCCTTCCACCAGAATCATTCCCCACATGGTATAGATGTTAAACGGAGCGCTTTCCAGCCCGAACAACTGCATAAGAAGCAGGTTCAAAATCCCGTTGGTGGGATTAAGCAGCATCACCCAGCTTATGGAAAACAGGACGTGGGGAATCATCATGGGGATAACGGGGATGATCCTGAACAGAAAGCGGAAGGGCATATCGGTGCGGACGCTGACGTAGGCCAGAAACAGCGCAAGCACCGTGGAAAACAGCGACGAGCCGACAACAAAGATGATGGTATTAACCATAACCCCGGCAAGTTCCGGGTCGGTATAGACGGTGATATACTTTGCCAGGGTAAACCTGCCCGTTACCGTAAGCCCTTCAGAAAAACTGCCGATAACAAGCATTAACACCGGGGCGATGGTAAGAAATCCCACCACCGCGATAAGTATCCATGTCAGCCTTTTGTGCCGCTCTGCCATGCTGCCCTACTTAGCCACAAGATGGCAATGTTCCGGGGGAACATGGAAGCTTACCATGTCTCCCGGTTTAAAGCCCGTGTCAGGATCGATGCGGGACATAAGGAGGGTCTGTCCCACCCTGATCTCGCCCTCGTAAGCATCCCCCACAAAAAGCAGGGTTTCCACTGTGCCCCGCAGGGAATTGAAAGCTGGCATCGCCCCGCTATCGCGGCTGGGCCGGATAAACTCCGGTCTTAGGCACAGGGTAACTTCCGTGCCGGGGGCAAAATCCGTTTTTCGCCCCCGTATTTTTCCTATTGCCGAGTCAACAACAGTTTCGTCCGCGGCGGACGACTCTACGGTCGCCGGAATAAGGTTTGAGCGTCCGATAAAGTCCGCCACAAAGCGGCTTTCCGAGTTAAAGTAAATTTTCTTAGGATCGCCGGTTTCGACAATGTTTCCGCTTCGCATAACGGAGATAGCGTCCGACAGGGCCAGAGCTTCAAGGCGGTCGTGGGTAACGTAGATCGCCGTTATCTCCAGCCCCGAAAGAAAGGTTTTCAGTTCCTTGCGTGTTTCTTCCCGCAGCTTCGCGTCCAGATTGGACAGGGGCTCGTCAAAAAGGATAACCTTGGGCTCGGCGACCAGCGCGCGGGCAAGGGCGACACGTTGCTGCTGCCCCCCGGAAAGCTTGGTCGCCGGACGGCCTTCAAAGCCCTCAAGCTGCACGAAGGAAAGCGTTTTGGCGACCCGCTCGGCAATTTCCTTTTCCGCCACCTTTCTTGTTTGCAGGGGATAGGCCACGTTGTCAAAGACGGTCATGTGGGGCCAGATGGCGTAGGTCTGGAACACCATGCCGAGTTTGCGCTTTTCGGTGGGGACGTAAATCTTTTTCCGGGCCGACCAGACTATCTCATCGCCAATGCGGATTTCCCCGGCATCCGGCGTTTCAAGCCCCACGATACAGCGCAGAAGCGTTGTCTTGCCGCAACCGGAAGGCCCCAAAAGCGTAAAAATCGTGTTCGCCGGAATGTGGAGATCCACATTGTCCAAGGCGCTAATGACCTTGCCGTCAGAAACAAAGCGCTTTTGAAGCCCCGTAACTTGAATTTCCATTACGCGCCGGCCTTAATTAAAAATGGCCCTGAACACTCCGCTCCAATAGGTAAGCTCGGTATCCGAAAGATCCCGGACGGGGATAACCCTTGCGGTGTCCATACCGGCGATAGGCGGGAACACGCCGGGGGTCAGGACATATTCGCCGACATCATCGGCAAGAATCCTTCCCGCTTCGGCTGAAAGCCAGTAGTCCACAAACTGGCGGGCCGCTTCCGGATTGCGGGCGCTTGAAGAAATGCCGATTGCCCTGGGCGATCCCATGACGGGCTCAATCTGCGCCCAGCTTAAGGGGGCCGGAGCGTGGGTAACTATGTACTTGGGCATGGAAATGCCGATGGGCCTTTCTCCGGTGGATATGGGCGCGGGGGTCGGGCCGAAAGAGGCCACGAACATCGGGTTGTTAGCCGCCAGCCCGTGCAGGAATTCCCGCCACTCGGCATCGTTGCCGTCAAAGACATTGTCGCGCAGGGACACAAGCCACGAGATTGTGGTGGCGTGAATGGAGGGGTTCGGCATGACAATCATGTTCCTCCACCGGGGGTCGGCCAAATCCTGATAGCGCCTGGGCACGTCTTCGGGGTTTATCAGATTGCGGTTGTAGATGATGCTGACGTACTCTATGGCGAACAGGTAAATGCCTTCGTGTCCCCGCCGCGCCCACTCAGGAAAATCCACAGCCGAGGGGGAGGTGTGCGGGGCCAGTATGCCCCTGGCCTGAAGCTGCTCCATAACGGGCAGGGGGGCCTGAATGACATCCGCCAACAGCCTTCCCGCCTCGAACTCCGTAAAAACAGTGGCCAGAAACTGGGTGGTGGAGATTCTGGTGTACAGGGCCCTTACCCCGGTGCGGGCTTCAAAATCTTCAAGCAAGGGTTCGATGGCGGTGATGTTCGCGTAGAAATTGACTGTTTCCCCCGGCGCTCTTGTAACTCGTGCCACGCCGGCAAAAACAATTGTCGCCAGAAGCAGAAGGGCAAGTAAACTTACCATTGGCTTTTTTTTCATGTAACTATTCCTCCTCGTTAAAATGGAAAAATGACGTATATAATTATGGAACCACTTTCCGCAAAAAGTCAATGCTCTTTTTTGTTGACAGCTTTGGGAAGGGTGCTTTATACTTGCGGTAACGGGCTTTTCCCGCCATGGCATTATCAATTCATGGCAAAAAACTAAAGAAAAATAACTTCCGGTATTGAAAAATATCCCCTTCCGGAAGCGGGAAAAGCCTTTTCTCAAACGCTCAAAGCTCATCGCCCCTGCTGTGTCATTGTTTTACCATAATATGCCGAGAATTGATCATGGCTGTTTCGGGCAGAATGTCGAAAGTGTCCTCATTTATCGCTACGCTGTGTATTATGATATATATCGTGGCGGTGGGCTTTGGGGTAGTCCGGGTTATCGTGGATATTGGGGAGCGCCGGAATCTGGCAGGCAGGGAATTCCACTACATTGCCGAGCGGGCGTCCTCCTCTGCGGTGCTGTTTGGCTTTATGAGCCGCGAGTATCAGGAAACCATGAGGGATGCGCTGGAGGCTTCGCGCGTTCTTTTGGGGGCGATTATTTCCAGTTCAAGCGGAGATTTTGCCTTTGAGCGTTTTCCGGGAAGCAGCGTTGCATGGGTGGGAAACTCGCCCCGCTTCCAAACCAGAATTGATTTTCCCGGCCAGCCCTTGTTTTTGCCCCTTAGAATAGACGGTCAGGCGCACGTAAATATACAGGCGATATACAGCATTATTAACAACGCTTTTCTTGTCAGGGTGCTTAGGGATACGCTTTTGGCGGTGCTGGTTGCTCTGGCTGTCGCTTTTATCACTCTTATGGCGGAACTGATCCAGAAAAACAGGCGAGGCTATCAGGTTCCCGCATCCCCCGCCGCCCTATCCGAAACAGGGCCGGGCCCGGTCTCCCCGCAAGCGGCTGGCGAAAGCCTCCCCCCGGTAGCAAAGCCGGATGCGGCAGTAACGCCGCCGCCGGTAGCGGATGAAGGGGAGGATACCCCCCAAGGGCTTTTTACGCAGAGGGGAAACATAGGCTGGCAGTCCTACACGAATGACCGGCTTGCCTCGGAACTTCATCGCTGCGCTTCTTTTGAGCAAGACCTGACGTTTCTTGTCATGGAATTCAAGTGCGCCGAAGCAATCAACGATTCTTTGTACCACCAATTCGCTGACGAGGCGGTCTCTTTCTTTGTTATGCGAGACCTTATCTTTGAGATGGGTGAAAAGGGTATTGCGGTCATTATTCCCAGCGTGGATTTGGATCAGAGCATGGCCCGTGCCGAAGAGTTCCGCAGGCAAATCGCAAGCAGACTGCCTGAGTCTTTTGAAGGCCGAAGCAAGCTCTTTATGGGGCTCAGTTCCCGCTCCGGCAGACTTATAGAAGCGGAGCGTCTTGTAATGGAAGCGTCAACGGCCCTGAAAAAAACGCAGGAAGAACCTGTTTCGCACATTGTGGCCTTTAAAAGCGACCCGGAGAAGTACCGGAATTTCGTCAAGATGCGCTTGTAGGCCCCCCCGCCGCGCGTGATGTGAGCATTCCCGCCAAAAGCCCCGGCAGGGGAGGATATACGTTTTAAGAGTCCCGCATGGGGAACCCGCTCCGGAGCCACGGTCTCCTACGCGGAAACACCATGCAAATGGCTTCTTAAAACGTATATCCTCCCCTGCCTGGCATTGTACTGACGCTCACGCGCGGCGGGGCATTGCGGGGGCCCCCGTAAATGCCCTTTTCTCAGGAGCCGTCCCGGCTCCCTCGGCCCCGCTGCCACAGGCAGCGGGCGGGCATTCCCGGCTGATCACGGCCCGAGAGGGCGGGCAACACGGAAGCCAAGGTTGAAGACGCGGTTATCCGGAAAGTAGCTGACCCGGCTGACGGAACGGACGCCGTAAGCCGAATGGAACCAGCTACCGCCGCGAAACACGCGGTTAGACCCCGAGGACGCGCCGGAGGGGTCTGTCTTGTCTGCGGCGGTATACGACCCCCACCAGTCCCACACCCATTCCAATACATTTCCACTCATGTCGTGTATCCCAAGCCGATTGGCTCGTAGGGTTCCCACTTCACGTGTCCGGCTTCCACTGTTATCCCAATGCCACGCAACGGCGTTAATATCGTTGCTTCCCGAAAATGTGTAGTTCCCCCCAAGCGGCCCGCCCTTCGCGGCGAACTCCCACTGAGCCTCCGTGGGCAAGCGGTATCCGGTAGAGCCGGGCACAATGGTAACAGCGTTCCATATCGCGTTAGAGGTTGTGGGTATGGCGCCCCAGTTATCTGGGTTCGTACTGCCGCCTATGCTGTACGCAGGGGTTAATCCCCTAATGATGCTCAAACGATTGCTGAACACGATTGCCTCGTACCAGTTCACCCGCTCGACAGGCAAGTTGTTCCGGTTAAGAGTTGGCGTAACATTATTGGCAGTCCAGCTGTTCATCCCCGTGAAAAAACTCGGCCATGTGTCCATTACCGCATGCCACTGCCCCTGCGTTACAGGATACCTGCCAATGTAAAACCCGCTCATCGTTACACGGGATATGGGGGTTGCGTTGCCAAAGCCTGCTGTCCCTTCTTCCCGCCCAAGGTAAAATTCGCCGGGGCCTACACGTACCATTTCGATGGGGGGCGGGGACAGATCGCGCCAACTACTGCCACCATTGTCATTGCCGCTTGTGGGGCCGCCCGTGTCGCACGCCGTAACGGAAAGGCCAATCAGCGCGGCAAGGATAATGCCGCCAAAAACGTTTACAACTCTTTTCATAAATACACCTCTTTGCGGCCCCCGCTTCCTTACGGCGGGTAACCACACGGACTCTAGTCCAAAAGGACTAAAGCCAGAATAAATTACCCGCTTGCAAGCGGAAACGCCCCAACGGAGCGAGATAACAAAAAGCGGCGCAAGCTGTGAGCGTGCGCTGTGCCTGTTATTCCAGAGAAAAAAATGTCCCTTCTGTGGTGTAGTACTGAGGTGTAAATGGGAAAATGTATAGTGTCAGATACTGTAACTAACGCAAGAAACGTCTGTGGAAAACTCT
>WQUW01000058.1 GCA_009781915.1 Treponema sp. | reverse complement strand
TGATGTAAAGATAAACGGCAACAACGCCGCTACCGAGGGGAGCGTTGCCCGGCACGACAATCCCATACACAACCAGTTGCCGGGGACAATACGGTTTAACCGGAACCCGAGTAACGACGGGGAGGTAACCGGGGGTACGGTACGGAGCGTTAAGATTAATGGGAAAGAAGCGGCTGTGATAGGCAGCACGGTAACGACCTGTAACGACACGGGAGTGCGGGAGAACAGCACGGTAATGGCGGTAGGGGCGCATATCCCGATGCCAGTGATAATTCACCCGAAGAACACCGCTGCGTGGAAGGAGGAACGCAGGGAACAGAACCCCCGAAACCCTGAGTTCACCAGCTTCAGGACGGACAAGAAGCGGGTTAAGGAAGGAGAAGAAATAGAATTTATTGTTATGGTTAAGGACATAGCGGACGGGAACATGGTAACGTTCCAGATATTCCGGCGGGGGCAAGACCCGAATACGCACGTACCGTTGGGGCGAATATCCGTAACCATAGAAGGGGGCATGGCGAAAGCCAAGTGGCAGTATAGCCACCCCCAAGGCGTGGAACTGCCCGCTGATGATCTTGAGTTTATCGCTACGGCGCATTCGGCGTGGTGTCCGCCGAAGCAGAGTGATGAATTTACCGTTGAGTTACGGCGGCCTGAATGCACAGAACTTTACTGCGAGGACAAAGAGGGGAACCGGACTGGCGAAGCAGCCCCCGATGAAACCTGCCGTCTTGTGGCGTGTTTCAACGAGGATGGCAAAGATGGCCTTGCAACGTTCAGCGTGTACAGCAAGGGGGACGAGCCACGGAGGGACAGGCCGCTTGAAATATTGACAGGAGCCATTGAAGCAGGCAGAGCAGTTGTAGAGCTTGGGCAGGGCGTGTGGCGAGGGTTACGCAATAGGAAAAACCAGATTATGGGTGAGGCCACAGGTTTTTTCTTTACAGTGAACAGCCCCCGGTGCAAGGAGGCGCAAAGCGAAATTGTGGAAGAGCTGGACAAGACGTTTAACCCGTATGAAGGGACTGGGCCGTTTAATTTTCCTGCCACTACTAGCGGGAATTGGCTTCCTGTTGAGAGTGTGGAAATTCCTATCATTCGTGACAATCCCGGATTTGCGCCCACTGTTTCAATGTCGGGTGATGCGATTAATGGTGAAAAAATTTACGACCATTATTTTAGCAGGCACTTTTCTTCGCCATTTGGCATACTGCGCAGAGGCAGTAGCTTGCGGCATAACGGCATTGACATAAGAACAAACGGCGTATCAAATATGCCCACCGTAGCGCTGGTGTACGGTAAAGTGTGGGCGTGTTCACCGAAGAATCAAATAGATGCTATTTTCGGAAGGTTCATGTTTATAAGGGGTACAAGAGACAACAATCTCTATTTTATTTCTCATTTGGAAAGATTTTTGAAAACGGAAGGTGCTTTTGTTGAGCCGGGGGAGCCAGTAGCAATAACCGGAAACCTAGGCACTTCATCGGGAATACATCTTCACCTTGAGGTCTTTGTCAATGTACCTGATACCATAGAAGATGTATTGAACATGGCTGTTATAAGAGGCATCCGGACTAACAACCCTAGCCGTAAGGCGTTCCCGTACTATGGGGCGATTGTCAACAGGCGTAGATTTGATCTTGACGCCCACAGGCGCGACCCGTTTAACCATAACAGGCGCATAGCAAACAACGGCCAGCCGAACAGCCGTGTAGTAATAGAAGGAGAATGACAAATGAAACAGATATTTTTTCTGTGCGCGATGGTATCTGCGGGCATCGCTTTGGCTGCCCAGCAGGGGGATGGGTTTCCCGGCACACTGGTGGAAATTGGGGTTGATGCTGACGCTTGGGCTCTAGGAATGATAGGGCGTAGAGACGATAACGTTACAAGAAGGTTGCCCCAAGGAACAAGGGTGCTTGGGGAGATTACACATCTTCGAGGTGAAATTAATGACGTGATTGAGGACATAACAAGAATAAGGCATGGCGGCAATTTATATAATGTGCGTACCCGCGACCTAGTACCAGCAGGGGGCGGGCGGCTGTCAAGGGACTGGATAACAGCGCCGAATACTCAATGGGACTGGTTTACAGCGCCGGATGCGCGAAGAAGATGGGTAGCCTCGTATTTCCTTGACGTATTGCAGTCGCAAGACCGTGACACCTTCTGGCGTTATGAACAGCCCTGGATGGATCGCGAAACCGCCATGATAATGGCCTCAGAGCCGATGGGCGGCAGCTGGTTTACCAGCGTATGGAGCAGCGAATTTGAATCGCTTTTTTTCTTCGATGCGGTAGTTTTTATCGGCGGCTTTTCGGGCAGTGTGTTTTTCATCACGGACATAATCCCGTTCAGTGCTGGCTACAGAATAACAATGGCAAACCAAAGCTTTTTCACTGCCGATTGGCTTTACATATCTGCCCTGCCATTTCCCCTCTGGTCAGAGCGGCAGAGTTTCGACTTAATTTTTATCCCCGACGGCGATTTTATGGATGTGTACTTAGACAGCCTTGGCAGCCATTTCGCAACCTTCGCCAAGGTTGACGCTGCAGTGCTGGAGGAGCTGGGAGAGCTTGCCAGAACCAACACGGTTGACCTGTCCAGAATCACCGCATGGCCCCGCCGCGCGGACGGCAGCATGGACTTCCCGCCACCCGGCGGCGTAACCCTCGCTTTCCGCGCGAGCCACAGGACAACCGCCCGCTTGCACGTAAGGGAAAGCTCCACTACTGCCGCCAATATCGTTACAACGCTGGATTTGGGCGCAGAGGTACAGATATTGGAAACAGGAAGCATGGAGACTATTGGCGGGGTAACCGCACCGTGGGTAAGGGTGCAAGATGCCAACGGGTATACGGGTTGGAGCTTTGCAGGATTTCTGGAAGCGGTTCAGCTTACAGTGCAGGCTGTCGAACCAGCCGAGGCTCCGACTGCCGCTACAGTAATTGCCGTGGAACAGACCGTGCCAGTTTCCCAAAGCGACACCACAGGTTCAATGCCGCCGTGGGGTTTGCTTGCGATTATCGGCGGGGCGATTGCGGCGGGCGGTGCAGTGTTGGTTGTTGTAAGGCGGCGGAAGTAATGCTAACAGCCAACGAACGTGGTAGAGGCATATACATACTGGCGCATTTGCACCGCGATACAGAAACCTTGCGTTTAAGAAGATCGCGAATCGAAAGGGGCGCACGGTTTGAGCCGGGCGATGTCGTGGCCTTTGTCGGCAGAAGCGGGGCTAACCGCAACGAAGCGGGAGCCGAGCCGCACCTTCATGTTGAGTATTACGATGTTCAGTATCGTGAAGAAGACGATGATGGCGAGAGGAATAGAAATCAATATGTCCGTGCGGATGGCGAAGGAAATAACAGATGGCTTGAATTGCAAACACCATTACAAAGATTACGAAGGAGGAATCCCTTTGATCACGAAGAACGACATCCTGCGTAGAATAGCGCCCTTATTTGCTTTCGGTATTCTGTTGCCCGTTGCTTTGTTTGCACAGGAACAGTTGCCATTCGTTGTAGAAAATAGAACGATAGCAGTTACTTCTGATGATGACCCCGACGATACCATTTTAGCATTAACAAATAATTTAGCAGCTTAATTCACTGTCCAAAAAATCGGGGGAACTCCAGTTGTACAGAACCCCACTTGTTGAACTAAAATTTGGATTGCCGGGGGCAACATTTATTTCTGCCAGTTGCGGGTTTCCATCAAATGCGCCGCTGCCGATGCTGGTAACGCTTGAAGGGATAGTAACACTGGTCAGCCGGTTGCCAAAAAATGCCGAGCCACCGATGCGGATAACACTGTCGGGTATGAAGACGCTGGCTAATTGGTTATCAGTGAATGCCCAACTATCGATGCTCACAACGCTTTCGGGAATAACAACGCTGGACAGGCGGTTATTGGCAAATGCCCTTATGCCGATGCGAGTAACGCCATTGCCTATGGTAACGCTGGACAGTTGGTTGTTCGCAAACGCCAGCCCTTCGATGCTGGTAACACTGTTGGGGATAGTAATGCTGATCAGTTGGTTGTCCCGAAAGGCAGAGTTGCCGATGCTGGCGACGCTGTCGGGAATAGTAACGTCTGTTAACTGGCTATCCCGAAGGGCAGTATCGCCGATGCGGACAACGGGTAGGCTGTTGTGAGCGGCAGGTATACGCGCCTCTCCGGGCATACCCCCAAAATCAGTTATGGCGTATCCTGCCCCGTATCGAACAAAGCCAAACTCTACCCTTACTGGCCTAACTTCCGGGTCAAACGCATCGTCCGCTACACTGGCACGAAGCGGAATGTTTACAACACCGGCTAAGAGGTTATCAGCAAACGCGGAAGACTCAATGGCGCCTGTGCGCAGAGGAATGTCAACACTGGTTAAGCGGTTACTGGCAAATGCCCTTGCTCCGATGCTGGCAACGCCGCCTCTCAGCGTTACACTGGTCAGTTTGTTATTCTCAAATGCCGATTCGCCGATGCTAACAATGCTTGACGGAAGGATAACGCTAGTCAGGGAACCGTCCGCGAATGCGGAAGGCCCAATGGCGGTTACGCTCGCTCCCCTCATGAAGTACAATATAACTACGTCTGTGCTTGGGCCAAGAAAGCCGATAATAGTACCAGTTTCAGCGTCAAAAACAAACTGGGAAGGGTCTGTGAAATATGGCGGGGAAAAATCAATGAGCTTATCGCAGGCTGCCATGGAAAGACCAACCAGCGCGGTAATAACGACAATGCCTAAAACGGTAACAACTCTTTTCATATGCGCCTCTTTAACACCCCACCCCCCTGTCTCTATCCTACACGTAAGCGGCCGGTTTGTCAAAGGCCAGTCCTGCCCGGCGCAAACCCCGCCTACCGGATACTCAACCCCTTTGTGTCCGCAATTCCCTTTTCCCGCATATAGTCCCCGATCCCTGAGATAATCTCGTTCATCAGGGGGGGATAGGCGAAAGTGGCGCTGCCTGCCTGAACGGCGCTGGCCCCGGCCAGAAGGAACTCCAGCGCGCTCGTGGCACAGGCTATACCGCCCATGCCAACAATGGGGACTTTGACCGCCTCGTGCAGTTCCCAGACCATCCGCAGGGCAATGGGGCGTATGGCGGGGCCGGAAAGACCGGCGCTCGTGTTGTCAAAAACAGGCTTTCTTTTGTGAATGTCGATAGCTACAGCCTTGAAGGTGTTTACGAGGGAAAGGGCATCCGCTCCGGCGGCAACACAAGAGCGGGCCACCGCCCCCACATCCGGGGCGTTAGGCGTAAGCTTTACCATGAGCGGTGTATTTGGGGCGGCCTTGCGGACAAGGCCCGTTACGGCGGCGGCGGCCTGTGGATCAAGGCCAAAGGCCATGCCCCCGGCTTTAACGTTGGGGCAGGAAATGTTGAGTTCGATAATATCAACGCCAGAAGCGTCAAGGAGCCGGGCTCCTTGGGCGTACTCATCCGCCGTAGAGCCTGAAAGGTTGGCGATTACCGCCGGGCCCAGCTCTCGCATACGGGGAAGTTCGTTTTCAAGAAAAGCCGGTATGCCGGGGTTTTCAAGGCCGATTGAGTTCATCATCCCCGCCGGGGTTTCGTGAATCCGCCTGCCCGCGTTGCCGGGCCGGGGGCTTAGGGTAAGGCCCTTGGTACAGATGCCGCCAAGTCCGGCAATGTCTAAAAGGCCGTTGTACTCCCCGCCAAAGCCGAAGGTTCCCGACGCGGCGATAACCGGGTTGCGGAGCTTTACACCGGCAATCGTAACGGAAAGGTCAGGTTCTTTACGCGTCAAAGCACACCTCCCCGGCATCGAATATGGGGCCTTCAACGCAGCAGCGCTGGTTGCCGCCAGTGGTTTTTACCGTACAGCCAAGGCAGGCCCCAACCCCGCAGGCCATGTGCCGTTCCACGCTGATAAAACAGGGAACCGTGCTGGCCGCGCAGGCATCACGTATTGCCCTGAGCATGGGTTCGGGCCCGCAGGCGAAAACCCCGCCGTACCCTGAGGGGGCGAAGAATTCGGTAACGCGCCCCTTTGCGCCCTCGCAGCCATCCTCGGTGGCGATAACAAGGGAACGCGCGTTTGGGGGATTTAGGGTTTCAAGGCCGAAAGGAGCGCTCCTAAAGCCGGCGTAAAAATCAAACAAAACACGCTTGGGCGAAACAGAGCCTTGTGCGCTGTCTGTCAGTTCCCCGGCAAAAGCCAACAGCGGCGCAATGCCCACGCCGCCGCCGATAAGGGCGATAGGCGGCAGGCTCTCCGGCGAGCCCGCGAAAATCTCCGCCGCCGCCCAGTAATTTCCCAACGGGCCAATCAGTTCCGCCTCTTCGCCGGGCTTAAGATCAGCCAGTTCCCGGCTGCCCTGACCCTGCCGGGCCACAAGGAAGCGCACCGTGCCGCCATCGGCTGTCTGCCCCGGCTTCCAGCCGGAAACGCTAATGGGGCGGCCCAGAAACACCCCTGTCCGCCGGGGTTTTACAAGGAAAAACTGCCCCGCGCGGGGCGGCGGGCCCGGCCACAGGAACTCTATGCTGGCAATCCCGGCGGCGGCAAATGCGGCGGCGGTACATTCGCAGAAAAAAGCCCTCTTGGCGGGCTCGTCAGGAAATTTACGCATACGCCTCTGTTTTTTCCGCCGCTTCGCTGTAGGGGACAATCTCGTTGAAAAGGTATTCTTTCTTTTCCATTTCCAGTTCAAGATCGTAGTAATTCTGAAGGTTAAGCCAGAACTGCGCCGAGTTGCCAAAATACCGTGAAAACCGCAAAGCCATATCTACCGTTATCCTGCGGCTGCCCCGGATTATCTGGCTAATGGCGGTTTGCTGTACCTTTATTTCCTTGCTTAGTTTGTATGCGGTAATCTCCATCGGTTCCAGAAACTCCTCGTACAAGATGGTTCCCGGAGAAATCAAATCCATTTTCTTCTCCATAACAGCCTCCTAATGGTAGTCGGTAATAGTTACATCGCTGGCATTTCCATTCGCCCACCTGAATATCACTCTCCACTGATCGTTGACACGAATACTGCACCAGCCTTTTTTATCGCCCTTTAACCTTTCAAAACGGTTGCCCGGCGGGATACTCAGATCAATTTCGCTTGTTGCCGCATTGATAATGAGCAGTTTGTTTCTGGCCCGT
Source organism: Treponema sp. (assembly GCA_009781915.1). Lineage (GTDB taxonomy): Bacteria > Spirochaetota > Spirochaetia > Treponematales > Breznakiellaceae > WRKT01. The sequence continues at coordinate 10,691 of WQUW01000058.1, read as the reverse complement.
GATGATATATCCAAAGGTAGTTTCCTGACCCATTCACGGTTGAACAGTGATTCGGTATCCTTGTCTCCAAAACTTGTTATCATTGTATAGAGCCTTCATTAGACAATACTATCATATGCCGATAGTATTGTCAAGAGATATTGCCGGGGATTCCACGGAAATCGTGGCTAAAACGCATTTCTTGAAGGGAATATGCGCCAAGGGGCACAAGGCGCAGAGCCCTTGTTCGGAAACTTGTCGCCCAATCCGAGCCTAAAGCTTACGCCTGAACAAATGGCACTCGCTGAATTTAGCGTGAATGTTTTTCGAGCAGGAATTTCCGGCCTTATCCACCATTCCGGTTTCGGCGATAATGGCGCTGATCCTTGAATGGTAATGGGCGGCGGTTGTGTAGTTACCTACATTCATCAAATACACGTCGTCATGCTCCTGAAGCATTTTTTGAATGACGGCATGAACGTCAAAATAGGCCCCCAGGGGTATGCCGGAAATAATGTCCCGGATTGCCTTTTTCATATCGGCGAATTTGCTGTCTTTGCCGGTTTTCAGGGGCGGCGCTTCTTCCCAATCCTCGTCAATGCTGCCGTCTGCCGCCGCGCTGGCGCAGATCGCCGCAAAAGGATCGGGCGCCGCGTGCTCCATTACCTTACCCGGTTTGCCGGCTGTTTTGCGGCATCTAAAGGCGAAGAAAACGACGGCGGCAATTATGACAACGGCAAGCAGTAATAGTAGCAGTAACAGCCACGGAACCCCGGGCCGTAACTCATCTGCCGGAAAAACCGCAAGCGGGGCCGCATCTCCGCCGGCCGCAAGTACGGGAGGGGGGACATAATCTACCAGTATCCTGACACGCCTGTTAAGTACTCTGCCTTCTTCGCTCAGATTGCTGCCCCAAAAATCAACTTCCCCAAGCGCCACAGGCGGCGAAAACAGATTGCCGGGAACCCCCCGGTTTCGCAGTTCGCTCATCGTGAAAAGCGCCCTGTCCCTTGATAAATCCACCGGATCAACAGCGTCCTTAACGGCGGCGGCGTATCCGTAAATGTGTATTTGTCCGGGCATCAGATTTCTGTCCATCAAATACCTCGCAAGATTATCAAGCTGGTACATCGCCTGAGTCTCATTTACGAAAGCGCTGCCGCTATTCGGTGAAAAAAGCAGAAAGTCAATTTCTTCCCGTCCATCAGCATCGCCAAAAACCTGAAACCCCAAAAGGGTGAAGAAAAGCGCAGCGCAAAACAACTTTTTCATAATTTTTGTCCTTACCTAATATGTTATTACAATAATAATTTTTTTCAAGGGCGAGGTTCACTTTTTTTACCCAACGCTTGCCGTCCCCTTAAGGCCTTTGCATTACCATTGCCCCACACAACAGCCTTCCGGTTTTATTTGTCAATCGTCCGCAGCGCTTTTTTCACAATGTAGCCTGTTTCTTTTGTGCCGCTCTCTTTTTCCCAGCGCGCGCAGAGTTCTCTGACAAATTCCGGCTGTGTTTTACTTGCGTCGTTCAGCCAATTCCCAACGCTGTCCCGGACGTACTTTGCGGCATCCGATTTTAGCGGCTCCAAAATTGATACAGCCAGTTCAGGATTTTGCTTCAGTTCGGTAATGTGTTCGCACCACACGCCACGGGGCCTTGTCGCTTCGCTTGCAAAGCGCCGTATGTTTTCGTCCCTGTCTTTTGCCCATGTTGATAAAACCGCAATGCTTTCACGCAGATTCTGTATGATGCTGTTTCTTACAGCGCTCCACGCGCTTTCTCTGACGCCAAAATGCTTGTCTGCCGCAAACGGTTTTATGTTCCGGAGCATTTGCCTAATGGTTAGTGTTGTGTTTCTTCCCACAGCCTCCGCCGCCCAGCACCGGACAAAATCGGATGTGTGCGTTGAAATTGCCGTCAAAAAACCGTTGTCTTTGTGAATGAGTATCTGTTCAGAAAGCCCGGCTCCGATTGCTTCGGCAACTGTGATTGTCGTTTGCTTTTCCAGCTTGTCTATGTGCCCCAAAACCGGCTGTAGGTAATGCGTTCTGCCGCATTGGGTTAACAGATTTTTTAGCAAGGCTTTCCGGTCAATGGCAAGATATTCCACCAAGTTTGCCGTTTCTATTTCGCCACGGTTCAGTTGTTCCAAAATATTTTTTGGAATGTCCTTTATGGTTCTGGCCCCTTTTCTTTTTGCTTCCGTCATTCTGATACCATCCTATAAGGTTTGGGGTAAAGTGGCAAGTTAGACGCGGGCTGCGCGGGAAACATAACAACAGTTCAGGCTATTGTAAGAAATCCTCAACTAAAATACACTCGTTTCAGAGGTTATTCATGGCAAACGACCGGCTAACGGTAAAACAGAAACTTGGCTTTGGCATTTTTGACTTGGGCGGCAATATGTTTTTTACCCTCATGTCTTTTTGGGTGCTGATATACCTTACCAACACAGTCGGCATCTCGGCGGCGTGGGCGGGAACCGCCGTGATGATCGGCAAGGTCTGGGATGCCGTAACAGACCCCATGATGGGCTTTGTAACAGACCGCACGCTGTCACGCTGGGGCAGGCGGCGGGTGTACCTGCTTTTCGGCGCGGTTCCCATGTGCCTTTCCATGGCTTTCTTTTTTACAGCTCCTGTCTACCTTCCCCAAGCCATGCATATCGCGTGGGCGATTGTCGCGCTGGTGCTGCTTAATACGGCAGCCACCATCATCAATGTGCCGTACTCCTCGCTTACCCCGGAACTTACCAGCGATTACCACGAACAGTCATCGCTTAACGGCTACCGTTTTGGCTGCGCAATATTCGGCACAATCGCCGGGGCCGGCGCGGTACAGCCGCTGGTGCAATTTTTCGCCCGGCCCGATGCCCCCAACCCGCTTGTTGACCAGCGTGGTTTTTCCATGATGGGCCTTACCCTTGGGGCCGTGATGATGACAGTAACCCTTCTTACCTTCCTTGGCACGAAAGAAAAACAATACCGCAAAGAAGACCTGCCCACTGACGGTTTTTTTACCACTTTTTTGGCGGTGTTCAAAAATAAACCTTATATTGTCCTTCTTGTAACATACGCTCTTCACATAACAGGAATTACGTTCCTTACCACAATTCTGGCCTATTACACCGGGAACGTTTTAGGCCGGGCGGACATAACCCCCAATGCCATGATCCTTCTTTTGGTTACCGCTATGGTGTTCATTCCTGTTTCGGTGATCGTTTCCAAGAAAATCGGAAAAAGGCGCGCGTACCAAATCTGTTTCGCGGTAATTTCTAGCGCGTGCGCCGTCATTTATTTTCTGGGACATCGTATGCCTGTGGAGTTTTTCCTTGGCGTAATGGTGTTTGCGGGAATCGGGGTGGGCTTTAGTTATGTAGCGCCGTTCGCGATGGTTCCAGACGTGATTGAACACGGGGCGGCCAAAATCGGCGCGCGCAAGGAAGGGGCGTATTACGGCATATGGACATTCACCTCCAAACTGGGAACGGCCCTGGCGCTGTTTGTTACCGGCCACGTTCTGGAGTCTGGCGGGTTCATCGCGCAGGCGGCAGGCGCGGGGGATGTTGTTCAGCCGCCCGGAGTGTTTGACGCTACTAGGGCTGTCATCGGCCCCATTCCCATAGTGGTTCTTCTCGCGGCAATGGTTCTTATCCAGTTTTATCCCTTGGATAAAAAGGAGCGCATACAATCACGCCCGCCTGAACCGCCCGCGCGTTAAAGCGTGAACACCGTTCCTTCCCGGTACTCCCGCCACACCTTTTCGAACCATGTATCGGAATCGGGAATCGGACGGACGTGCCGCAAGGACGAATGTACCTTGTCCGATGCGGGAGCGTAAACAGTGTTTATGATTTTGTCCCGGTGGCGGCTGTCAATCTCGACCCCGCCAAGGCAGGCCTCAATGTCATCCATCGAGTCAACGACTAAGTATGAGCCACGGCTTTTGCCGCCGCCGGATATGTAAGACAGGATTCCATCGTACAGAAGCCGTGAGAAAAGCAGCATTTCCTTAAAGCGGAAAAAAGCGGGCAAGTCCCCGGAAGGGGTTACTTTTTTTCCCGCCAGCGCTTTTAGCTCTTCGCGGCTTTTTTCAAGCTCCCGGCGGGATCGGATAAACATGGCGGCGCGTGTATTCATGCGTTGAAGCTGGCTGAGCAGTTGAGCGGCGGACTCTGGTGTTGCGTCCGCGTTCACACTTTCTCCTAACGTTGCGGAAACGCCGCCTGCAATTTCCGTTTCAAATTCCCCAATCTCTTTCGCGGCGGCGGCAGTCATTGTTTGCAGGGCATCACTTTCAAAAAACGCATCGCCACAAGCGCCGTCTTTAAGGTAATGGCCCGCGATAAACGAAGCCGCCCGCAGGCCGCCCACCTGACCGGAGTTAAGGGCGCTGCCGCCGGGACGGTGAACGCCGTGGGTTCCGGCACATTCGCCTATGGCAAAAAGACGCTTCACTGAGCTTTCCCACCAGATATTGACCTCTGCCCCTCCGTTTTGGTGCTGCGGCACAACATCAATTTCAAGATATTCCTTGGCTAAATCTATGCCGTTGGTTTTGTAAAGCTCGTAGGACAGGGGGTTAAGGCGAAGCAGCCGCTCCAGTGGCGTAGCGCATAACGCATCCGACTTGGCGAGGTAGTCGCGCGCCGTCTCGTCAATTTCGCCTAACACGAGCCATTGGGGATTGCGGGTGTAATCAAGAAAGACCCGCCGGCTTTTACCGTATTTTTCCATGTATATAGCCATGTCCACCAGCGAAGAACCTTCCCCGGCGATTTTTACGGGGTCAAACGGCCACTGATAGCCTTTAAGAAATACCGCCCGGCCTGTGTTTTTGGGCGAGGAAAAATAGGCGGAAAGAAATTCATGCTCCTGCCCATTTTCGTCCACGGAAAGATAGCGGGGAATTACCTGCTGGTAACTGCCGGAAAGGTTCCAGCGGAATTTGGTGGAGGCTATGCCGTACTGCCACTCAGTGATGTTTGAAAAAACAACGCCTTCCCGTGCGAGGATGCCGGAAGAACCGAACTGGCTCGCGGGGAACACGGTAGTTTCGTACAGGCCCGGCGGCCCTCCTGCGGCGAAAATTATATTTTTGGCAAAGTAAAGGCGAAAATCTTTTTCCCCCTCAAGGCATAAAATCCCGTAGGCCCGGCCTGTTGTTTTACACACGAGTATTTTTACAGCCCTGCTTTTGTCGATTACTTGGATGCCGCGATCCAGCGCCGCCTGCTCCAGCCGCTCGGTCATTTTTTTGGAAGTGTAGGGGCCAATGGAAGAAGCCCGCTGAAGGGGGTCGTGATCGGTTTTGTATCCGGCAAACTCCCCGTAAAGATTGTGGGGAAATTCCACCCCTATCGAAACAAGATGAAAAAATTCCGCCAAGGAATGGGAAGCCTCGCAAAGGGCAATGTCGCCGTCCATGCTTCCCCCGGCAAAGAGGGTCTGGGCCATGGCCCGCGGCGAATCTTTCTGATCCCCGGCGCAGGCTATCTTGTAATAGGTCTGCTTGTCCGATCCGGTGTTGCGGGATGTTCCAGACAGGCGGCCTTCGGTAAGAAGGGCGAAATTCCGCACGCCCTTTTCGTGCAGGTGAACCGCCGCGTTGTAGCCCGCCGCGCCGGAACCGGTAATAAGGCAGTCAAATACGGTGTTGTGTACCGCCACATCTTTTTCAAAAAATTTCACGTTGGCCTCCATAATCCATAGGCGTGCGCCTTGCGTCAATTATGGATCATATCGCCGCTTTTGATAAAGGCAGTGGTTCCCTCTTGCAATTATTACTATACAAATGTATAGTAATAGCATGGAACTGGCGGAAAAGTTGTCCATACTGTCATCTTCAGCCAAATACGACGCGTCCTGCGCGTCCTCCGGTGGCAGCGGGGCGGGGAGCGCGTTTAGCAGCCGTGTACCTGCCGGGGTCTGCCATAGCTGGACAGAGGACGGTCGCTGTGTGAGTTTGCTGAAGGTGCTTTTTTCCAATGCTTGTTGTTACGACTGCGCCTACTGCGCCAACCGTTTATCGGCGGACACCCGGCGCGCTTCTTTCACCGTGGACGAACTGGTGGGCCTAACGTGCGAGTTTTACCGCCGCAACTATATCGAAGGGCTTTTTCTTTCATCCGGCATCTTCGCCGATCCCGACATCGTAATGGAAAAACTCACCGAGACCGCCCGGAAGCTCAGGAGCGAGGCGGGGTTTGGCGGGTATATCCACCTTAAGCTCATTCCCGGCGCGGGGGAAAAAATGATACGCCAAGCCGGGCTCTGGGCGGACAGGATAAGCGCCAACATTGAATTGCCCACGGACAAAAGCCTTCAGCATCTGGCTCCCCAGAAATCGGGCAAGGTGATTCTTGGGGCAATGGAAGAAACATTTAACATTGAAGCGGAAACCGAAGAGGACAGGCGGAAGTTCCGGCTTGGGGGAAAAAGCCCTGTTCCGGCGTTTGCTCCGGCAGGGCAAAGTACCCAGCTTATTATCGGGGCTTCCCCGGAAAACGACAAAACTATCCTGAACCTTTCCGGGGCGCTTTACTGCAAGTACGCTCTGCGGCGGGTGTACTATTCCGCCTTTATCCCCGTAGGAGGCCCCGGCATGGAAGGCATCCCCGACCCCCGGCTTCCGGAAATCTCTGGCTCGCCGCGATCGCTTTTAGTCCGGGAACACCGGCTGTATCAGGCTGACTGGCTGTTGCGCTTTTACGGCTTTAAGCCGGGCGAGGTGCTGGAAGGAAGCGATGATTTTCTGGACACCCGCCTGGACCCCAAAACGGCATGGGCGCTTCGGCATTTGGACAGGTTTCCGGTGGAGGTAAACCGGGCGGATTACGATGAACTACTGCGAGTTCCGGGCATTGGCGCTAAATCGGGCAGGCGCATTGTTGAAATCCGGCGTTCCCGCTCCCTGAACTTCGACAGCCTGCGCCGCCTTGGGGTGGTTCTGAAGCGGGCCCGCTACTTTATCACCGCCGCCGGGGCTTTTCTGGACAGGCCCGAAGACCCCACGCGCATACGCCGTATTCTTTCGGAGGGGGACGGGCTACAACCCCTTTTGTTTGAGTTTTAGCCCGCGTGATTGCCCGCTAACAGGTAATGCCGGGGCTTTGGGGCGGGAATGTTGACCTCACGCGCGGCGGGGCGCTAACTTTTGGCGTTTCACCAGGCTTGCCGGGCTTGCGTTACAGCATCCATGCCCAAAGCGTCCAGCGAGATTCTCCGCATGGTTCCGTCTTCAAACATATCTTCCAGCGCCCTGTTAACAGCGCCGGTAAGCCTGGCGCTGTCTTTTTTCATAGCGATGCTGAATAAAACAGGCTCCGGGCTTTCCAGGGACTCACGGGTGAAGAAGATATGCTACTGAACCCGGAACATGAAATACCCTCGGTAATGGAGTCGGCCTACCTCACGGAAGGCGAGGTCAGCCTTTTTAAGTTTTCACATGGAAAGCCCAGATCAATCCCTGCTCACGATAAAGACTCTAATGCTTTGGCGATGGTTCCAATGTTTTCTCAACGGGCTTCTGCTGGTCCCGGTCAACAGCCGACCCAGCTTTCAGAAATTGAGGCTTATTTGCTTATTGTTTTTGAGATGCTTGGAGGGGCCAATCCCCGGAACTGCGGCGCTGTCCGGGTTGTGGGGGATTCCATGACAGATATGTCCCTGTACAATGGCGATGTTGTTATATTCGACCGAAGCCAGATTGAGGGGAATGGGGTCTATGTTATCAGTATCGAAGGCGAGGTCAGGGTAAAGCGTTTGGAGTATCGTGTATTTGAGAAAAAACTTATTATCAGTTCTGAGAACCAGCGAAGTTATCCTAACCCGGAGATTATCTCTTTTGAGTACGCACAAGAAGCGCTATTGATTCATGGCGAAGTTATATGCTGGGTGCATAAGCACCCGTATTAAAAGACAGGAGGAAGGAGAAGTGGGTAGACGAAAAAAATCAGGATTTGGTAAAACAGAAGCAATTGGTTTCTATGTATTTCTCGCCTTGTTCCTTGCTTTTTTTTTCCATTTTCAATGGCCTGAGTTACTCGATCAATTTACTTATTGTTATAGGAATTGGCGCTATTATATTCGGGTTACTTGTTCTGTACCCGGCAATAAAGGAAAGACAGGCGGCATTGAAAGGAGGAAAAAGAATTGTGGTGTTTCCGCCGGAGCCGGGGTTTCATATTAGAAAGGCACAGGAAGCGGAAGCCCGAAATGACTATCTTAGCGCAAGAGTTTCCTATATGGCCTGTGTCGATATTTTGAAAAGAGACAACACAGCCGCAGAATTTTTGGATATTGCCAAAAATGAATACTCACTATTTGTCAGGCGCGATCCAATATTTAATAATTTACTTCCTTTCTTCCTTGAGGGGGTTCGGCAGAATCCCGGTGTATTACAATCCGACATCACTTCAAAGGCGGAAGAAATGGACTGGAGCGAACTTCGTCAGTACAGCCGCACTATTTCCAAAGATGACATTCGTTACGTGTTTTACTTTGCCGAAGAGTTTGGGATGTTGGAGCGGCGAAAGAAAGGGCGCTCATACGAATTGTACCTACCGGAGCAGTCAGAGAGGGAATCAGTCGTCAACCTAGTAGCGAGTGATACCGTGCCCGCCGTCCTCAACAAAGGTCACGGCGATAAAGCCGCTACTAAAGCCAAGTTGCGCACGGATTTACACAAGGAGAGGTACGAGCGAGCGATGACGAGCGACCTGCATCCGTACCTAATATACCGCATAGGGAATTCTCACGAGTGTTCAGCAGATCACTCCGACTTGGACGGACTAATTTTATCGAAGATCGATCCTTGGTGGGATACCCACTTGCCGCCGAACGGCCCGCACTGCAACTGTTATACTACGGCTCTTACGGAAGATCGTAAAAAGCGATACGAAGCGGAAGGTGTTCCCGTAGCGCCGAAGTTTGATGGCACTGGAGGCGGTACAATACCAACAAAGACCGTTGTACCCGACGAATGGCAATGAGCGAAGCTGAGACTATTTACGAGTATCTTTCTCAGGCGGGAAAACGGTAACGGTTACCGCGTGGAAGAGTTTCTCGTCTCTCGCTATTGCGATACTGTCATACCCCAAGTCTGACAGTAGGTTGGCAAGGCGGACTATATCGTTTTCGTTTTTTTGTTCAGTCATGACGATCCTCCTGTTTCATACAACACCTCAAAAAAGAAATAAAACCGCGGAGGCGGAGACAACAACCCCCGCGGAGCGGGAAAAGCCATAACCGCCACGCCCGCGTTTATTTTGTTACGCTTTAATCCTACCATCCCAAAGGCCCCAAAAATCATTAACAGCTGTTAATGAAAAATCAATTATCCGGCAGGGTACATTCACAGTAAGAAAATTGCAGGGGGCAAGAATGAATTGTAAAGACTGCGATACCCGGTTTAAGTGGAGCTGGGCGAAATTTTTTAAGGGCAAATGCTCAAACAAGTTTATCGCGTTTCTTGTAGCAACGGCAATTTTCGCGGTTACCATGTTTGCCGCTGGCGTGTTAAAGGACGCCGTGGCCCAGCGGACACTTATCATTATATGGGGTGTTATTACCGTGATATTCATGTTGTCGGGCTCAATCGACAAATTTGTGTCAGGAGGGACACTGTCGGTAAACGCGAACCTCAGCGCCGGTGTTAAAAAAAATATAAGCACCGACACGGCCAGAGGGCAAGGCAGCCAAGGGGGGCGCGGATGAAGCGGATAGTTTTCTCTTCCGCCCACGGCCTTCATGTTCCCGGAGCTAACCACCTTATAAACGAGGTTGAGGAAAGCCGCCGGGTAATCCGGGACGTGGCGATACGGTGCCGCAAACAGGATTTGGCGTCAGTGTTTGAATTCCACGATGGCACGTCCAAGAACCAGAACGACAATCTAAATACGATCATCGGCTGGCACAACTCGCTTGATCGGGATTTGGACGTAAGCGTTCACTTTAACGCTTTCAAGGCTACCACTACCGGCATGGGCGTTGAGGTGCTGTACCGCGATCCCGAAAACAGGCATCTGGCCGCCGCCGTATCGGTGGCAATCGCCAAAGCCGGAGGATTGCGGAACCGGGGGGCAAGGCCCCGTACTAACTTGCGGTTCCTGAATCAGGTAAACCGTCCGGCTATCTTAATCGAGGTTTGTTTTACAGATTCGGAAGTTGACGTCCAACTTTATAAACTTAACTACGAAGACATCTGTCAGGCTATCGCTGTGGCAGTAACAAAATGAGGGGGAATAGCGATGTTTGAAGTTAGCGCGGCGCATTTTAGGGACGTCAATTCCGGGCCGTGGGAAACAGCAGGAAGAACCGACTACCGCCTGAATATCGACCATGAAGGAAAAGTTATCCACGTAACCGGACAAGGCTCAAACCAAAGGGCCGACTGGCTGGACAACCTCGATTTTCGCCGCCGCCCCAAGGAGCAATGGTTTAAGGGTATCTGGGTTCACGCCGGGTTTTTGCGGCAGTATCTGGTGGTAAGAAAAGTCCTGTTGGATGTTTGCTATGACTATCCCGATTACAGCATACAGGTAGACGGCTTCTCGCTCGGAGCGTCATGGACGCAGATTTTTATACAAGACTGTATCCACCGCTGGCCCGACAGGGACATCAAAGGGATACTGTACGCTCCGGGCAACCCGTGGCGCAGGCTCCCCCGCAAGTACCGCAGGGCGCTTAGGCGGTGTATCGTCTACCCGTAC
>WQUW01000057.1 GCA_009781915.1 Treponema sp. | reverse complement strand
GATGCTACCTCTGTTCAGCCTGTTATATTCGTCAATAGTTAATATTCGACCTCGCACACGGTCAACTGCCCTAGACAAGCCTATCCTTCCGGCAACATTTCCCCATTTTATAGACCCCAAGGCCGCAATCGCTCTATCCGACACAAAATCGCCCGTATTGGCTATTATGCTCGCAGGAGTTACGTCCATTCTTCCGTGCGTATATGCGATATTCGCCATAAGTGCTACAGTACACCCAACTCTGCTCATTCTTAAATTTGTGTGGGGCAAATTTACATTTTGCCATTCTTCACCGCTTGGCCAGCCGCTTCCCTGCTGGGTATATCTCGATGTAATTGGAATAACATTAATCGCAACGCGTATCTCCACAACCACACTCTGCACCCCCTCACAGCCCGCACTGTCTGCCTTAAAGAAAAACCTCCGGCCCATTTCCAGCAACTCTTTCACATCACGCCTGCGCTGGTACGCCCATTCCACAACAGCCCTGCACGCACGGTTAATCGCCGTCAGCGTTTCAACAGGCTCATCAACGGTGTATTACCGATCTTCTATCCATGGTCTATCATAATCAAAACTGAACCAGCTTATGTTTGATTCGTCATCAAACCAAAAAAAAACGTACGGTCGGCTGCCTGTGGAATCATACTTGACAGAACCAATAAAATCTTCTGTAGAATTGAAAATATCAATGTCAGCTTGTCCAAGCAAATGAGTAACTGTACTATGATTGAGTTCATTAAGCCCCCTGCCAAATACATAAACATTCTTGCTATAGTTTGAATTAACAGTAATTCGTATTATATTCCCTTCTTCACTAAAATGAAATAAAAGCATTCCTTCTTCATATCTCCAAACTGTAAAATCGAACCAGTAAAATCCCTCTCCACCTTGTTCAAAAAACTGATAACTGGAAGGCGGTCCTAAAAGCGCTTCAACATCGTCCCTATGGCTGTAGCGTGGATAAAAACGAGTGTCTTCAATCTGCACATAAAACCTATTGTCATTATCAGCCTCCTGCGAGGAACAACTGCTAAATATTAAAAGCAGCAAGAGCGGTAACATTATTGTCTTTTTCATGGTAACTCCTTTGAGCATTGTACAGTCTACCTAGGGGGCAAAACTGTTATTGGATTTATGGTCTGATCTGTAACCATCAAATTACCGTCTGTAAAGTCCGGTATATTAGCCTCCGGACCCCATACCGACAAGTGTAAATGCGGACCAGTTGATGTGCCGGTATTGCCTGATAAACCTATTTGCTGACCTGCAATCACATTTTGATTTACCGCAACATCAACACGGTCAAGGTGCATATAGGCTGTTGTCAATCCATTATCCATACGAATCACTATCATATTTCCATAACTTATCGTACGTGTTGGACTTGTATGAATATGATGTGTTACTTGAACAACAGTACCATTGGAAGTTGCAACCACAGGAGTTCCAACAGGCACGGCTATATCAATTCCGCCATGAAATCCTCCTGTACCTTCGGCAGGCGGAGGTCTATTCCCCCACTGGCTGGAAATTTGTCCCGTGGCAACAGGCCAGTTATCTAGCATAGGTTCATTTTCTTCTACCTCTATCTCCACAACCGCACTCTGCACTTCCTCACACCCTGCACTGTCTACCCTGAAGAAAAATCTCCTGCCCATTTCCATCAACTCTTTCACATCACGCCTGCGCTGGTACGCCCACTCCGCAACAGCCCTGCCCGCACGGTTAATCGCCGTCAGCGTTTCAACAGGCTCATCCCGCTTGGGGTCGGCTCCTTCACGGTAAATGTTAAAGGTAACAGTCGCTCCTTCCTCAACAGAGGCGTTGCAGGCTGCTTCCAACGTTATCGGTTCTCCCATAGGATATATTGCTGTCTCATTATTGTTTGTGTCAAGGCACTTAACTTCCAGTATCTCTTTCAAAAGCGGTTTGTATTCTGGCTCTTCTTTTGGGCTTTCCTTTTTGTTATCTTCTTCTGCCTTTTTTTCATTTCGTTCGGATGTGTTTTTCTTCTTGCGTTCTCCGGGCATCATATTTCGTTTAAGTCTAAAACTTGTTCGATAGCCGCTCCCGCTGTCAAACTGGTGTTCTACACTCTTGATTATATACTCGCCCTCAAACGACTCGCCAACCATTTTCATTACTGTTCGCATACCGGGACGTATCTTGTAATTCCCCTCAACACTGCCTTGCGCTTGGTACAACTGGTACGAGTTTTCCTGTAACAGCCCTATCGCTTGTTGTCGGGCATCTTCGCTGTCGGGGCTATTATGGTCTATTAGCGTTTCTACAGGGCTTTTCTGCCCTAAACTTTTAGGCTCCCACTCCCTGTTCCCCCCGACCTTTACTGGAAGGTCTTGCAATTCAACCTTACCGCTATAGTTTTCTCCTCGCAGATAATCCCACCCATGATACTCTACCCTAGTTATAAGTCCTTTTATATTCATGCCTGCGTCAAAACTTTTAAGTGTTTTGCCCAGCTCATAGATTAGTTCATCCTTGCGGGCAGTTATTTCATTCCGCACATATACCGTACGGCCGCTGGCGTATACCTCTTTTCCGTATTTTCTAGCCAGTTTCAGCAAACACTGATAATCGCTCTGCACTTCTTTTAGCTGATACGGATTCATACTTCCAAAATCTTCTACTTCGCCTTGCAGGGAATGCGCCTCTAGCAAGCCTCTTATCACTTCGCTGGGTTTTTTGTTCTCATAACTGCGGTAATGCGTACCGTGGGAAAGCCTGTTAAGTACATTACTCCCGCTTACTTCTAGCAGTTCTGCTCCTGCTTCCTGAAATATCCCCCGGAAGGACAACACTTCTCCGCTGAACACTTCTTCCACATCGTCTTTATACCCAAGATGGATTGATACTTCGCTTTTGTAGGCTATCAGCTCCTTTACGGTGGCTGCGGGAGCGTTAAAAATTATTGTAAAAGCCGATATTCCGTTAAGAAGGTCGTTCACTGTTATGTGGCATACCGCTCCTTCCAAATCGATGTTCAGACGTCGTCCGTCAACATAGATGATAAAAACAGGTGTCAGTTTTTTGTTTTCACTCATAGAGACCATCCTTTAGGTTAATCATATCATTCCTAGCGTTTGATGGCAATTGAATTTGCCGAATCAAGCCGAATTCACATTTTGAACAAAAATTCATAACGCTAGTTGATTTTGTTCCGCAACTTGTACAATACATTTTTTGCCTCCAAAATTTTTCTTGTAAATTTCTATGAAATTTAAAAAATATTATCAATAAGATAAAAATACAACCCTTATGGTGTATTTGTCAAGAACCAAAAGACAAATAGTATTTACTCATAGGCAAATTGGTTACAATGGCAAATATCAGAGAAATTTTGGCAAAAAATATGCGGAATCGCCGCCAAGAACTCAAGTTTACCCAATCGGAACTGGCAGAAAAGGCAAACATTTCCACCAATTTTGTCGCTATGATAGAGCTAAAACATAAATTCCCTTCCCCTGAAACTCTTGAGCAAATTGCTTTGGCTCTGGATCTCCCAACCTCCGCGCTTTTTGCTGAGCTGGAAACAGGTGAAGAAACTATGGGCAAGTTACGGCAGGCTATTTTGGGCGATTTGGACAGGGCTATTGAGACTGCCGTAGACAAGGCCATAGACAAACGCCTCGGCAAAAACAACAAGGCAAGCTCTTAATATCGCCTCCGTAGTTCCTCGGCATGGGTGGAAGTTCGAGTCTTTGCGGCTCAGTAAACAGAAAACCCCGAACAGCCGCGTTTTTGGCTGATCGGGGTTTTTTCTTGCCCAGAAGAAGACTCGAACTTCCATACCTGTTACGGCACTGGTACCTGAAACCAGCGTGTCTACCAATTCCACCATCTGGGCAAAACAGCCTGCCGCGAGCAGGCATCGAACTTCCCCAATATATCACAACCAAGGGGCAAGCGTCCAGCGCTACGACACGGCGGTTTCCAGCGCTATTTCCATCATCCTGGTAAAGGTGGTCTGCCGTTCCTCGGCGCTGGTGATTTCGCGGGTAACAAGGCTGTCCGAAATGGTAAGGATGGAAAGACATTCCCTTCCGTACTTGGCCGCCAGTGTGTAGAGTTCCGAGGTTTCCATCTCCACAGCCAGAACGCCGAAATTCGCCCAAAGTTTCCATTCTTCCGGGTTTTCCGTGTAAAACATATCCGACGTAATCACGGGCCCCACCGCCGCCTGCCAGCCCAGCGCCGCCGCCGCTTCCCACGCTTTTTTTACCAGCGAAAAAGTCGCCGCCGGAGCGAAGTCCCGCCCGCCAAAGCGGATGCGGTTGGCCCCCGAATCGGTGCAGGCGGTCATGGCAATTACCACGTCTCTGACTTTCAGGTTTTTCTGAAGAGACCCCGCCGTGCCGATACGGATGGCCCGTTTAACCCCGTACTCTTTGAAAAGTTCATTCACGTAAATCGAGATAGAGGGAATGCCCATCCCCGTGCCCTGTACGGAAACCCGTGTTCCCTTGTAGGTTCCGGTAAATCCAAGCATACCCCGTATGCCATTGTGCTGTACGGGGCCTTCCAGAAAATTTTCGGCAATGAATTTGGCCCGCAACGGGTCTCCGGGAAGAAGAACGGCCTCGGCAATTTCGCCAGCCTTGGCTTCAATATGAATCGACATGATGCTCTCCTAGTTAAGGTCTACCACTAAAGTATATCACACATGGGGCAATAAATACACCGGGAGCGTCAAATGCCAAAAAACCGTTTCGTGTTGGCGCGGGTTTCCTTCGCCAGCTTCGCCGGGTCTTTTCCGGTACACTGTGCCACAGTTCGCGCGATATGGGGCAGGAAGCGTGGCTCGTTCCTCTTGTTTTTGGCCTTGACCGGAAGGTCGCGGGGAAGCAGGTAGGGGCCGTCGGTTTCCAGCATAAGGCGGTCTTTGGGTATGCGTGTTACCAGTTCCCGTAAATGACTGCCCCGGCGCTCGTCGCATATCCATCCGGTGATTCCTATGTAACAGCCCAGTGAAAGGTAGCGTTCCAGCTCTTCCCCGGTTCCGGTAAAGCAATGCACCACAGCGGCGGGGACGGAGCCTATGTAGTTCCCAAGGATTATCGAAAAATCGGCGAAGGCATCCCGCTCGTGAAGAAAGAGGGGCAGGGAAAGCTCGGCTGCCAGCTCGATTTGTTTGACAAACCACCGGCGCTGAACATCCCGTGGGGAAAAATCCCGGTTGTAGTCCAACCCGCATTCCCCTATGGCTTTGACGCTTTTTTCCCTTGCCAGCTCCCTAAGAACGCTAATCGTGTGTTCCGTGCAATTTTTAACCTCGTGGGGATGCACCCCGGCGGTGGCGTAAAGGGAACCCGGCGCGAGGGCGTTGCGGGCGCTTGCGTATAACGCCGCGTCAAGGCTGGAGCGTTCCCCGCTGCCGGTAATGACAAGGGGCGACACCCCTGCTGCTGCCGCGGCTACGACCACCTCGTCCCGGTCACGGTCGTATGCTGAATTCATGAGGTTTATGCCGATGTCAATCAGTTTCACCGCCAGATCCCTCCTGTAGCGAATGTTCCGCAAGCAAGTCTTTCGCGCCGGATGAAAGAGCCGCGAGGATACGGCGCTTTACCGGCCCTGAGTTATCCGTAAAGCCAGCGATGCGATCCCGTATGTCCCGGCGGCGGGAATTAACGCCGTAGGGGCAGGTGCAGGCCGCCTTTAAGATACCGAGCTCGTCAGCGCAGGCTATGATCTGCCGTTCTTCCAAATAGCCCAAGGGACGGATAAGGCAGAGCGGGTACTTGCGGTAGGCAAGGTACATGGGCATCGCGGAGAGTGTCCCTTTGTGCGTCATGTTCATAAAAAAAGTTTCGATAATGTCGTCCATGTGATGGCCCAAAGCGATCTTGTTAAAGCCATGTTCCAGAGCGTACCTGATAAGTTCCGTCCGGCGCTGAGTGGAACACCAGTAACAGTTCATTGAGCGGCCTTCCTTGAGCCTGCCGATAATGGACACCGGAAGGTCTGTAAAGGGAATGCCCCATTCCTCAAGGCGGCTTGCCAGAACGGATTTTTTACAGCAGGCGCAAAAATCGCTTGAAATGTGAAGCCCTTCAAGATCATAGGTAATGCCAAGCGCCCGCTTTAAACCGGCAAGCGCCCACGCCAAAACGCTTGAGTCCTTGCCCCCGGACACGGCGATAAGGACGCGATCTCCCTCGCTAATAAGTTTGCGTTCGTGGACGGCTTTCGCGGCGAGTTTTTGCACTATCACGCCCGCCTTTGCCCGGCGAAGAAAACGGTTATTACTCATAACGCTCACGCGCGTCCTGTATCACAAGGCTTGCCAGAACCATCCCCGCTGTCGCGGTTACTGTTACGGCAGTACCGTTAATTACTTTCTTGCCGCTGTCCCACGTGCCGCTCGCGCCGGCATTGTCAGGAGCGGGAACCCCCTCACGCAAGGGAATCCGCTCCTGGCTGTAAACGGCGGTAAAATGCCCGCGAAACCCCCGCTTCCGCAAGCCATAGCGCACAAGGCGGGCAAGGGGGCAGCCGGATGTTTTCCATATATCCGCGGTTTTAATACGGGTAGGGTCGAGTTTTTGAGCCATACCCATGCTGGAGAAAAACTTCGTTCCGGCGGACAGGGCGGTTTCGATGAGTTCCAGCTTGTGTTTTAGGCTGTCAATAGCGTCAATCACGTAATCCGCGTCGGCAATTTCGAACAGTTCCGCCGTTTCCTTTGAAAAAACATGGGGGAAGGTTCGTATCTCGCACGAGGGGTTTATGTCCTTCAAACGTTCTTCCAGCGCCCCGGTTTTAAGGCGGCCAATCGTGCTACTCAGCGCCTGAAGCTGGCGGTTAATGTTGCTGTGGCAGACGGTATCCGAATCGACCAGAGATATCTTCCCCACGCCCGAACGCGCCAAGGCTTCGGCGCACCAGCTTCCCACGCCGCCTAGCCCAAACACAATCGCCCGGCTTTCCTGAAGGGCTGTTGCCGCCCGTGGGCCAACGAGGAGCGTAAGTCTGTGGAAAAAAGAAGCCTGCGTCATGGGTTTACGGACAATAGTACCCTTTTTGCCCCTTGTTTTGCAATGCGGGAGCCGCAAGCGTTCGATTGACAAAGAGGCGCAATTGGCCTTATAAGGGAAGGGGGTGTTTCCCCTTTTTACGTTTTTCAATGAAGGATGGTATAACAATGAGAAAGACAAGGATTATCGCACTGTGCGCGGCTTTGGCAATAACAGCGGGCGTATTTACCGCCTGCCGGGCGGCGCTTGCGCAGGGAGGCTTCGATCGTGGAGCGCAGGCATTTGACGCGCGCCAGTTCCTTACATGGTACTACGAAGAGGGCCCTTGGCGCTCGCCCGTAAACCGCTGGGGGCCGAGCAATTGGGTTACCGGTTTTAGCGAGAACCCTGCCGACAGGCCGACATACGAGGACATCGAAACCATTATGAACTTCGCTTCCCTTGCCATGAGCGCCCGCGCCAGAACGCCGTGGTACATGGTGGTTGTAACCGACTACGAGACCCAGGTTCTTCTGCATCAGGCCGACAGACCGGGGACTCCCAGAGGCGTGTCCCGTGGAACTGTGAAAGTCCTGATATTTAGCGAGTGGCTGCTTTACGAAGACGTTAGAACAGACACCGTTATGACATTTTTTCCCCGCGAGGGCTATATCAACGCAGGCATCATGTCCGCCTACATAAACATGGCGGCTATTGCTCTTGGCTACAGCGTCCGCCAGTACATGACCCTGTCCCACCCTTGGCCCGCCCTCGGTGAGCGCTGGTCTGAGCTCGAGTTCCTTTTGGACGGCAGGTTTTATACATGGGGCTCCACCGGAGAGAGATTCAACACTGAAAACATGAAGTTCGCCAACGCCCTTGTGATCGGCAGGCTTGACCCCACTGTCGAGTCCGGCACGACCGTGGCTCTGCGCCCGCACAACTGGTCGTTCTGGGATCCCGCCGGCAGCCCCGCCGTGCTTACCCCCAGACAGCCGCCCAGAGCCATTGTTCTGGCTGATATTCCGGACGGCGTGTACACAGGAACAGGGCGCGGCTACTACGGCAGTATAACGGTGCAGGTAACCGTGGCAAACGGCGCGATTACCGGAATACATGTTACTGACCACTCGGAGACTCCGGCGTTTATGACACTGGCGGCAGGGGGCATAATTCCTCAAATCCTTGAAGGCCAAAGGATTCAGGGCATTGATGTGGTAACAGGCGCAACTGCCGTAAGCGAAGGCATAATCAATGCCGTTACGAATGCCCTTAGGCAGTAGCTTAAGGGCAATAACGCCGCATGAACAAAACCAAAATCACCGTGCCGTTTATCTGCGCGGTGATTGCCCTGTCCGGATGTTCCGGGCGGGGCGGGGCGCCTGACACGTCCAGTTTTACCGCCAGAACACGGCACACGACCGTGGCCTTTGGCACAGTTTCTGTCCTGCGCCTGTACGATGATTTTACGCAGAGCGTAAATGCCGCCCGCTTCGAGAGGGTCTGGAACCAGACGAGGGAAATCCTTACCGAGCTGGATGGCGTTTTTTCCACTTCCAACCCGGATTCGGATGTGGCCCGGTTTAACGCTTTGGCGTATGGGGAAAGTATTGCCGTTAGCGCTCACATGGCCCGCGTCATTGCGGTGGCAAGAAAGGCGCATGGGGAACTGGGCGGCCTTTTTGACCCGACCGTTTTTCCGTTTGTGGACTTGTGGGGTTTTTCGCCCCGCTTTAGGGTTAACAGGTTTGCGCCCATTTTCCCCTACGACAGGCCCCAAGGACGCAATCAACTGCCCGGCCCTGAATATATAGAGGCATTCACACGGCTTGTAGGTTTCTGCGGAGTTGTCCTTGAAGGCTGCGAGGCGTCGGGGTTTACGCTTACAAAAATGATTCCGCCAGTTGTTGTTAACGGCGTTACGTACCAAGCCAAGCTCGATTTTGGCGCGATAGTGAAAGGTTACGCCGCCGATCTGGTTCTGGAAGTTATGCTTCGGGAGGGCTTTCGTTTCGGGTATTTTTCCAGCGGCGGCAGCAGTATCGCTCTGCTTAGCGGGATGGACTATATCCCGGCGGACGATGGCCTTTTTCAGTTTGCGCTAAGGCTGCGCAAGCCGCGCCCGGGGCGGTATCGTGGCTCTGCCTTCATTTCTATTATGACAAGTAACACAAGCCTTTCCACAAGCGGAGATTACGATCACGCCTTTTTTGTAGACGGCATACGCTACAGCCATATTTTTGACCCAAGATCAGGGCGGCCGGTAAACGCTCCCCTAAACGGCAGGCAAAGCGGAATTGCCTCCGCAACTGTGTTTGGCGAAAACGGGGCCTTTGCCGAGGGCCTTTCCACGGGATTACTTGTTATGACGCTGACAGAGGCAATCGAATTCATGAACCGGCTGGAAAACCACAGCGTTGTACTGGTGTATTACAAAGCTGGACACGATTTTTTCGAGATAATCACAAACATTCCCGCAAGGCTCATAACTGTCCTTGATCCGGCATACATACTAGCCAGCCGTTTGAACGATCAAGGGGATGTTGAGTATACCGGAATATTGTATCGAAGCGCGGGGGGTGTAAGCTTTGGAACGGCTTATTAACCACGTTTTTTCAAAAAGGGGCTTGACTTTCCCACAAGTTTGTATTACATTGCATAATATATGTACGACCAAATAACTACGGCAAGGCTTCCCGCAGATATTCTCAGCAAGCTTGTTGTTCTTGCCAGAATTAAGAGCAAGACGAAATCGGACATAATCAAAGAGGCTATCCAAGTATATTACGAGCGGGAAGAAAACGAGATATGTTCTTTCACGCTGGGCGAGGCTTACTTTGGCAGGTACGGGTCCGGCGAAAATGACCGGGCCACCACCTACAAGGAGCGCATCAAAGAAAAGCTTTCAGGCAAGGGTTATAGTGCTAGGTTCAATTCTCCTTGACGCGGGTCCCCTTATCGCCCTTTTTGATTCAAGTGAAAAGCACCACCGCCCTGTTGCTGCGTTTTTGAAGGAGCGCCCGTACCGCTTTGTAAGTACCGTTGCGGTTTTCACGGAAGTTTCCCATATGCTGGATTTTAGTACCGCCGCTCAAAGGGATTTTTACGAGTGGGTCATGTACAAAGGGGTCATTTTAAGCGACTTTAACCAGCACGATATGCCCCGGCTTGTGGAACTGACCCAAAAGTACGCGGATGTCCCGATGGATTTTGCCGACGCTACCCTGGTTATCACCGCTGAAAAAACCGGCATTCGGGAGATTATCAGCCTGGACAGCGATTTCGACATTTTCAGGCTACCGGGCAAAGAACATATCCGCAATATTTACACGCATCCCCCCCGCCGCACGTGAGTACTCCCGGAGAGCCGTGGGCTAGTGTTCTTCCCCCCAGAAATGCCCCCGCCACGCGCGTTCAACCCCCGAAAGGCTTGTTTCCCGGTTCAGGAGGTTCTTTATGTAATTCCCCCATTTCAGGTTATCGCAAAAGTAACCGAAGAAACGCCGGCAGCGGCTCATGTGGAACTCAGGTGGCTGGTAGCGGGAAAGGAGTTCCAGAAACTGTAGGCCCGTTTCTTCAATGCTTACGGCGGGCAGTTTTTCCCCCGCCTGAATGCTCTTCGCCTCGGCGAAAATCCAAGGCTGGCGTACCGCCAAACGGCCCACCATAACCGCGTCACATTCATCGCGGCGGCACAACATTTCCTGCGCCGAGGCTATGTCGCCATTGCCCGCAACGGGAATGCCCAGTTCCTTTTTAAGGGCGCAAACATAGTTCCAGCGGGCTTTGCGCTTAAACTTTTCGCGGGCCGTGCGGGGGTGCAGGGTAACTAGGTCAAGACCCTCTTCTTCAAGGCGGCGGCAAAAGCGAACCAAGTACTCAAAATCGTCCGTAAGCCCAACGCACAGTTTCACGCTTAGGCGGCGGCGGGTGTGGGGCCGGGCGCGGCGGATAAGGCTCGCGGCCTTTTCAATGTCCGCCATCCAGCGAACGCCCGCTCCGGTACGGGTTATGGCCGGGGCGGAACAGCCCATGTTAATATCAATGCCCAGACATTCCATCCTGTCCAAAAGGCGTATCGCCCGGACAAGCGTGTCCGTGTCGCTGCCCACAACCTGATAAACCAGCTTGTGGGGGCAGGGGCCGCCGTCAACGTACCATGACTCAAAAGGCCCCGCGGCGACAAAAGCGGCGGCGCTGATCATTTCCGTAAAGTATTCGTCCGCCCCCCACTGGCGGCCGGGCGGATTAAAGCGCTCAATCAGTTCCCGTAAAGCCCGGTGCGTCAGTTCCGCCAACGGGGCTAGCAAAAAATCCCCGGTCATGGTATCATTATCCAGTTTTTACGGAAAAAATAAATACACCGTACAGGCGGGATTGTTAAAAGGGCGGTATTCTGCGATAGCCCCTTGACTTGTTGCTTCCAAAAAACTACAATTTTATATAAAGTTAAGAGGAGCATAACCATGATAGCGAAGAGTGATATGCCCGGCATGAACGATAAGTCTCCCGAGGGAACAAAGCCGGAAGGTACGCCGTACAGGGTTCTTGTTGTTGATGATTCCATGTTTATTGCCAAGCAGCTTGGTCAGATTTTTTCTTCAGAAGGGTTTGAAGTAGCGGCGACCGCCGCTGACGGGGCCCAAGGGGTGGAAAAGTACAAAGAATTACATCCCAACATCGATTTGGTTACCATGGACATTACCATGCCGGTAATGGATGGGGTTTCGGCGATGGAGAAGATTCTGGAATTTGACAAAAACGCCTGTATAATCATGGTCAGCGCGCTGGGAAAGGAAGATGTAGTCAAAAAATCCCTCCTTATGGGGGCCAAGAGCTATATCGTCAAGCCTTTAGACCGGAAAAAGGTGTTGGAACGGGTTATTTCCGTTCTAAAAAAATAGCCCGGATAGCCGGGATTTTCCAAATTAACCGGGATTTGCGAGAAGCCCGGTTTGTTTTTTGTTTTCGTATTTCCCCATGACGCCGTGTTCGTCATGGGTTATAGGAGTATAGGAACTATGCGGCTTTTGATTCACAACAATTATGAAAACGCCTCCCGCTGGACTGCTGATTACATCGCTGGGCGGATAAACGCCTTCGCGCCGGAACAGGCAAGGCCGTTTGTGCTGGGGCTCCCCACAGGCTCGTCCCCGCTGGGGGTTTACCGGCAGCTTATCGCCGCTTGCAAGGCGGGGAAGGTTTCTTTCTCCCATGTAACTACCTTCAACATGGACGAGTACTTGGGGCTTCCCCCGGATCATCCCCAAAGTTACCGGCGCTTTATGGACGACAATTTTTTCAGCGCGATAGACATAAAGACGGGGAACACCCACATACCCAACGGCATGACAACAAACCCCGAAGAAGAATGCGGCGCCTACGAACAGGCCATTAAATCCGCCGGGGGGATTGAGCTTTTCATGGGGGGCATTGGCAGTAACGGGCACATCGCCTTTAATGAGCCCGGTTCTTCCCTTACTTCCCGCACCAGGGCCATGACTCTTACCACCGAAACCCGTATCGCCAACTCCCGCTTTTTCGATGGAGACCCGCAAAAGGTTCCCTCCAGGGCCCTTACCGTGGGTATCGGGACGGTTATGGACGCGAGGGAGGTGCTTATTATCGTTTCGGGCCGCCAAAAGGCCCGCGCGCTCCAAGCGGCGGTTGAAGGAGGGGTCAGTCACTGGTGTCCCCTTTCCTGCCTTCAGACGCACCCCAACGCGATCATCGTCTGCGACGACGAGGCGGCGGAAGAGTTAAAGTACGGCACGGTGAAGTATTTTAAGGACATTGAAAACTTAAATTAGGTAAAGGCCGCCCGGACGCGGTTTTGGAACACGCTTAGTACGAGGTGATTATCTGCGGTGATGCGAATAAAAACTACCTTTTTCAAGAGCATCGTATCCGTCCGCTTTACCGTAATGGCCTTTGTTCTTTTGCTCGCGTTCTCGGCCCCGCTCTCCCCCGCTGAAGGGGGCGATATTTCCCGGCTGGCGGCGTTTTCCGACCCGGGCCGTATCTGGGGTTCCGGGGTCGAGCGGGTTCTTGAAGAAGCCTACCGGCTCTTTTTCCAGACACGCATCATTGAAGGCAGGGTAATGAACCTGCGTATACCCTTTGCCATGAATTATGAACGGGACACACTTACCGAGGAGCCGTGGGGCTTTGTGGGCGGGGGGAAGGCAAGCCCGGCTTTTCTTTGGGAGCGGATTAACACGCTTCTGGACAGCGAAGATTTCAGGAAGTACACCGAGGCCCTTTCCAGCGGCAGGGAAAAAGTAATTATTTTCGACCTTCCCTCCCAGACATGGACGGTCTCCCTTGACCCTTTCGACATAGCCCGGATGCGGGCCGGTTTTTATCAAGGCCTGCCGCACCGCCCCCATGTACTGCATTCGGGCCGGGGCGTGGACGAGGCCGATGTCTACAATTTCCTTTTTGGCGTGGGGCTGCTTGGCATTGACTGTTCCGGCTTTGTGTGGCACGTCTTGTCCCATGTCGCTGCCGCCGGGGGGATCGACTTGGGCCGTACGCTGGCGGCGGCCTTGGGAGCGAGGGCGGGTCAAGACCCGGCATGGTTCGCGGGAACCAGCTTTTTTAACTCACGAAGCCCCCACGTTATCCCTGTGCATGACGAGATTCGCAATCTTCGCCCCGCCGACATACTCCTTTTCCGCTCCGGGGACGGGGGAATGGGCCACGCGGCGGTAATCCAGTCCATTGATTTTTCCGCCGGGGTTATACGCTACCTGCAATGCACTGACGAAGCGCCGTGGGCACAGCGGGGCGTTCACGACTCGTTTATCTACTTTGACCCCGCTTTCCCCAATGTTTCCCTTTCCGACCCTTCCCTTGTATGGACAAAACAAAGGTATCCCCCCTTCCCCGGCGAAAGGGCTTCCCCTTTTACCAATGACGGAGACCGTTTCCGGGCCTTCGCCGAACATGGCGGCGGGCGGGTGGTACGTCTGCGGGCGGTTTCGCAGGCGATTGAACGGATAAACAGCGGGGGCGTCCGTTAGCTATATCTTTCATAGTATGGTATACTGTCTTTTTTACGGCGGGCGCGATTCTTGCGTCTTCTCTATTAAACGCGAAGGGTGTGTAGTGTATGGATGTGCTGTTCAGCGATATTACCGTAATAACCATGAATGACGAAAAGCCCGTGTTGCGTGGCGGTTATGTCGGGATAGACGGGCGGAGCGTCACCTATGTGGGTCAAACACCTCCGGCAGAAAGCGCGGCCCGTGTAATAAACGGCGGGCGGCGGCTTTTAATGCCGGGCCTTATCAACTCCCACAGCCATTTGCCTATGACGCTTTTGCGCGGCTACGCTGACGATTACCGTTTGCGGGAATGGCTGTTTGACCATATCTTCCCCGCCGAAAACAGGCTTGACGAGCGCTGTATCAGCGCGGGCATCCGGCTGGGGCTTGCCGAGTGTATCCGCTTTGGCGTTATAAGCTGTACGGATATGTACTTTCATCTGCCCCGGATTGCCGAGGCCGTGCTGGAAACTGGCGTCAAGGCCAACATAACCAACTCGGTATTATGCCTTGACATGAGCCGGTTTGATTTTGAAAAAGAGCGGGGCACGATAGAAGTCCGGGAAGTCCTCCAGCGCTTTAAGGGAGCGGGGGAAGGCCGGCTGATTGTTGACGCGGGGATACACGGGGAGTACACTTCGGGCCCACAGGCGTGGCGGGAAAGCGTGGCCTTTGCCGGGGAACATAATTTGCGCCTGCACATACATTTAAGCGAGACTGAGGCGGAGCATACCGAATGTGTGAAAAAATACGGCAAGACCCCGGCGGAAGTATTGCGTGAATCCGGCGTATTCACACGGAAAACCACCGCCGCCCACTGCTGCTGGCTGACCGAAGGCGACATGGACATACTGGCCGCCTCAGGCGCTACGGCGGCGCACTGCCCTGTCAGCAATTTGAAGTTGTCATCGGGCGTGGCCCCGGTAATGAAGATGCGCGGCCGCGGGCTAAACGTAGCGCTTGGCACTGACGGAGCCTGTTCCAACAACAACCACGATATGTTCGAGGAAATTAAAACCGCGGCCTTGCTGCAAAAATACATCTCTGGCGATCCCGCGGCGCTGTCCGCGTACGAGGCCATTAAGATGGCAACGGTAAACGGGGCCGCGGGGCAGGGGCGCGAAAACGAAACCGGCAGAATACAGCCCGGTTATGACGCCGACATTATCATGCTGAATCTGGACGCGCCCCACTTGTTCCCGCTCTACGACCCCTGCGCTGCCGTGGCCTACGCGGCAAGGGGCAGCGATGTGTGCATGACAATGGTGCAGGGCCGTGTCCTTTACGAAAACGGAGAATACAAAACAATAGACATGGAAAAAATTCGTTACGAGGTGGAACAGTATGTCAGACCCCGGCTTGGCTAGCGGCGTTATGCGCCACGGAGGATATGATTTTTTTACAGCAAACCGGCTAAAAATCATTGTCATGGCGCTTATGTTTTTGGATCATTTCGCCGTTTTGTTTCTTCCCAATGGATCGCTGGAGTGGTCGCTGTCCAGACTCGCGCCAAGAGTAGTCGCCCCTGTTATCTGTTTTTTCATCGCCGAAGGGTATTGCTATACCTCCAACAGAAAAAAATATATTTTCCGTCTTTTTATCCTTGCCTTGGTATCGCACTACCCGTTTAATATCACGTTTGGCTATACATTCTTTCAGGCGACAAGCGTAATTTGGGCGCTTACGATGGGGCTTGTAGCCTTGACCGCGCTAAAAAGCGAAAAGATACACATCGTCCTAAAGCCGGTAATACTGGCGGTGTGTTGCGCGGCGGCGTATACCGCAAACTGGAATTTCGTGGCGGTCTTGTGGATTGTCGCTTTCGGGTTGTTTCATGGCAATTTCAAACGCCAAATGCTCGCCTTTTGCGCCGTGGGCATTGTGTTTCATCTGGCGCTTGTCTACCATAGGTTCGCCTTTTCCCACTGGTTCCAGCTTGGCATCTTTCTCGCCATTCCGCTATTGGCGATGTATAACGGCAGGCTTGGGAAAAAATCGAAAATCATGGCGTACAGCTTCTACGTGTTTTATCCGGCGCATTTGCTTTTCTTGCATTTTTTGAACCTAGGTACGCCGTTGGCCGCGGCGTTGGAGCGCCTGCTTTCTCCGTAATTCTTTCATAACGAGGAATACTTTCAGGGGCGCGCGTATTATGCCGATGATGTGGGTATTGTGGGCATAACACTGAAGGCGCGTACTTGCGTGAAAAGGCTTGGAATTTTTGTATGTTCTCTTCTGCTAATTTCGTATAATACGAGTTGTGAATCGGGGCACGTTCAGGTGCATGACAGGCATCCGGGCGCTCTTGTGTCCCTTGAAGAACTTAGCGGATACATTTTTTATATTTGGGAAAGCGGAACGTTTGAGCTTCCGGTCGCCGGATCAACCGGGTGGGCCGCCATTGCCCTTCCCCTGCGTGACGGCCCCGGCGGGCAGGCGAATGCCATCCGCGGCTTGGCGGCGGGGCAGGGGTTTACGATTCTGGAAGAACGGAATGGCTGGTGGCGGGTACAAGCAGGCAATGCCACAGGGTGGGTGGAAAACCGGCTTTGCATGATCAACCTGCCGGATGTGCTTCCTTCTATTGTGTATAACATCACTAACGCTACACATTCTTTGTTTCGATCATCGGGAAGATACATACCCAACGTTACCGGAAGGGCATTGTATCAGGCAAGGGATTTTAACGCCCGGCTTGGAAGGGTGGAATATATTGCCCCGGTTTTGTATGGGATGGCCAGAAAGATAGGAGCGGCGCAGCAAGCCGCCCTTGCCGACGGGAATACCTTGATTATTTACGAGGCGTTCAGGCCCGCCGCCGCTCACGACAAAGTATACGAAAACCTGCACTCTTTGGTAAACGCCGATCCGGTTGTTATGGCGGGCATGACAACTCCCCCGTGGAACACCCGGTGGTTTTTGGCGGCCTCCCCGTACAACCACCAAAGGGGAACCGCGATTGACGCGAGCCTTGCCAGAATTGACCACTATCAAATACGGGTAACCGGCGATTACGCCTTCATACACGTAAGCGGGCACACGCAGTACACGATGCAGTCGCCCATGCACGAACTGAGTACCGCCGCGGTTGTGTTTACAACACCCGTTCATTCAAGGAGCCTTACCGCATGGCTGGATGCCGAGTTTTCCAATAACGCTACAAGCGGCACAATTCTACTGCACAGATATATGACCGGGGCGGGGCTGATTCCCCTGGCCTCCGAGTGGTGGCATTTCAACGATTTGGCGCATACGGCGCTGGCTGTTGAAATGGGTATCACAGGCGAGTTTTCCACTGAAAGGACGTACAGTAGGCCCCCCCGCCGTAAATGAGCATTCCCGCCAAAAGCCCCGGCAGGGGAGGATATACGGTTTAAGAATCCCGCATGGGGAACCCGCTCCAGAGCCACGGTCTCCTACGCGGAGAATCCATGCAAAATGGCTTCTTAAACCGTATATCCTCCCCTGCCGGGCATTGTACTGGTGGCTCACGCGCGGCGGGGCATTACTGGGGGGAAGAGGGCCTGTGCCCTCCACGGCTGTCTGGGGAAGGCTGTGCGAAGCGGGCGCTGTGCGGTAATGCCGGGGGGCTGATGTTCTGCGGAGCCCCCCAGCAATGCCCCGCTGTGCATGAGATCAGCGGTACAATGCCCGGAGTTGGCGGGTATGGGGTCGAGAAGCCATTTGCCCAGATTTTTAAGCGTAGGAGACCGAGGCTCCGGAGCGGGTTCCCTGGGCGGATTCGAGGCCCCATACCCGCCAACTCCGGGGCTTTGGGCGGAAATGT
>WQUW01000056.1 GCA_009781915.1 Treponema sp. | reverse complement strand
TACATCGAAATGTATTACAACAGACGCCGTAGACATTCGGCAATCGGATATGCTACACCTTTAGCATTAACAAATAATTTAGCGGCTTAATTCACTGTCCAAAAAATCGGGGGAACTCCATTCCTTGAACTCACTCGTGTAACTTTTTCTTCGTTTCCTCATGATTTACTCTCCTTAGGTTTATCATGAGCTTAACTTTGTGTCCACTCAAACGGGGGAAGTTCAGGAAGCCCGCGCGGAGGAGAAAACGTGAAGCTGGCGCTATGGCAAAAACCGCTACGGCTGTGTCTGCGCTGCCTCGCCGGAAAATGCCGCTTTCAACAACAGGGGAGCAATAAGCACTGTTACCAGTACAACAACAATAACACCCGGAAAAACGAGCGAGCTTATGTAGCCTACGGCTATGCCTTTAGTGGCGACAATAAACGAAACCTCGCCCCGCGCAACCATCCCAGCGCCTATCTGTATACTTTCCCTGTTTGTAAATTTGCAGATTTTTGCGCCCAGGCCGCAGCCAATCACTTTTGAAATTATTGCGACAACAGCCAGCAAAACGGTAAGCAGCATCAAACTGCCGGTCATGCCGTCAAACGATGTATGAATCCCGATGTTGGCAAGAAACACAGGGGTAAAGAACATATACGAAAGCCCGTGCGTTTTTGTTTCAAGAGACTCAACACAGCGTGTACTGCAAAAGGCAATGCCGGCAAGGTATGCCCCTGTGATTCCGGCCAATCCAAACAACTCGGCAAAATATGCCATAAGAAAGCAGTACGCAATAGCAAAAACCGTGAATCTTCTTTTTTCGCCGAATCTGCCGTACATGAAATTGAACAATTTGTTGACGCATAATCCGGCAGCGATGGCGAAGGCGAAAAAAGCGGCTATTTTCAGCAAAATTACCGCCAGAGAAACAACGGAAAAACCGCCCCCGCCCATGCCCATAATAACCGCAAGGATGATTATGACTAAGATGTCGTCAAATATCGACGCTCCTAAAATTGCCGCCCCCGCCTTTGTTTTCAGTTTTCCCATTTCAGAAAGGGCCTCGACAGTGATACTGGTGGATGTAGAAGCGATAACAACACCAATAAAGAAACTTTCAAAGGAAGGGTTTCCAAATAAAAACGCGACGGCAAACCCTCCGCCCAACGCGGCGGCAATCCCAAGCGCGGCGATTAACAGCGAAGGTTTCAGCGAATTGCGTAACTGCCTGTAATCGGTTTCCATCCCCGCGGAGAATAGAAGGAGTATCACGCCAAATTCCGCTATTACGGAAATTGTTTCATTCGGCCCAACCAGGTTAAAAACGGACGGCCCCAGCAGAACCCCGGCCGCAAGCGCCCCGATTACCTGCGGCAAATGGATGCGCTTCATAAAAACGGCGAAAATCTTTGTCGACAGAAGAATCAGCGCGATAACAAGTAAAAGATGTGTATCAATCATTTTTTATGTACTAATCATAGAAGAAAACGCGGCGAATGTCAAATAGAACAAGATGCCCTTCACAGCAATATTTGACAAGCATGGTAATCCATGATATAATACCCATAAATCCCCCAAAGGAGAACCGTATGTCCTGTTTGGCGTTTTGCACCTGTGAAATATTCGATTGCCCCTTTCATCCCCAAAAGCACAATAACGAGTGCGCCCCCTGCATACAGAAAAACCTGAAAAATCACGAGATACCCGTCTGCTTTTGGAACAAAATTGGGAATACCGAAAACGCAAAGAGCGATTACACGTTCTACAAGTTTTCCCAAAAAGTCATAGAGTGTGAAAATTCAACTCAGGGCAAACAGTAGCGAACATCCTTACATGGAACTGGCGGCACAGAAACTTTGGAACAGAAATTTTTCGCTGTTAATACTCGTACAGGTATTCGCCCTGTTCGGGAATTCTATACTTAGCTTTGTTCTACCCCTCTACATACTGTATATAAGCGGCTCTCCCGCGTTGTTTGGGGCAGTATTGTCCCTGTCTTTCATACCCTTGGCTTTAATGTCGCCCATTGGGGGAGTTATAGCGGATCGCGGCAAAAAACAGCGGATTATGTTCTGGCTTGATGCCGCAACAACTGTGCTTATTGTGCTATTTATCGCGGCGGCACGCGGCTTTTCCGGTGCGATAGTGCCCATTATAATCGCAAAACTGATAGCCCTTAATGTAATACAAGGCATCTATATGCCCACCACAATGGCTGGCATTCCTTTTCTTGTTCCCGCCGATAAGCTGGTTCCGGCAAATGCCGCCGCCAATATGGTGTTTTCGTTGTCCAATACCATAGGCCCGGCTATCGGCGGCATACTTTTCGGCCTTTTCGGGCTTTTTCCCATTCTGGTCATTAGCGTTGTGGTTTTTGCCGTTACCGCAATTATAGATTTGTTTATCCGCATACCCTACAAAAAGCAAAAGCCTGCGGGAAGCGCCATGCGGATGATCAAAAGCGATTTGTCCGAATGCGCCCGCTTCGGCATGAAAGAAAAGCCCGTTCTTGGAAAGGTCGCGCTGATTCTGTTTTTCTTTGGCACTCCATCGGTAGCCTTTATGATAGTGGGGCTTCCTGTTCTTGTTACCCAAACCTTGGGCAAAGAGACGGGTATGCTGGGAATTAGCCAAGGGATCATGATGGGCGGGGGGCTTTTGGGGGGCTTTTTGGCAGGGGCGCTGGAAAAAAAGCTTACCATAAAGAACGCCCATCTGGTGCTTTTTGCGTGCAGTCTAAATACCGTACCCATTGGGCTTGTTTTTCTGCTTAACGCGCCGGTTTTCGCGGCCTATGTCATCATAACCCTGTGCGGGGCGGTGGTAATGCTTACAACGCAGATAGTCAACATACAAGTGCTGGCATTTGTTCAGGAGCAAACGCCGCCGGAACTTGTAGGAAAGATTATTGCCGTTGTTATGGCCCTTGTAATCGGCGCATATCCGGTGGGGCAGCTGCTTTTCGGGGTGCTTTTTGAGCAATTCGCTGATTTGCCGCATCTAGTCATATTTGCCGCCGCCGTTATGTCCGCCTCAGTCGCAATAGGCTCACGAAAGCACTTCAAAGGGATAGCATAAGTTTATTTCATGTCCATTTGAGCATAGCTATGTTTTTTGGTATTTTTCCTTGACAGATTAACGGGCGCAAACTAAATTTATAAGAGTTAGATTGTTTATTTTTCTCGTGTTGCGCTGTGTTTTGTTAAGGTAAAGTCTGCCAGCAGCAGTTATGAGGTGTACATACATAGTGAAAAAAGATGCGGCGGCTCTCATTACCCCTTGGGGAACAAAACTAAGCAGATACATTGCTGTTATACTGCTTGTTACCTTCTTTGTCTTCATGGGCGTCTCTCTGTCCAATTTTTTGCCGGGCATTTTCGTCAAGAACACTGTCGAGGCGGTAGAGGGCGTATTGGATTTAAGCGGCGTTAACCTGACCGGAACCGAGACATACCGGATAGTTGGTCAATGGGAGCGGCTTACGGGAATTTGCTATTGCAGCGGCGGCAAAAATCACGCCCCCCATGTAACGCCGGCTCTTGTTTCGATTCCCATGTCTTTGAAGATTTTAGACGGCTACCTGTCGCCGGTATCTTCCCTTTACCGCCTGCGGATTGTTCACGACGCGCCGGTAAACGACATAAGACTTTACCTAAGCCCTATCAGGGGGTATTACAGCGTCTTGCTGAACAACGAAGTCGTTTTCAGCAGAAGCAGAAGAGTTGCCGATGCTTCCGTCATGCCAATATTTAATATTTCAGTCTTTGGGCTGGAATTTGATAATGACCGCCCCTATCAAGAACTGACTATCTCGATATGCGAAGCGTTTGAAAGGGTGGATTTTTATAAATCAAATTTTGTAATTGGCACAACTGCCGCCCTTAGCAAGTATCTGGCAAATAAAGTTGTTATTTGGGCTTTAATTTTTGGCTTTGTCAGCATGCTGGTGATAAGCCGCGGAGTGTTCATGGCGATTTGCCCGGAGTACAGGGTTATTTCGTTTTACACGGTCATGGATTTAAGCATCATTATCCGGCTTTTGTTCGGGATTCCTGAACTGCTGCACGTTTCGGAGTTCATGCTGGGGTTTTACGTACCCATCGAAACAATCGCGCGGCTAAGGCTGCTTTCGGTCATGATTATTGGTATCGCCAGCATAATTTTTACGGACATGGTTTTTAATCCCGAAGGAAAAATCAATAAAACTGTATCCAGACTTGTTGTGTCGTTCACCGTTGTTGTAGCCGCCGCGCTCTGGATAAGCATATCTTCTATGGGTAACACTCTTAGCGTCGTTGTTCTTGCCACCCTTGCCATTACCGCCACAACGTATGTTGTGTATTGCATCATTACATTTTTGCGTTACTACACCCCGACTAAATCCCATATTTGCAAAATTGTTTTAATGCCAATCACCGCGATTGCGGTTACGTATGACTTAATGGGGTTAAGAAACATCTCCGGAAATTTTGTAACGCTGCTGCTTGTGTTGTTTGCGCTGTCGTTTTTTTATCTTTTGAATGACATTTTGGACAAAAACAGCAGTTACAAACAGCATATAAAGTTAAGCCGCGACTTCAAAAAAAATGTGGAACAGCAAACCCGCATGTTTCGTCAGGCGTACACCAGATTAAAAAAATCCTCTTTCCGGGATTATTTAACAGGAGCCTATAACCGTTTTTATTTTGAAAACAGGCTGCGCGACAATATTTTTCAGTTTCAAAAATCCCCATACAATCTTTTTTTGTCCATTTTGGATTTGGATCGTTTCAAGCAGATAAACGACACCTATGGCCATGATGCGGGAGACGAGCAAATCAAACAATTTGTAGAGGCGGCGCAGCAAATAGCGCCTGAAAGCATGGTTGTCGCAAGGCTTGGCGGAGAGGAATTCGCTGTTATGGCGGAAAATGTTTCAGAGGCCGCGTTTCTGACCGTGCTGGAAAACATCAGGCGCGCAACGGAAGAAACCGCATTAAAAGACGAAAGAAGAACAACCGTGTCCATCGGGGCAGTCAAATTTGAAGCCGGAATGAACATGAAGCAATTTCTGAAAAGAGCCGACGAATGTCTGTACGAGGCAAAATGCACAGGAAGAAATAAAACAGTGGTTTACAATATCGACGGCGGCGCTTAACCGGAAACAAAACATCGCATAACTATCTTTTATACACGCCCCAAGTGCTGCGGACGAGCGTGTCCAAACAAGAATGTTCCGCCTTCCAGCCCAAAAGTTCCCGGGCCGCCTTTGCGGAAGCCGTAAGGGAAGCTGGGTCTCCGCTGCGGCGTCCGGTAATGACCGCTGGGATGGGGCGTCCGGTAATGCGCCGGGCGGCTTCCAGAATTTCCATTACCGTGGTGCCGGTTTCGCTTCCCAGATTAACCGTAAGGCTCATGTCCTTTTTGCTGATATAATCCAATGCGGCGGCGTGGCCTGACGCGAGATCGTTTACATGGATATAATCCCGAATACAAGTGCCGTCACGGGTGTCATAATCGTTCCCGAAAATTGAAAGCTCCTTGCGCATACCGGAAGCGGCCTCCATGATCACAGGAAGAAGGTTCGCAGGGTTTTGTTCCAGCCCGGTAATTCTACCCTTTACATCGTAGCCTGCGGCGTTAAAGTACCGCAAACTTGCAAAACGTATCCCTTTAAGTTTGTCATACCAGTCCATCATGCGCTCAATTTCGAGCTTGGTAAAGCCGTAATAGTTCTCAGGCCTAACCGGGTGTTTTTCATCAACAGGAATATACTCAGGCTCGCCGTACACCGCCGCGCTGGAAGAAAAAACCATGTATTTGATTTCCGCTTCCGTCATGGCGTTTAGAATGTGGACAGTCCCGTTGATATTGTTAATGGAATACTTTTCAGGCTTTATCATGGATTCACCGGCGGCTTTAAAGGCCGCTAGATGTACCACCGCGTCAATGTTCCCACGGCAGGCTTGAAGAAGGGCCGGGTAATCCATGATGCTGCCGTGGACGAACCCGGCCTCGGGAAAAAGATTCTCCCTTAACCCGCTTGAAAAATTATCGAAAACCGTTACAGCGTGGCCCCGGTCAAGAAACTCCCGGGCAACGTGGCTGCCGACATACCCGGCCCCGCCTATAATCAAAATATTCATACTACAACTCCAATATTGTACCACAACATTCGCGCAATAGGCAAGCCGCCGGAGTATGCGGGTTGCGCATACCTCCGGGCGGATTGTGGTTGGTTTATGCGTTTTTTACTTTAATCCGGCATATCAAAAAATCATCCACCTAAAGTTAGCGCCGGGCGTTCCGGTAACAGAGGTGGAAGAACCGCTTCCTGAGTCCGGATCATCAAATGTAATTGTACTAATCACTGTATTCCAGCCTTGCCTCAGCACCCAGTTAGCCGTTTCATTCCAGTATTCGTTTTGAAATCTTCCGCTAACGGTACCTGCTCTGTCGGCGTATACAAATTGAACAACTGTAAGAGAGTATTCGTCATCATCAGGAGGAATCATCCACCGGGGCGCGACAGACTCTGTTGTGTAAAAAATCAGGCCAACCATGAATATCCTCAAGCCCGGTGTAGCGCTGAAACCGGGGGGCATCGTACCAGCAGCAGACATCAACTCAGCTTCTATTGGGTTTCCCAGCCTAAAACTCAGAGTGCCGCCGGACAGGGTTATTGCCGAACCGGGGATAATGTCTAATAAGTATGCATAAATCACATCATCCTCGTCCCACCCAATAGCAACCCGGGTAAAATTCATGGTTATGTCAGCCGGAACCGGGTTTCCTTGAAAATCAACAACCACTGGAGGAGGAGGCACATTAGGATCGCCGGGGGCAGGGAACGTGATGCCGCCGTCTCCGGCTGGCGGCAAGCCATCCCTGCCACCGCCGGTGGTGCCAGTGTCGCAAGCCGCCATTGAAAACCCGATTACCGCAACCAATACGACAATCCCGAACCATTTGAAGGTGTTTTCCATATCACACTTCCTTAAATGCGTGACCCCGCCTTGTTCTGGCGGGTAATCACGTGATTACCCACTCATACAAGCAGGGCATACATAAAAGGCGTACGAACTTGTGGCTCGCCGCCAGTTATTCCAAAGAGATGACTGGAGTTCTTTAAGAAAATATCTACGATCAGCTAATTGACAAGAGCCTGATTTTTGTGCAAACTCGGCAGGCCTGTGGCCTGTGGCCTGTGGCCTGTGGCCTGTGGCCTGTGGCCTGTGGCCTGTGGCCTGTGGCCTGTGGCCTGTGGGCCCGTCCTATGCCCAGAGCTTGGGGAAATCAAAATTTCACCGCCGTTTTTCACCATCATTTTCAAATCTGTTTTTCCTGTTGGTTGGTACTGTACTAACTATTGGCGAAACTGTCAAGCCGCCTGCCGCACGTTTTTTCCAGCTAACGCCCTCTTCCCCCAATAATGCCCCCGCCGCCATAGCCGATAGATATAGCGTCCGGCTGGGGAGGGTATATCGTTTAAGAAGACAATGGCCCAGACTCTTTAGCGAAGGAGACCGTGGCTCCGGAGCGGGTTCCCTGGGCGGCTTCTTAAATGGTATACCCTCCCCAGCCGTGGAGTTCTGCCTACCGGCTGTGGCGGCGGGGGTGTGGGTTATTGCTTTATGCGGGGGGCTGTACTATAATGACAGTAGGAGATAATATGCCGGAACCAGCCAAGCGCGACCTGAAAGCGCCAAAATTTCTTGAAATTACCGTAAAAGACGGCGAGGGCAAAGTGTGGTCAACCTTCTATGCCCACGCGAAGGAGTTTTCCACCGGGTCTGTGGGCTTTTACGCCTCGGAAAAGATCACCAACCCTGAAAGCGCCGAGCGCTATCAGGCTGGCTTAAGCTTGACCCTTATCGGCTCCAAGCCGGGGAAGTAAGGCCCAACGTTACCGTCATTCCCGGTAACTTGCGTTGTTCGCGTGAGCCGTTTTTCTGGAGACAAGGGCTTTTTCCAGACGGTGTTCCCGTATTTCAAGGATTTTTATTTCCAGCCCGTCCGCTTCCAGTTCCGCTTGGGAGCCGTCTTCCGGGATTAGGCCCAAGAGGCTGAACACGTAGCCGCCAAAGGTGTCGTAGCGGTCCACGGGCAGGGAGATTTCCATTTCGCGGGCGGCCTTTTCCAAAGAGACCGCTCCGTTTACGCTCCATGTTTGGGGGCCGGTTTTTTCGATCAGGGGCTGTTCCGGCGGGCTTAACTGGTCGCTGTCAAGGCTGCCCACCAGTTCTTCCAGAAGGTCTTTCATGGTAACAATTCCCATCATGCCGCCGTGTTCGTCCAGAACAACCGCGAAGTGATTGCGGTTTTTTTTCATCCGCCAGAACAGCACATTGGTTCTAACCGATGTTGGGACAAGCTGCGCGGGAACAACAGCCCCGGCCATGATGGTTTGGCGGCGGCGGTCTTTAAGGCAAAGATAGTCCATAGAATTAAGCACGCCGGCAATGTCGTCAGGGTCTTCGCCGCACACAGGGAAAAAGCCGTACTTGTTTTCGGTGATTGTTTTTTCCCACTCCTCATCGCTGTCCTCCAGCCACAGCAGCACCGTGTCCCGGCGGTGGGTCATTACCTCGGCGGCGGTCTTACTGCCAAGCTCGAAAACGTTGTTGAGTATTTCCTTTTCGCCGGCTTTTATCGTTCCCTTTGCGCTGCCCACGTCAATCATCAGCCGGATTTCTTCCTTGGTAACAACATAGGCGTCAGTTTCGGGGTTAACGCCAATAAGCCGTAACAGGACGTTGGTGGTCTTTGTAAGCAGCCACACCGCCGGGGCAAAAAGCCGGGCGAACACAAGTATAAAGCCGGAAATGGCAAAGGCTACCGGCTCAGGCTTTCTTAGCGCTATCCGCTTGGGCAGCAGCTCGAACACCAGCGTAAAATACGTAAGAAGCATGGCGATGATCACCACGGAAATGGTTGTCAGGGCGGCGGCGGGGATTGGCAGTCCGGAAAAAACAAGAAGCCCGGAGATGTACCCCGCAAAGACATTCGCCGCAAACGCGCTGGCAAGATAGCCGACAAGGGTAACTCCCACCTGAACGGCGGCGATGAATTTGGCCGGCTGGCTGGTCAGGTTAAGGATGCGTTTCGCTTTGCGGCTGCCGGACGCGGACATTTTTTCCAGTTTGTTTTTGTTAAGCGCCGCAAGCGCTATCTCCGCAGTGCTGAAAATGGAATTAAGCAGGGTAAGAAAAAAAAGAAAAAGAACCGGCCATAACAAAGGGATTCCGTCATTCATGATACTGCTCCCCGTGCTCAACGCCTATGTCTTTGCGGTAAACCATGCCTTGGAAATTGACGAAGCTCAACGCCTCGTACGCCTTTTTCCGCGCGTCCCCGGCATTGCCGCCAAGGGCGGAAACCGCCAGCACACGCCCGCCGGATGTACGCAAGCCGCCCCCGGCTTCCCGCCGCGCGCCCGCCACAAAGAGCTTTGCTCCGGCGGCATCCAGCCCCGCGCGGTTAACCGTTATGGGGTCTCCGCCGCGGACAGGGCCGGGATAGCCGCCGGCGGCAAGCACGGGAGCGCAGACAGCGCCCGCCTTCCATTCGATAGGAAAGTCCGAAAGGGTTCCGTCCACGATAGCCCGGCAAAGCCCGGCAAAATCAGAATCCATAAGGGGAAGCACCGCTTGGGTTTCCGGGTCTCCTAGCCGGGCGTTGTATTCCAAAAGGTGACAGCGGCCCTCCTTGATCATAAGGCCAAAGAAGATAAACCCCCGGTAGTCCATTTTTTCCGCTTCCATCCCTTTGAGCGTTGGGGCAAGGATGCTGTCCAGAAAATCCGCATGGAGGGCCGGGGTAAAATCCGGTACGGGGGCAATCGCGCCCATGCCGCCGGTGTTTGGCCCCCGCCCGCCTTCAAAGCGGCGCTTGTGATCCCTTGCGGGCAGAAAGGGTTTTATGACGCCCTTTTTCCCGTCCGGGCCGCCCACGCTTACCGCCGCCAGCACCGAAACTTCAAGCCCGTTAAGGTATTCTTCGATAACGACGCTCTTTCCGGCCTCTCCCAACTCGCCGTCTTTCATAAAACGGGTAAGGGTTTCCTCCGCCTCACCGTTATCCGCGGCGATAACCACCCCCTTGCCGGAAGCAAGTCCGTCGGCCTTGATTACCAACGGCGGCGCGCGCTTTTCCGCGTACGCAAGGGCGCTGGCAAGGCTTGTGAAATTTTCGCTTTTGGCGGCGCGGATGCCGTACTTTTCCATGAACGACTTTGAGTACACCTTGCTGGTCTCTAGCAGGGCGGCTTTTTGGCCGGGGCCCACAATCGCAAGACCGGCGGCACGGAACCTGTCCGCAATGCCCGCCGCCAACGGCGCTTCGGGCCCCACGACGGTAAGGGCGATGTTTTCCTTTTGGGCAAATTCAAGCAGAGCCGCCTGTCCTTCCCGCGAAACGGGGTCCGCCCCGCCAAGGGAAAGGTTTTCCGTCTTTTCCTCCGCCACAGTCCCGCCGTTACCGGGCGCGGCGTATATCTTTTCAACAGCGCTTGACTGGGCAAGCTTCCAGGCCAGGGCGTGTTCCCTTCCGCCTGAGCCGATAATTAACACTTTCATGGATATACTATATACTTTTCCCCGGGTTTTGGAAACAGAGAACGCGGGAATTGCGTTATCCGGCATTTTACGCTATACTGACGTTACACTTGCAGGAGGCTTATATGACAAGGAAACTGTTGATTACTGTTTTGGTATTCGTGATGACCGCTGTGGGCCTTTACGCCCAGCAAGCCGGGCAATTCACCGCCGGGGGCAGACTTGGCGGCAGTATTGGCTTTAACAGCCCGGGGGATTTCGGAAGACATTTGAGCGAAACCACCGTTCGCCTTGGCGAGAGTGGCGGTATTCGGCCGACTTCATATTCGGACGGAACCGCAATGGGGTTTACCATCGCTGTATACACAAACTACGCGGTTACCGACAATCTTTCCGTGCAACTAGAGTTTGGTTTTTCACTCCACAGGTATGACCTGAGTTTTTTCGCTCTAAGTCATCCTTACACAGAACTAAGAAGTATCAGCGTTACCAGCCTTGATATTCCCATACTTGCCAGATACAACTTTTTGGATTCCCGGTCAATATTTGGTGTTCAGGCCGGGCCCCACATCTCAATCCCCACAGGAAGGGTCAATGTTAACGA
This sequence comes from Treponema sp., assembly GCA_009781915.1. GTDB lineage: Bacteria > Spirochaetota > Spirochaetia > Treponematales > Breznakiellaceae > WRKT01. The sequence goes on along the minus strand of WQUW01000056.1, from coordinate 6,713 downwards.
TCCCAACAGTTGGGGTTATTCATCAACGTACATTGTCGCTACCCCTGTTACCATTGGCCTTACCGCGGGAATTTTTGCCGGATTTCCTGCCGGACTTCCTACGCAGTCGGGGCGCATTGTGGGAGACCTGCGTTTCATCTTTGATTTTAATTCCATACACGCGAACGATGCGGGAAGAACCGTAGCGGCGATGCAGCGGCGGGCCCTTCTTTTTTCCGTGGGTTACGAAATGTCTTTCTAACAACAAGCCGTGAAGTTCAAGGACGGGAGGGGTCTTCATGGTGAGTCTTTACGAGACACACCTGCACACCAGAGAGGGCAGCGCCTGCGGCGTTTCCAGAGGGCGGGAATACGTTAAAAAGTATCAGCAGCTGGGATACGCGGGCATCATTATTACCGACCATTTTTTTAAGGGGAATTGCGCTGTAGACAGGCGTCTTTCTTGGGAGAACTGGGTTCACGCGTTTTGCCGCGGCTACGAAAACGCCCGTGAAGAAGGCGCCCGCCGGGGGCTGGACGTTTTTTTCGGATGGGAGGAAACGCTCGGCGGGGACGATTACCTGGTTTACGGCCTTGACAAAGAATGGCTCCTTAAACATCCCGAGGCGGCGCGCTGGAACCGGAAAGAGCAGTTCGAGGAAGTACGGCGGTACGGCGGCTGCGTGGTTCAGGCGCACCCTTTCAGGCAGCGCTCCCATATCAGTAGCGCCCGCCTTTCTTCCGGCTACGTGGACGCGGTGGAGGCGGGGAACGCGGGGAACAGCGACCCGTCCTGCGATGCCCTGGCGTGGGCCTACGCCAGACAACTTGGGCTTCCGGTTACCGCCGGTTCGGATATTCACCTTGCCAGCGATGTACGGCCGGGAATTACCTTTGGCGTGTACATGGACAAAAGGATAGAAAGCGTCGGCGACTACGTAGAGGCTATCCGGAACAACACGATAAAGGGGCTTAAAGTTCCCCCCGGCAGCTTTACCCTGTACGGGAATGGATGATACTGCCGGCGGACATTCGGGACAGCCGAACAAAAGCGCCGGCAAAAGAGTACGGCACTATATTCATCTGTTATGCATAATTATTCGTAAAATTGATTTCTGTGCGCCGGGTATCTTGACGATTCCAAAGCCTGCGCTTTATTATATATTATGGGGATAGTTGTTTCCATACTGGGAAATGCCAAAAATGCCAATGGTTGAAAATATTCGGCGGAAAAAAGCCCGGGCGCTTTCTTCCATTGTGAAGTCTGATTTGTTCTCCAACCTCATGTCGCAAGAAAAAGAGTTTGTGATAAAATGGTCACAGATTGTTGTGCTAAAAAAGGGCCGGACTCTGTTTTCCCCTGGCGACGCGGCGCAGCGTCTTTACCTGTTGCGGGAAGGGCTTATCCGGATTTTTAAGCCCCTTGAAGGCGGCGGGGATGAAGAAATAGCCTATTTTGCCCCAGGGGATATGATTGGCGATTTTGATTTCGCGCGGGGCGCTGAATATGACGCTCAGGCGCAAGCGTTGGAAGATTCCGTTTTGGTTATGTTTCCCGGCTTTGGTATGACAATGGACAGCTTCGCCCTGGAAATGCCCCACATTGTTTCCCGGCTCCTGTTAAACTCCGCGGCAATGATAACGGGCCGGATCAAATCCACAAGAGAACTCACCATGAAAAATATGTCGTGGGTTCAGGGGCTGCAGCGCAAAGCCTACGAAGACCCCGGCACAGGCTTGTGGAAGCAAACCTTCCTTGCCGACGAGATAGCCCGCCTTCTGGAAGACCCGATGGCCCTTATCATGCTTAAACCCGACAAGTTTAAAATACTGGTGGATTCCTTGGGGCACGGAGCCGGGGACGAAGCCATGATAAAAATTGCCGCGGTTCTTAAAGAGATTATCCGCGCCGTGGGCCGGGGCTGGGCGTTAAGGTTCAAGAGTAACGAAACGGGGCTTCTTATCAATAACTGCGACGCGGCCTTGGCGCAGTCTCTGGCGCAGTCCCTTTCAGAAGCGATTGCCGCGCTCCCCCCGGTTTCCCTGAAGCGGGCGCGCGAGCAGGCGGCGGGACAAGCGGTGGAGCAATCCGGCGAGGGCGGCGATTTTTTCTTTTCCGGCTCCATCGCGTGGGGAATCTGGCCCGCGGACAACGAACACTGGGATTCCCTTTTTGACGGAACGTACAGCCTTCTTATGGACACGTGGAAGGCCGGGGGAAACGCCATTGTCCGCTATCAGGGGGAACCTTTTTTATGAGCTGTCAGGAAATCGCCCCGGTGCACGACCCCGTCTTAAAAGCGTCCCCCATGTTCAGGGACTTAACCGGGCATGAGCTAAATGTTGTCGCCGCCTTTCTGGATTCCCGCGCGGTAAAGAAAGGGGAAGACATTTTTACCGAAGGGGCCTGCGGAGAAGAATTGTTTATCCTTGTTTCAGGCGGCGTCTATGCGTGGGTGAACCGCGCCGATGGACACCAGCATCGTATCTTTGAGTTAAAGCCGGGCGATTTTTTCGGAGAGATGTCCATCATTGCCAATGAAAGCCGTTCCGCTACCCTTACCGCCTCCGCTGACTCGCAGTTACTGGTATTTCATGGCCTTGATTTTTACCGCATTATTTTTGAACATCCGGTGATAGGCGTAAAAATACTCAAGGCAATCAGAAAAGTGCAAAATGTCTGGCTGGATCAACTCTCCAAACACTTAGGCGATCTTATGCGCTGGGGCGAAACCGCCCGCCGCCGGGCCATCTGCGACGAATTAACCGGGCTTTACAACCGCCGCTTTCTGGAAAAGTCAGCCAAAGACCGCTTTGAAGAAGGCTTTGTGGGACTGCGCTCTATTTCCCTTTTAATGATGGATTTGGACAAGATACACGCGATCAACGAGCGCCACGGGGCCAAGGGCGGCGATCTGGTGTTTATCGCGACAGCGGACGTTATCCGCGCCGCCGCCCGCCCCGGAGACATTTGCGCGAGGCTTTCGGGGGACGAGTTTGCCATTCTCCTTCCCGACACAAACCCCAACGAGGCCCGCCTAATGGCGGAAACAATACGGTACAACCTGACTGTCCAAAAAGTCCTTGTGCCGGGAAAACCCGACGGGACAGGGCAGACCGAGGTCATTGTTAGCACAAGCATCGGCATCGCCTCCGCCCCGGTTCACGCCGACACGTGGGAAAAGCTAAACTTCGCCGCAGACAACGCCCTGCACCGCTCCAAGGAGTTGGGGAGGAACCGGGTGGAGGTTGCGGCGGCGGGGTGAAGCGGCATTTGGCGCGTTGACAAAAGATCAGTTTTAGTGTACCCTTAAGCCCGACTTGTATAAAAAAATCTAAACCAGCAGTGGGAGGTAAACGGTGAGTTTGCGTACAGCCAAAGACACGGACGAAGACCCTTACGGTAGTAAAAACGCAGTATCGCAGGTTTACCGGAAACCTGCGTTTTCTGCCACGTAAAACGGCGTATCTACGCGAAAGTTTTTTGATGTAAAACGCCGCTGTCCGGTGTCCTTATACCCCGATTATGAAAACATAGGGAGACCCCTCATGAGCAAAAAAGAAGAAGTTTTATCAGCCATCGCAAACGATCATCTTGGTGTGTCAAAACTAAAGGCGCTGATCTCTGACATGAATATCGCGGACATCGCCGAAATTTTCGAGGAGCTGGACAAGGAAAAAAGCATTCAGACGTTCAGAATTCTGCCCAAGGCCATAGCCTCTGATGTTTTTGCCTACGTGGAAAGCGACCGCCAGCAAACCATTGTCGAGGCTCTTACCGACGCCGAAATCGGCGAAATCATGAACACGGTCTTTGTTGACGATGCCGTAGATTTTATCGAAGAAATGCCTGCCAATGTGGTTAGGCGTGTTCTGAAAAACGTCCAGGGCGAAAAACGTAAAATCATTAACCAGATTTTACAGTACCCCGACGATTCGGCGGGCAGCATTATGACCACCGAGTATGTCGCGCTGCGCGAGGACGCCACCGTGCAGGAAGCCTTTAACACTATCCGCAACACCGGCCTGAACAAAGAGACCATTTACACCTGTTATGTCATAAATAACAACAGGCTGCTTGTGGGAGTGATTACCGCGAAAAAATTGATGCTTGCAAGTCCCAGTGACATGGTTAGCGGCATAATGGACGCGAATGTTGTCTTTGCGTATACCACCGACGATCAGGAAGCCATTGCGGATCAATTCAAAAAATACGACCTTTTGGCCATGCCTGTGGTTGACAAAGAACAGATGCTGGTCGGCATTATCACTGTTGACGACATCATGGACGTCATTGTCGAAGAAGACACCGAAGACATGGAAAAGATGGGCGCGTTGGCCCCGTCGGACGATCCCTACATGAAAACGGGTATTTTCCGGCTGGCCAAAAACCGCTTCCTCTGGCTTTTGGTACTGATGCTTTCAGCAACAATAACCGCCAACATTATCGAAGGCTTGAGGAAAGCCTTGCGATCATGCCCATCCTTGTGGCATTTATTCCCATGCTTATGGACACCGGCGGCAATTCCGGCGCGCAGTCTTCGACCCTTATTATCCGGGGCATGGCGTTAGGCGACATACGCCTGAGGGATTTTCTCCGTGTATTCTGGAGAGAAATCCGTGTCGGGGTTATCTGCGCCCTCGCTTTGTCGGCGGTCAATTTTGGCCGGATTTATGTAATGCACGGCAGAAGCGTACTGCTGGCCCTTACCGTTTCCCTGGCCCTGATATGCACGGTCATTGTCGCGAAAGCTTTGGGCGGCCTTTTACCCATGCTCGCCAAACGTTTGGGAATTGACCCGGCGATGATGGCCGCTCCGGTTATAACCACCATAGCGGACGCAGCATCGCTGATCATGTACTTTTCAATCGCAAGGGTGATCCTTGGGCTGTAAGTCTAGGGTAGCTGTTCCAAAATCTGACATTTTGGAACAGCCTCTGTTTGCTATATCAACCCTGAAAGGGTAAGGTAGTCGAGCTTTATACCGTCTTGATACACGCGCATATTGCCTGCGCTTATTTCGTCGATAAGCGCGATTTTGCCGCCCACAATACCGAACTCGACTTTTATGTCGATAAGTTCAAGCCCCCGGCCTTTAAGATCGTCTTTAATAAGGCCGCAGATTTTCGTTGTTTCGCGGCGTATTTCATCGTATTGGGCGGGGGTTACCAAATTAAGCGCCGCGAGTATTTCGCTTGTTGCCGGGGGGTCGTCCCGGCCGTCGTCTTTTAAGGTAGCCTCAAAGATTTCGGGCAGCGGGTCGCCTTCATTGCAGTAAAGGCCGAATCTTCTGGTAAAGCTTCCGGCGGCCTTGTATCGCAGCACAAATTCAAGGCCTTTGCCGAAAGCCGTGGCGGGCTGTACAACCATTTCGTTCTTCGACAAATCCGCGCTTACATAGTGCGTGTGTACGTTATGCTTTTTCAAAAGCTCAAAGTAGTAGACCGACATTTTAAGCGCGCCCGAACCTACTCCCGCTACCGATCCTATAACCACATTGCCGCCCGGATCGGATTCGCCGGACGGATGTCCCGTAACCGTGTCTTTGAACCTGAGCAGATAGTTGCCATCGGGCAATTTGTACACATCTTTCGTCTTTCCGGCCTTAACAAATTCCATAACTCAAAACCTCGCAAAATGAATAAATCTTGATACACTACAGGCTTATAGAATAAACATTTTTGACATTTCAGGCAAGTAAACAAAGAGGGCGGAAAATTCCCCCCAGCCAGTTTTTCCTGCTGGGGGTATCCGGGGTTCACATTGTAATCAAAAGCTTCATTATTGAATCCGGATGCGCGTCCGCATATTCAAAGGCTTTTTTGTAATCGTCAAAGGGGAATACCTTGGTGATTGTCTTTTCGGTGGCAATTTTTCCACCCGCCATAAGTTCTATGGCAATTCTGTAATCTTCCCGCACGTACATCATGTGCCCGATCATCGAAATCTCCCGGCGCTGCATAAGGGGTACGGTAAACTCAACCGGCTCCTTGTAACTGCCCGTGATGATAATTTGCGAAGCGGGGCGAGCCGCTTCCAGAATCGACTTGAACGCCACGGGAACAGCGGCGCAGTCGATAATAATATCCGCCCGGCGCTTGCCAAAGTTTTCGTCTATCGCTTCTTTCAGGGTTTTGCCGCCCGTGTTTACGCAGTAATCAATGCCGCATTCGCCGGCCCAGTCCAGCTTTGACTGGCTTATGTCGGTGATCATCACGCTTCCCGCGCCAAGGGCCTTGGCCGCCTGCGCCGTGAAGTTTCCAATCGTGCCCGCGCCGATTACCGCCACATTCGCCCCGGCAAGGCCGGATGCCCGCCTGACAGCTCCCACACCAACGGCGACAGGCTCAACCAGCGCTACCAGTTCCGGGCTCATCGAGGGGGGAACTTTGTGAAGGTATTTTGCGTCCAGCGCTATGTACTGCCGGGAAAAGCCGTCCCGGTGTACTCCCATAACGTTCAGTTTTTCGCACACGTTAAAACGCCCGCTTTCGCAGGGGAAACATTCGCCGCAGAAAACTTGAGGCTGAATGGCAACCTTTTCCCCAACGGCAAACCCCGTAACCTGCGCCCCGGTTTTTTCTACCGTGGCGGCGGCCTCGTGCCCCAGAATTACCGGGAAGGTCATAAACTTGTGCTTACCGTGATATATCTGCATATCACTGCCGCACACTCCGATACAGTCGATTTTCAACAGCGCCTCGTTGACGCCTGCCTGTGGAACGCTGGCCTC
>WQUW01000055.1 GCA_009781915.1 Treponema sp. | reverse complement strand
GCCCGGCAGGGGAGGATATACGGTTTAAGAAGCCATTTGCAATGGACTCTCCGCGAAGGAGACCGTGGCTCCGTAGCGGGTTCCCCATGCGGGATTCTTAAACCGTATATCCTCCCCTGCCGGAGCTTTATTCGTGAATGCTCACGCGCGGCGGGGGCCGTTGACACTCACCCCCCATTTCTCATAATACTTTTGTATGGAAGAAGCAGCGGTAACCAGAGCGCGCCTTGAAAGCCTTGCCACGGACGAACTTGTCAGACTGGCGGATAGCCTTGGGATAGACATACCCCCTGATCTGGACAGAGTATTCGTAATAGAAGAATTGCTGGAATTCGCTTCTTCCGGCGGGCGCGGGGAAGAAGCCCCGGACATATCCGCCGAAGCGAGTATTGCCGGGCCGCCTTTTACCGAACCTGCCGAAGGCCCCCTGCCCGGACAGTACAATGTTACGTTTATCGAAGTCCTAATCCGTGACCCGTTCTGGGCCTTTGTGTTTTGGGAAATAAAAACTCAAGACAGGGAGCAGTTTGAAAGCGGCGAGGATTTTGAAGGCTACCGCCTAAAAGTGTCTCCCGTGGGGCCGGTAGCCGGGGCCGGGGGGACGTTTACCGTTCCCGTGCGGGAGGACGATACCGCCCGGTATCTGGGACTCAATCCACAGCGGGGCCAGCCCGGACAGCGGTACAAGGTCGAACTCTGCGCCGGCCCGATAGAAGGCGAGACAGTTCTTGCCGTTTCAAGCCCATTTACGCTGCCCGTTCTTCACGATTTGCCCGCCGGATGGGAAGCCCAGCCTTTCGCCGCGGAAAACCCCGCCCTTACGCTGTCGGGATACGGAGAGTTCCGCGTACATCGCGGCAACGAAAGACTGCTTCGCAAAAAAAAGAGCTCAACGGACGGTTCCCCATGAGTAAACCTGTTATTTCCCTCGTGCTTCACGGACACGCCCCCTTCGTCCGCCACCCCGAGCAGGCGCTAGCGCCTTGGGAAAGCTGGCTTTTCGAGTCCATCTCGGAGACATATATTCCGCTACTGGAAGCCTTCGAGCGCCTTGACCGGGATCGCGTTCCCTTCAGGGTGGGCCTTTCCCTTTCGCCAACCCTTTGCCATATGCTTACCGATGATATTCTGGTTCACCGCTACCTCCAGTACACGGACAGGCAAATCGAGTTCGGGGCGGAGGAACTTAACCGCAGTGCCGGCGACAAGAGCCTTCATTCCCGTGTCAAACTCCTTTACGACCGGATAGTGGACAAAAGAATACTCTTTACCGAGCGGTACGAAAAAAATATCCTTAAGGGCTTTGAGCATTTTCAGAGAAAGGGCCGCGTTGAGCTTTTGGGAACCGCCGCTACCCACGCTTTTCTGCCGTTTTACGCCGCCTACCCCGAAGCGATTCAGGCCCAGTTCGAGGTGTCCATCGCCGCCTACCGGGGATGCTTCGGCAAAGTTCCCCAAGGCTTCTGGCTGCCCGAACTTGGATGGAGCGAAGCCGTTGACCCGTGGCTGCGGGCATATAATATCAACTATACGATAGTGGACGCCCACGCCCTTGTCTTTGCCCGGCCCTTCGCCAAAAAGGGGAGCTTTTACCCCGTCAGAACGCCGCAGGGAATATTCGCCTTTGGCCGGGATTTTTACGCATCCGTGGACATCGAGCGGATGGCCCGTGACCCCGTGTACCGGTATTACCGCCGGGATCAGGGTTTTGAGCTTCCAGCCAGCATGGTAGCCCCCTTCCTTGGGCCGCAAGGCAGCCGCGCCGGGACAGGATACAAATACTGGGCGGCGGGAACGGACGGCTGTGGCAGCGCCCCCTATAACCCGGATAAAGCGAGGGAACAGGCGAAAGCGCACGCGCGGGCCTTTCTTGACGCCCGGCTTTCAAGGCTAAAGGCGGCCTCCCGGCTTATGGACGGCGATCCGTTAAGCCTGTGCGCCTTTGAAGCCGATTCGCTGGGCCGCTTCTGGCACGAAGGCCCCCTGTTTATGGAGGCCCTTTTCCGGCAGGGTGCTGAAGGCGGGGAATTCCAGTTTTTGACCCCCTCCGAATACCTTTGTAAACAGGACGCGGCGAGCTTCCAGACGCTCCTTCCTGAGTTTTCCTCGTGGGGGAACAACGGCTACGGGGAAACATGGCTGGACGCTTCCAACGACTGGATGTACCGCCACTCCACACGGGCGCTGGAACGCATGGTGGAACTGGCCGAGCGGTTCGCCGACAGCGCCAGCCTGAAAGAACGGGCGTTGAATCAGGCGGCCCGTGAACTGCTTTTGGCGCTTGCCTCGGACTGGCCAAAGATGCTGTACAAACAGGAGTTTTCGGACTATGCCCGTAGCCGTGTAGAAGACTCGCTACGGGATTTTACCGCCATATACGAGGCGCTTGGAAGTAACTACATTAGTACCGAATGGCTTACCCGGCTGGAAAGGCGGAACAATATCTTTCCCACCATCAATTACCGGGTTTTCAGGCGGAAACAGCAATGACGCGTACCGGAACGCGCGCCAGCCCCCTTGAAACGGAAACGCTGCCTGCGCCGCCGCCTCTTTGCGGGGCTGTCCTGCGCTACAGGGCGAAGGCCGCTTTCGATACGGAAACGCCCGGCCTTGACGCTGGCGGCTGGGCGTTTGACGAACTCTTGTCCTTGGCGGGCCTTCAGGGGGAAGACCGGGCCGCCTTCGCCGAAAGCGGCGATCTGGCGGTTCATCCCGGCGGCTGGCAGTCGTGGTCCGCGGGCTGGGAGCTTATAGGCCGGGAGCGGCTTCCCCGGAAGGTCGCCCTGATACCCGAACTCAAAAAACTCACCCATCGGGACGGGGAAACCCCGCCTAGCGGCTCTGGCTGGATTACCGGCCACTTTATCGTGTACCTTCGCGCGGGGGATCGCTACCTGTGCCTTGCCTCTAACGAAGGGGACGGCCTTGCCCCGCTAACGTTCTACATCCACCGCGAAAGGCGGCAGGTACGCATGGAGGTTTTCGCGCCGGGAAAGGAGTGGAAGGCCGGGGAAACAGCCGCCGGGCTTACCGTGCTTTACGCCTGCGGGTTTTTCGCCTTCAAGGACGCTCTTAAAGCGCTGTACCGGCAGGAAGATGCGTTCCGGGCCGTTGATTTTTTGCGCTGGCATGGCGAAAGCGGCGAGGCCCACAGCAAGCGGAACCTTCCCGGCGGCTACCAGTCGTGGTACAATCACTACACGAACATACACGAGGCGCTGATTCTGGAGGACTTACAGGCCCTTGCCGCCACGGAAAACCTGTTGAAGCTGCGCTACATTGACCGTGGGCGCCCGCTCGTGTTTCAGATTGATGACGGCTGGCAGCGGGCTGTGGGGGAATGGGAAATACATACGGGGCGCTTTCCCCGCGGGCTGGAGTGTATCGCCGGGAAGATCGAGGCAGAGGGTTTTATCCCCGGTCTTTGGCTGGCTCCCTTTCTGGTAACCCGCCGCTCGCGGATTTTTCGTGAGAAACCCGAATGGCTGCTTCGGCAGGCGGCGGGCGGCGAGCCTGTTGTGGCTGGTTTTAACCATCTTTGGGACAAGCGCTACTACTGTCTGGACATTTCCCGCCCCGATGTGAAGGAGTACCTGAAAGATCTGATTGACCGGGCCATTGACGAGTGGGGTTTCCGCTACCTTAAGCTGGATTTCCTGTACGCGGGCCTTTTTGCCGGGGCTTTCGCTGAAAAGGGCGCTCCCCACGAGCATTACGAAAGGGCGCTGGCAATCCTTACCAGCCGCAAACGCAACGCCGCGGGGCTTTCCGTGGCGTACTTGGGCTGCGGCCTTCCTTTGGGCCCTTCCTACCGGCATCTTCCGCTTTCCCGGACGGGGGCGGACACACGGGAAACGTGGGACTGGCACGCGCCGCGGCTTTTGGGTCACGTTGGGCGGCCCAGCGCGAAGATTAACCTATTGGACACTATCGGCAGGACGCATCTTGACGGGGCGGTATACCTTTCCGACCCGGACGTGATCTTCCTGCGCTCAAAGAACTGTAAGCTAAAAGAGAACGAAAAGGAACTTGTCGCGCTGGTGAACTTTCTTCTTGCCGGGCAAATCATGTTCTCTGACGATCCCCTTCATCTTACCCCGGCGGACGTGGCCCTTACCCGGCGGATAAACGCGCTGTACGAAAAGCTGGAAAACGATGAGTACGGCGCGGTCAGGATTTGCAGGGACGTTTTCCGTGTGGAAAGCCGCCGGGCAGGCGCTGTCGGGCTTGTAAACCTGAACAGCCGCCCATTCCGCTTGGAGCGTGGGCGGGAGCCGGAGCTTTTTCTCGCTTTAAGCGCCGCCACGCTGCTTGTAGACCGCAGGCTGGGCCGCAGCGCCGGCAGCGTTACCTTCGCGGGGCGTAGTATTTCGCTTGCGGTAATTTGAAAAAGGCCCCCGGTAATTGTGCCGCTGGCTCACGCGCGGCGGGGGCAGGTTACTTTGTGTTTCCAAAGAGGGTTTTTCAGTTTTCGCAGCTCTCCGGTTTTGATAAGGTGATTGATAGCTTCCGTGGCATCTTCTTCAGACCAGCGGATGTTACGCGCTCCGGCTAAAAACCGCGCGGCTTCATAGACCGTGTAGGCGCGCCTGTTCCGGCGAAAAAAATCACGAAGACAGCGTTCTTCCCGCAGAAAGGCGGAAGCCTCTTTTCCGCACACATCGCAGCACAGCGCGCCGGGGCTGTCCAGCTCTCCCTCGTAACCAAGGAGCCTTAAAAGCGCCTGCCTTCTGCACTGGCTCAAATTGCGGGCATAATCCAAAAGCCGCGCGAGCCTTTTTTTGTCCCCTTCGCTGCCGGCCCTTGATACCATTCTTTCGTCTTCCGGCCCCCAGAGCAGTACGGCGGTGGAAGAAAGCCCGTCCCTGCCTGCCCTGCCGGACTCTTGCAGGTAGGCTTCTACCGAAGGAGGGCAGTCCCGGTGAATTACGGTGCGAATGTCAGGCTTGTCAATCCCTAATCCGTAGGCGCAGGTTGCGACCAGCGCCGCCCCGTTGTTGTGCAGAAACCAGTTTTCGGTTTCTTTTTTTTCCTCCCTGCTTAACCCGGCGTGATAAAAGCGTATTTCCCGGCTCCAAGGCATAGCCATTTCTGTCAACTCATTCCGCAGATACTTGGCAAGGGTTTCCGTTCTGGGCCGGGAAGAACAAAACACAATGGCCGGGCGCTTGCCTGCCAAAAGCAAATCCCGCACCGCCAAATCTTTAAGTATGCAGCCCTTGGTAACATATGAGATATTTTTGCGGTCGGGGTTTCCAACGATCCTCTGAGCGCCCGTGCCGCCAAAAATGTACGCTTCTATTTTTTCCAAAACCGAATTTCCGGCGGTAGCGGTAAAAGCCGTTATCATGGGCGCGCCTGACGCTTCGATTATTTTGCCAACTTCAAGATAAGCGGGCCTGAATGTTTCGCCCCACTCGCTTACGCAATGCGCTTCATCAATAACGATGTGAGCGATGTTCATTTCTTTTATCCGGGACAGGAGTGGCGGTGTAAGCAGTACTTCCGGATTGGCGATAATAAACCTGCTTTCGCCAGAACGCAGCCTCTCCCAAAGCGCGTCCCGCTCCTCTTTGCTTTGCCCTCCCCGGAATACGACGGGCGAAACCCCTCGCTCCGCAAGGCGGCGCTCCTGATCCGCCATCAAGCCCAGAAGGGGATAGATAACGAGGGTGGGCCCCCGCATAAGCATTGCCGGAAGCTGGAAACAAAGCGATTTTCCCGCCCCGGTCGGAAGTATGACGATTTGGCGGCCCCAGCTTTCCCTGTCGGATGGCGGGCTTTTCCGGTCAGGCTCAGTGTCGGTGGCTTCCTTGTCCAGCCCGCTTGCTTCGGCCGCCTCTCCCGGCCAGCGCACCCCTACGCCCGATGCCACGGCAGCTTCCAGTATATTCGCTATCACCAAGCGCTGGTACGGGAAGAGGTAAGAAATGCCGAACAGCTCCTTTGCCGCGTGGCTAAGGGGATCCGCCTGATGGGTATCTTGCATGGATGCCTCTGCCTGTATACTGCGCGGGCAAGCGTTTTTGCTTTTAAGGCATCAATGTTCTACATGGAAGTACAAAATATGGCCTGATCTTTCAGGGTAACTACCGCCGAAATAAGAACTTGGCTCAACGTAATAGAAATAATAGGTACTTCCATCAATCACCAAAGCCAGGGTAAATAGATTGTTCGGATTACCGCTTGCCAATATCATATTCAGGCCTTTTTCAAAAAAAGTGTCGTTCAAAATAACAAAAAAAGTATCTTCGCCGGTTATGTCCTTTAAGTATGGAATATGTATCACGCCATTATTGATGGATATTCCCGTTTGCCGGTTCGTTAGGTCATATAAAATAAGATTGGCAACAAAGGCGCTAACAGTAGTATGATAGTCAGTTGGATCATTTCCAATTTTCTCGTATAAATGACCATTGTTGTCGATAATTATTATTGTTTCTTTTCCATCAGGAACAAATTGAAATAGATTTCCTTCTGACGCTCTTATGGCATACCTGTCATGAAATCTGAGGTTGCTAAAAATCCTGTTTTCAAAAACCGCAAGCACATCATGATACCTAATGCCACCCACGTCATTATTTGAGTGCATCGACAAGGAATGATTTCGTGTATGTTTTAGTGAATTTATATATTCAATTGGCAAATAGACACCGGTAAACCTATTTTCAATTGTTTCCAGATCAAATTCGGGATTACTTTCGGGAAATCCTTGGACTTGCCTTTGTACAACGGGAAGAGGCGCAGAAGCTTCTTCCAAAGATGAACTATTGCACGATAAAAACAGTGCCACGATTGTTATGTGAAAAAATATAATGAGATTTTTCATTCGCTACCCCTATTACGGTAGTATTACTTTACATATCCTTGTATGTCAAGCATGTTAGGCCGGGCCCCGTTAAGGATGCATCGTTAGCCGCCCGTGCGGGCTAATAGTCAACCTTCCACAAAAAAAGACCCTGTGGCGGCGCGGTGGGGCCGGCGAGGGCACGGCTGCCGCTTTCAATAATTCCCTGCACATCCGCGGCGTTCAAGCCCTTTTCCTCACAGCGTATCAGGGTTCCGGCGACAGAGCGAACCATCCGCCACAGAAAAGCGTTGGCGCTGATCTCAAAAATCAGGCGATCCCCTTCGACATAAAAACAGGCGCTGGAAATATAGCGGTGGCGGGATTTACTTTTGTCTGTGGGGGCGGCGAAGGCCGAGCAGTCCATCTCTCCACGGAAAAGCCGGGCGTACTCGTTAAGGCGGCGTATGTCAGGCCGCCGCCTGATGTGCCACGCGCAGCGCAACTCCCAAGGCAGGGCATGGGGCCGGGTGATAAAGTGATAACGGTATGTCCGCCGCCGCGCGTCAAAGCGGGCGTGAAAACTCCTGTAGGTTTCCTTGGCCTCCAGAATACGCACATCACGGGAAAGCAGGCTATTCAGGGCCGGGACAAAGCGTTCCGGCTCCATGCCCCGGATGGACGTGTAAAAATTGGCGACCTGCCCTGACGCGTGAACCCCGGTGTCGGTGCGCCCGGCTCCCGTAAGGGCCACCGGCGCTTTGTGCAGCGTTTCCAAGGCATCCTCAATATCCCCCTGAACCGTTCTTGCCCGCGCCTGCCGCTGCCACCCGAAAAAATCCGTGCCGTCATAGGCCACAAGGATTTTAATGTTTCTTGGGGGAACCTCGTCCGCCTTACACATCGACTTCATTCAGTTCTTTGGAAATATTTTCGTAAAGAGTCCGGGCAAACTCCAAAAGGGGCCCCGGTTTGGCTTTGGACGACTTGCCGACCCCAAAGATTCTGGAAATAGTCCGCTTGGCCTCTTCCAGAGCGGGGGTACGAAGTTCGGGCTTGTCAAGAAACCCGTATTTGTACCTAAGCAGGGCGGAAAGATACAGCGTCCCCTCGTAGCCGTAATTTTTATCCGTGTCCGGGCCAAACAGTTTCAGGGCGGAAAGGCTTTCCTGACCGCTTTGCTCCCGCCGTATGGCCTCGTTGTAAAGATACTGGGCCTTTCTTTTAAAAAGCGTCGAAAGCCAGTCATAATGCTCGCCGGGGAACTTCCTGTCCAGCTCCTGCAAAAGCCAGCCGGCCCTGAGGGACGCTATGCCCTGCTTGATAGTAGGGGAAAACTCCCCCGGCAAATAGGTGTAGCAGCGCATCACCAAGTACAGCGAAGCCGCGCCGGAAACAAGATCACGGGGCTCGCCAAAATCAATGTCCGGAAAAATAAGCCGCGTGTCGGCGATGCGCTTTTTCCGGTCTTTTACCGCCATGTTTATCGCGCCGGGGGGAATCTCCTCAAAGTCCTTGTCCATCAGGGCGAACCAGCACGCCGGGCAGACTGTCGCCTGATACAACAGGGGGTAGACCTCCCCGTATTTGACGGAGGGCTCGTAAAGCCGGTGCAACTCGTCAGTAAGGCTACCGGCGATAAGCCTGCCTGAACCAAAGTGAAGTTCCTCGCGGTGAAACACGTTGGCGCATAACGGACAGGTGTATTCTTCTTTCGACTGGAAGGAGATTTTCGCTTCCCGTTCATCGTTGATCATTTTTCCAGTACCACCATTGCGATAGCGTTGTCCTTCTCGTGGGTAAGGGAAACATGAATGCAGGCGGCCCCGCTCTGTGTAAGCGCCGCAAGCGCCGTACCCTGAACACGTATTTCCGGCTGACCGTTGTGCCGGTTCCTTACCATAATGTCTTTAAGCGTTATTCCTTCAAGCCCTTTGCCCAAGGCTTTTCCAAAGGCTTCCTTGGCGGCGAATCTGGCGGCAAGAGACAAGTCGGCGGCAGCGCCCCGTTCCATAGCTGCCGCTAGTTCCTCGTGGTGAAAGTAGCGCTCCAACAGCCCCGGAATCTCCCGCCAGCGCTTCATCCGTTGAACGTGAACTACATCAACCCCTATGCCGGCAATCACAGTTCCTCGCCCTCGCTCTGGTCTTCGCCCTCGTCCTCGTTCTCATCCCCGGCATCGTCCTCGTGCTGTTCCTCGATCTCCCCGATATCTTCGGCCCCGGCCTGGATATATTCCCCGCCCGCTTCTTCCTCTACGTCCTCGTATTCCTGTTCTTCAACGGCAAAGCTGACATGAATTACAACTTCTTCAGGCTCGACCCTCAGGCTTACGTCTTCAACCGCTAGAGCCAGCACCCGCAAGGTATAGGTTCCCGGCTGGTAAACGCCAGAGCCGTCAACGCTAAGAAATTCCGGCGCGGGCGTAAATCCGTCCAGAGCCGCTTGCGTTCCTCCTTCCAGACGGATGTTGGCGGCGGCGGGTTCCAGCTCCGCGGCAAATCCTTGCGCAAGGCCGGTTATGACGATGGGAACATTGGCGATATTACGCACCGGGATCATTTCCGTTACGTTTCCGTGAAACTCGCTCGTCCCCGATCCCCTGATAATCACAAGCGGGTCGGGGTTCAAGACCGCCGCCGTAACAAAAAAATTGCTTCTGCGGCCTTCTATGTCAATAACTTCCGTAAAGATTTCCGAAACGCCCGACACAAGCGCCTGTGGGCCTTCTATGACAACCTGCGGCGGGTTCAGGGAAAACGAAGTCATGCTGTGGCCCGCTTCGACCTGTCCCCGGAAGTTCGCGGTAACGGGCACGGCTCTGGTAACACGGCGATCCAGCGAAAGGGTTATTTCCATAGGTTCCACGGTTATTTGCACAGGTTCCATTCCCTGCGGGGCGTTTCTTTTCCGCCATTGAACCGGAACGGTGTACACGCCGGGCTCTTCCAGGCGTTCCACATCGACATAGACTTCTATGTCGCTTTCCATTATCGAAAAGACGCTGTTCGCTTCCCCCCGAAGGTTCACCCGCACCATCCGGGGATAGGGGCTTGAAGGAACCAACAGGCCGTCACGCTCAATCGTCAGGGGAACCGAAAAAAACCGTTCTTCCAGAGCGCTCATCCGGTGAAACACCACCAGCATTATCGCTACCCCTATGGAAAGAACCTTGGCGGGCCAGTTCTCGACCGCCCTAATCAGGATTTTTCTGGCATCCACGGGCTACTCCTTCCCGCCAATCAGCGATGGGGCCAGCGGTTCCCCCCCTGTTATCTCCGGAAGGGCCATGTCCGGCTCTCCTTTCCGGCTGCCCCGATCCAGCAGGTCTTTAAGTATCCGGGTTACCTCGATGGGGGAATGGTCGTAGTACAGCTTGCCGTCATAGGCAAGGCTTATGGCCCCGTTTTCCTCTGACACCACAAGCACTACGGCATCGGACTGCTCCGACATTCCCAGCGCGGCACGGTGGCGGGTTCCAAAACTCTTCCTGATGTCGGATTGCTCGGACAGGGGCAAAAAGCATCCGGCCGCCACAATGCGGTTGTTCTGGATGATCATGGCCCCGTCGTGCAGGGGGGCGTCGAACAGGAAAACCGTAACGATAAGGCTGGAGGAAATGTCCGCGTTCAGCCGGGTTCCGCTTTCGGTAACACTCCGTATGTTGGCGCGCCGGGGAAACACCACCAGCATACCCCGCTTTTTTCTGGAGAGTATTTCCGCCGCGGTAACTACCGCTTCCAATAGGCCCAGCCGGGGCTTACTGTCGGGCCTGAACAGTTCCCCCTGCCCAAGGCGGATGATAATCTTCCGCAGTTCCGGCTGAAAGACAATGGCTACGGCGATAAAAAGACCCGGAGCCAGCGTGCTTAACAGCCATTGCAGGGTAGAAAGCTGGAAGAGGACTGCCGCCCCGTACACAAGGGCAAGAAAACCGGCGCCCTTGATAAGCTGCACGGCCTGAGTTATTACAAGGAGTTTGTACGCCTTGTACAGCAGAAAGGAGAGGATCGCCACGTCCAAAACCGGGCGGATGAGGTTGTAAAATGAACTTAGCCGCTGAAACCATTCCATGTTATTATCCAGTACGAAGGGCGAACAGCGTCTTTACCATATCCAGATGCTCAGGAACATCGTGAAGACGGATTATCGCCGCCCCGCCCATGACAGCCGCCGCGTTAGCCGCCAGCGTTCCCCAAAGCCTGTCCGGTACATCCCGTCCGGTTATTTCGCCGATAAAATTCTTTCGTGAAAGCCCCACGAGTACAGGATAATCGTTCCCGCAGATTTCCGCAAGGCACGGAAGGCGGCGGATTAGTTCAAGGTTGTCCTGAAGGCGTTTGCCAAAGCCTATGCCCGGATCAACGATGATTTTTCCCGGGGGAATGCCCGCCGCGATTGCCCGTTCCGCGGCGGCTTTAAGGTATGTTCCCACCTCGGCGACAACATCCCCGTAGAGGGGGGCTTCTTGCATGGTAAGGGGAACGCCTTTCTTGTGCATCAGCACCACGGCGGCCCCCCGCCCGGCGCAAAGAGGCGGCATAAGGGGGTCATCGCAGAGCGCGGAAATGTCGTTAATAATGTCCGCCCCCGCGTCCAGAGCGGCCCGCGCGACAGCGGCCTTCCGGGTATCCACCGAAACCGGCAGCGAGGATCGCTTTCTGAAGGCGTTAACGACCGGAATAACCCGCTCCAGTTCTTCCTCTTCGCTTACGTACAAGGAGCCGGGCCGTGAGGATTCCCCCCCAAAGTCGATGATGGAAGCGCCTTCTTCTTCGGCGCGCAGGGCTTTTTCCACGGCATCCTCCAGCATTGCCCTGGAGGGGGCGTAGAAGGAGTCGGCGGTGCAGTTGACGACAGCCATTATCAGGGCGGGGCCGCAGAGGTCTAGCGGGTTTCCGCCGGGGAGTTCGATTCGCCGCGTCATGACTTTGGGGTAAGGCGTTTGTTGCATGGTATTTGATTTGCCCTGTACACTGTAGGCCGACCTCCGCTGTATGCTGTGTAGAGGCTACACGAAACCAGCGTAAAAATCAAGCTTTTGCCGGGGAGTGTCCACTGGCAACCGGGGGTTCTGAAATTTTTAAACGGTCTTGACGCGCTTAGAAATACTTGACGAGTACGGCCTTTTTTGTTAAATTTAATACGTATATTGGAACAGGCTCAAAGAGGTATTGACCATGAACGCGAAACTAACCCTAAAGTTAGACAAAAAGGCCATTGAAACCGCAAAAAATTACGCAAAGCGGCATAACAGAAGTCTTTCAGGAATGGTTGAAAATTATTTTTTGAATTTATCGCCGGAAAAAATTTATCATAAAAAACATTCGCCTGTTGTTGAAAGTTTAACTCTTGTTCTATCTGAAGATGACCTGGAAAAATTTTCCCAAGACGATGAGCGCGCAAGGTATATTCTTAAGAAGGAAATATGAGAAAAAAATTATTTATTGACTCGGATATTATTCTTGATGTGTTGGCCAAAAGGGAGCGCCATTATGAATTTGCCGCTGAACTATTCGACTTTGGATATGAAAAGAAACTGGAGTTGTATACAAGCGCTGTTGTTCTGGCTAATGTTTTCTATCTGATAAGAAAGAAACACGGAATTGAAAAATCAAAAGCGCAATTGAAAAAACTGCGTCTTATACTAAATGTGCTGCCGGTAGACGGGAAAACCATTGATTACGCATTGGATTCAAAATTTAAGGATTTTGAGGACGGGCTTCAATATTTTTCAGCAAAGGAAAGCGGAATTCCAATAATAATTACACGAAATGTAAAAGATTATAAAGGAAAAGGCATAGCAATACAAACGGCGGAAGAATTTTTAAGAATAGGTCGAAATACATTTCCAGAAAAATAGCCATGCCGCCTTCCCCAAACCACGCCCTACTCAAAAACAGAAAATATCAGCGCGATAATTTCCTCGTCGCTGTCGAAAACCCCGAGGCTTCTGATTCTCGAAAGCCCCGTCAGAAAAGCGAACTGGGAGCGGCTT
This sequence comes from Treponema sp., assembly GCA_009781915.1. GTDB lineage: Bacteria > Spirochaetota > Spirochaetia > Treponematales > Breznakiellaceae > WRKT01. The sequence continues at coordinate 5,287 of WQUW01000055.1, read as the reverse complement.
AACTGGCCCCGGCTGTTTCTGACCAGCGTTTCGGCGTCGGAAAGATCCGAGGGGGAATTTCCGGCGAGCCGGTAAAGTTCCAGCACAAGATCAAAATGGCTTTCGGCGTAGTCAAGCGCCCGGCGGGAGGACTGTATCAGACCCGCGTTTGAAACAAGGTCAAGGATAAGTGTGCGCAGTTCTATGTCCAGCGAAATCATGGCGCTTTGGTAGTCAATCGCCGCCTGCTCGCTGGCTATCCTTTGCCGCTGGACATTGGCGGCGGTTACCCAGACATCAACCGGAAAATTGGCGCTTAACGAAAGCCGCCCCCCGGAATGCGTAAAGCCGTTGTCAATCGTGTGGCTAAAACCCGTGCCCAAAGAGGCGCTTAGGGTGGGGGAGTAGTCCCGCCGGGCGAGCCCGACATTTCGCTCGGAGCGCAAAGAGTTAAGGGCCGCCCGTGTCATGGAAGGATTGCGGGATTGTATCTGGCTCCAAAGAACCGTGTACAGGCGGCTTAAAGCGTCGTCGTCCGAGGCTGAAAGAAGAACGATCAACCCCTCCCGCTCGTCAAAATCCACCGGCTCAAGACGCGGCGTGTAGGCAAGGCCAAGGAGATCCGCCAGCCGTAGGTTCGCCACCGCCAAATCCCGCCGGCTCTGGTTCCGGGCAGTTTCCCGCGCCGCCTTCTCGGCAAGGGCTTGGAGGTAGGCCGCCGGGCTTATCATGCCGCTTTCCCGCCGGATTTCCGCCATTTCAAGGCTTAAAGCCGCCGTAGCAAGGGAGCTTTCCGCCGTTTCAAGGGCTGCCGCGGCTTCAAGCACCGCGTAAAACAGGATGTCGGTGGAATTGAGCACGGCGTAGAATTCGGCAAGGGCATCCTGACGGCTTATCTCGGTATTCATGGAATTAATGGCGTTCAGGATAGCGCTTCTTCCCCCGTTCCAAAGCCGCTGAGAAACGCCCAAGCTAATACTGCCGCTTAAACTGTCAGCGGCGATGTCCTGCGCCGTAACGCCCTGAGGCGCGCCGTCGCGCGCCCACAAACTGGCCGAGGCCGAAGCGCCCAGAGAAAAGGACGGCATATTGGAGTAGCGGTGAAGCCGCTCGCTTAGCGTATTGCTTTGAACGGCAAGATTATACCTTGCAAGGCTCCGTGAATTCAAAAGCGCCAGCGCGCGGGCCTGCTCCAAACTGATTGTTTCGGCGGCAAACACCGCGAAGCCGGATGTGAAAAGCAGGCACACTATCAATACTTTTTTTACGTTCTTCATACATCACCACACTGCCGCTACTCGTACCGCAGAGCGTCAATCGGGTAAAGACCCGCCGCCTTGCGCGCGGGGTAGAACCCGAAAAAAACGCCGATAAGACAGGCGAAAAGAGCCGCAGCGACAACAACAACAGGGTTTATCGAAGTGGGAACCGAGAAAGCCCCAAGGATATGGCAGCTAAGGAAGGCGAACCCTATGCCAATTATCCCTCCCAAAAGGCTTAAAAAAACCGCCTCCGCCAGAAACTGAAGCAGTATGTCACGCTTGCGCGCGCCAACAGCCATCCGTATTCCTATTTCACGGGTACGCTCGGTAACCGACACCAGCATGATATTCATAATCCCAATGCCTCCCACAAGAAGAGACACCCCCGCTATCGCCGCCAGCAGCACCGTAAGGGTTCGTGACGTTTCGCTCGCCATCTCGATAAGAGCGTCGCTGTTCATGATATGAAAGCTCGGTATCTCCGTGAAATTAAGCCTGTGGGCCTCCCGCATGATAAGCTCTGTTTCCATCTGCGCCGCTTCCATGAACCTTCTGTCCGCCACGCTAATCGCAATAGCGTTAAGGTTGCGGGTATTCAAAAGCCGGGTAAGGGCCGTGTCCAGAGGAACCATGATCACATCGTCCTGATCGTTGCCGCCGGGGCCAATACCCCTGCGTTCAAGAAGACCGGTAACGGTAAAATTGTTGTTCCCGATACGTATCACCTGCCCCACGGGACTTGCCCCCCCAAAAAGATTCGCCGCCGGAGTAGCGCCCATAACGGCAACACGGTTTCTTAGCGCCCCGTCTTCGTCATCAAAAAAACTCCCTTCTTCAAGATTCCAGCTCCGGATGAAAAAGAAATCCGGCTGTACGCCCATGACCACGCTGGAATTCGCCTGCCCGCCCCCGGTTACGGAAAAACTCCGCTGGACTATCCCCGAAACCGCCATAGCGAAACTGGACTCGTACAGCACCTTTTCCGCGTCCCCCCGTGTAATCGGGCGGTACACGCCGCCGCCCATCCGGTTAAACGCCCCGCGGGGAGCCGGCATGACCTGAATAAGATTTGTCCCCATCGCGGCGATTCTGGCTTCAATGGCCTTCTGAGCGCCTTCCCCAATGGCAAGCATGATAATTACCGACCCCACCCCGATGATAATCCCAAGGGAAGTAAGAAGGCTCCTCATGCGGTTGCGGAGGATGCTTCTGAAACAGGATTGTAAAAGCCGCGCCGCCTTCACTACGCGCCTCCGGACAGGACGGCGTGTTCGGCCTTCCACTTTTTTAGGTCGTCCGCCGCGCCGCGCCGCCCGCGTACCGGCACGTCAGAAACCAGGGCCCCGTCCCGCAGGGTAACCGTGCGCTTGGTGTAGGCCGCGACTTCCGGCTCGTGCGTTACCATGATGATAGTCTTGCCTTGGCTATTAAGGTGTTGAAAAAGGCTCAAAATCTCCAGCGTCATTTCCGTGTCAAGGTTGCCGGTCGGCTCGTCCGCCAGAATAAAGGCCGGATCGTTTACCATTGCCCTTGCGATAGCCACCCGCTGCTGCTGCCCGCCGGAAAGCTGGGAAGGGTAGTGATCCATCCTGTCGCCAAGGCCGACTTCTTTAAGCGCTCTGGCGGCCCGATCCCGGTTCGCCTTGTGTGAACTTTTGCCGGAGCGGTTGTAGGAAAGCGGCAGCTCCACATTTTCCAGCGCCGAGGTGCGGGCAAGAAGGTTAAACGCCTGAAAGACAAAGCCGATTTTTTTGTTTCTGATAAAGGCGAATGTGTTTGAGTCCGAAGAGGAAGTCTCAACGCCGTCAAGCCGGTAGCTTCCTTCATCGGGCCGGTCAAGGCAGCCAATGATATTCATAAGCGTGGATTTTCCCGAACCCGAAGGCCCCATGACGGAAATGAACTCCCCGGCTCTGGCCGAAAGGCTCAAACCCCGCAGGGCGCGGACGACAATTTCCTGCCCGGCCTCGCTTCCCTTCTTTTTTCCGGCGAGCCGGTAGTAGCGCTTAATGCCTTCTAGCTCGATTACGTTCACAGGCGAACCCTTTCCCGAAGTATGATCCGCTTTCCTTCGATGTCCTCGGCCCCGCCCTGAACAGGCTGTATTTCCGTGCGCCAGCCATCGCTTAAACCGGTGTGAACCAGAATTACGTCCGGCCTTCCGCTGGAGTCGATAAACCAAAGCGGGCGGGGAGGGCTCGCGCCGCCGGAACCCCTGATCTGCGCCCGCTGCTGCCCCGCGGCGGTTGCCGGCATCCGCGTCATTCGAGCGCCCGCCGGCATCATAAGCCCGGCAAGAACGCCGCCTTGGGGGGCCGTGCTCGCGGGGCCGCTAGAGGCGGCGGCCTGTCTAGCATCGTCCCGGCGCTGAACCGCCAGAGCCTTTTCAGTTTCGCCCATACCCCGCAGCCCCGCGGCAAAGATAATCTCGTCAATCTCGTCCGGGCTTAAAAAAGTGGGCTGGTAGCGCAGGGCGGCGTTGGGAACAACAAGGATGTTCTCGCTGCGTTCCTGAATAAACTCCACCGAGCAGGTCATGCCCGGCAACAGCGAGCCGTCATGATTACTTACGCTGATAATAACCTTGTAGGAAACCACGTTGTCCTGAATTGACGGCATAAGCCGCCTGCTTTCCACGCTTCCGGTGAATGTCCTGCCCGGCAGGCTTTCCAGCGTAAAACGCACGTCCTGCCCTTCCCGGATGGAAGCGATATCCAGTTCCCCCACCCATGATTCAATACGCATTTCCTCAAGATTTTCCGCCAGAACAAACATGAAACTGGAATTGCCCGAGGAACTGTCCACCACGGTGTCGCCTTCGTTGATGTTCCGCTCCAGCACAATGCCGTCGATAGGGGAGGTGATAAAGGCGTGCTGGTTAATTTCTGTTTCGATTGATCTAAGGCTGGCCTCCGCCGCGGCAAGGTCGGCCCTTAGTATCTCCATGTTGGTTCTGGCGTGCAAAAACTCAAACTCGGAGATAAGGTTTCTGCTCGCCAACACCTGCTGGCTTTGAAAGGTAAGGCGCTGGAGTTCGTAGTTTGCCCTTGCCTTGATAACATTCGCCATCTGCTGTTCCCGCCTGAGCCTGAGCATATCGGTGTTCAGCACGGCAAGCACCTGCCCCCGCTGTACCGGGGCGTTAAAGTCCGTGTATATCGTTTCTACCTTGCCGCTCATCCGGGGCAGAATCCTGACAATGGCCACAGGGTGCAGGGTTCCGGTGGCGGAAACTGTCCGTTCCAGCGTGCCCCTTGAGACGGACGTGAACTCGTACACCGGGGTGTTCGCCCGGCCCCCGCAGCCCGCCAGTAGCGCCGCGCCAAGGGCAAGGAGAGGCAGAACGAGGGGCTTAGGCTGTATGGTTTTCGTGTGTTTCATACTAGCTATATAGTAGGAACCGGGCTAAAGTTACAAGATGCCGCCAAAGAACGCGAAGGGCTACATACTTAGCCGGTACAGCGCGTATTGATTAAGCGATATACCTTCTTTTTCGGCCTCCATAGCAAGGCGGGCGTGGAGGCTTTTGGGGACGCGAAGGACAAACTTGCCGCTGAAGTGGCTGTCAATGGCGGGAGGCGGAACCGGATACCCGAATTCAAGCTTTGTTTCGATCCAGCCCTCCATTGCCTCGCGAATATTTTCGAAAGCTTGCTCGTAGGTATCGCCGTGGCTCATACAGCCGTCAAATTCCCGGACTGTGGCGAAGTAGTAAGCTCCGCTCTCATCGGTAATGCGCTGAATGATTATGTGGTATGGAAGTTCCAGATATTCTTTTGCCTGCATGGTATCCCCCTGTTAATTCTTGCGTATAAGTTTCTCGATGTTCACCACAACTCTATGGTATCACATTTGATACTATATATCAAGAGGTTGCTCCCATAACTCTCCCCCGCCGTGCGTGAGCATTCCCGCCAAAAGCCCCGGCAGGGGAGGAGAGTCAGGTTTAAGAATCCCGCCCAAGGAACACGGCTACGGAGCCTCGGTCTCCTTCGCCTAAGAATTTGGGCAAATGGATTCTTAAACCTGACTCTCCTCCCCTGCCG
>WQUW01000054.1 GCA_009781915.1 Treponema sp. | reverse complement strand
GCAGAACTCAACCGCAGATTCCTTGAACTCACTCGTGTAACTTTTTCTTCGTTTCCTCATGATTTACTCTCCTTAGGTTTATCATGAGCTTAACTTTGTGTCCACTCAATCGGGGGAAGTTCAGTTCTGATGTGCAAGCTGACGCCTATTGGGCGACGCCTGCCGCGCATACCGCCTTTTCCAACGCTATCAGCGCGGCTATTGGCGTACGCGACAGTGCCGCCAGCACGCAAGAGCAGATAAACGCTGCCCGTGTCGCGCTTGTTGCCGCATACGAGGCATTCAGCGCAGAAAGAAGCAGGGCGCACGTTGATCTGAGCGGCCTTAACGCTGCGATTTTCGATGCTCAGGCTCTGCTTGGGGCAACTGAGGTATCGGCAGACGGTTCTGATGTGCAAGCTGATGCCTATTGGGCGACGCCTGCCGCGCATACTACCTTTTACAATGCTATCGGCGCGGCTATTGGCGTACGCGACAGTGCCGCCAGCACGCAAGAGCAGATAAGCGCTGCCCGTGTCGCGCTTGTTGCCGCGCACGAGGTATTCAGCGCGGCAACAAGCAGGGCGCACGTTGATCTAAGCGGCCTTAACGCCGCCATTTCCGCTGCCCAAGCAATGTTTACCAACACGTCTGTGTCGGCAAACGCCGCAGACGTTTTCAATGTCAGGTACTGGACTACCACCGCCGTGCGTACGGTATTCCAGAACGCAATTGCTGCCGCTCAAAGTGTCTACGCTAACACTGCCAGCACACAAGCGCAGATTAATTTGGCTGCCGCAACTTTGCGGGACGCAACCTCGGCATTTGAGCGTGAGCGAAGACTTGGTACTTTGTCTCCACCGCCAGCATTTGTTGACATGGTACGTGTAGGTGGCGGCGTGTTTTACCTTGGGCGGGAAGAGGGGACTGCTGGCATTGGTAACGAAATCCCCATATCCCGTGTAACAATGAGCGGGTTTTACATTGGCCGCTTCCCTATAACGCAGGGGCAGTGGTATGCGGTAATGGGCACGTGGCCGAGCTTTTTCACAGGGACAAACAATCAGCTTAACGTTACCGTTACGCCAACTCTTAACCGGAACAACCTGCCTGTAGAGAGGGTAAGCTGGTATGAAGCAATCGTGTTCAGCAACCGTTTGAGCATACTTAGGGGCCTGAGCCCTGCGTATGAATTGCCCAATGTCTGGCCTAACCCTGCGACGTGGTCTACCGACCCGGATACGTGGGGCGCTGTGCCTACAAGCAGCAATGTCAGGTGGAACAACGTAAGAATAGTTTCCGGCTCCACCGGATACCGTTTACCTACGGAGGCTCAGTGGGAGTTTGCCGCTAAGGGCGGGCCGCTTGGGGGGAACTACACATTTTCCGGAAGCAACGATATTAACGCCGTAGCGTGGCACTCTGGTAACAGTGGAAACCGAACACGAGAAGTTGGCGGTTTAGATGCTAACCAGCTTGGGATACACGACATGAGTGGAAATGTATGGGAATGGGTGTGGGACTGGTGGGGGTTGTATACCTCTGTGGATAAGACAGACCCCTCCGGCGCGTCCTCGGGGTCTCTCCGCGGGTTTCGCGGCGGGAGCTGGGGCAATTTGACTGACACCGTCCGTTCCGTCAACCGGATCTTCAGCAATCCGGCTTTCCGCGACGGCGGCGTCGGCTTCCGTGTTGCCCGCCCCTAGTAGCATAGCCCGCTGCCACAGCCAGTAGGCAAAACATCTCCGGAGGGTGAGGATACTGTGCCCAGAATCCGCCCAGGGAACCCGGCTCCGGAGCCTCGGTCTCCTTTGCCTAAGAATCTGGGCAAATGGCTTCTGGGCACAGTATCCTCACCCTCCGGGCGCTATGACTAGAGGCTGTGGCGGCGGGGCATTATCGGGGGCTGGTGTTCTGCGGAGCCCCCCCCGCAATGCCCCGCCGCGTGTGAGTTCAGCGGTACAATGCCCGGCAGGGGAGGATATACGGTTTAAGAAGCCATTTGCATGGACTCTCCGCGTAGGAGACCGTGGCTCCGTAGCGGGTTCCCCATGCGAGATTCTTAAAACGTATATCCTCCCCTGCCGGGGCTTTATGCGGGAATGCTCATGCGCGGCGGGGGGCGATAGCGAGGTTGACAAATCTACACGAATCTTGTACCTTCATTCCTGTATCCAAGCGCATTCCCCGGTTGTGTAAGGGTAGCACGGCAGACTCTGACTCTGCTTGTGGGGGTTCAAATCCTCCCTGGGGAAAAGACAAAATTATCGCAAGTTATTGGCGAATTCGGCAAAAAAATGTGACAAAAAAAAGAAAAGGTGGTACAATAGTAGCATGAATCCTGTACGCAAATTTTTTAGGCTTGCAATGATCTTTTGCCTTGCTGTTCCGGTACTGGCGGTGGCCCAGTCCTCTGAAGGCGGGGGAAAGGTGTGGCTTATCCCCATTCACGGGGATATTGAGCCATCCACTGCGGCTTTTGTACGGCGGGAGGCTCGCAGAGCCTTATCCCAGGGGGCGGATTATTTAATTTTTGAAATTGACACCTTCGGCGGGCGGGTGGACTCGGCCCTGCAAATTACTTCCTTCATTACGTCCGTAAGAAATGCCCGGACAATCGCGTGGATTACTCCCAGCGAAACGTCTTTGGGGGTAAGCTGGTCGGCGGGGGCGCTTATCGCCTTTGCCTGCGATGATATTTACATGGCTCCGGGGACTTCCATAGGGGCCGCCGCCCCGGTGATGGTCGGCGCCGAAGGGGCAACCGCCGCCGGAGAAAAAAACGTAGCGGCGGTGCGCTCCCAAATGGCGGCTTTGGCGGAGCGGAACGGGCATCCTGTGGGCCTTGGCCTTGCGATGGTGGACTTCGACATAGAACTCTGGGAAGTCCTTGTGAACGGGGAAACCAGAGCCGTAACTTCCGATGAACTGTTGCGGATAGAACGGGATGTCAGGGGCGGAGTGCCGGTAATTGAGCGGGTGGGGATAATCTCCGAGCGGGGAAAACTCCTTTCCCTTACCGCCGGGGAAGCCCAGCATTACGGGCTTGCCAGAGAACTTGTGGACAGCCGGGAAGATCTGCTTGCGCTTATCGGGGCTGGCGGGGAGTTCACCGAATCGTTCCCCAGCGCCGCCGACTCGATTGTTTCTTTCCTTACATCCGGGCCGGTGCAGGGCATCCTTATCCTTATAGGGCTGGTGCTGATCTTCCTTGAACTTCAATCCCCCGGCTTCGGCATTCCCGGAATAGCGGGCGTCATGGCCTTTCTTGTGGTTTTCGGTTCCAGCGCCCTTTTGGGCCGGGTCGATTCCCTGGAAATTATCATTTTCCTCTTGGGGCTAGGGCTATTAGCGATAGAGATATTTGTCTTGCCCGGCTTTGGCGTGGTGGGCATTACGGGGATTGTGTTCATCGGCCTTTCGCTGGTATTATCCATGCAGGATTTTGTCCTTCCCCGGTTTGAATGGGAATGGCAGCTTTTGGGCCGGAATGTTACAGTGGTGTTTATGAGCCTTGTGGCATCCATCTTTGGCATTATCGCCATTGCCCTTGTGGGCCCGAAAATCAGGATGTTCGACAAAATCATGCTTAAAGCCGCCATTACCGGAACCGCCGGCGGCCCTGACCCGGATTCTCCGGCGATGAAGGCGTACGAAGCCGCCATGCCTGTGCCTGTGGTGGGCGTTTCGGCTCATGCCGGCATGGCCTCGGAAGATGAAGAGCTTTTCATCTCCCTGATAGGAAAAACTGGCGTTACCGATTCGGTTTTGCGGCCTGCGGGAAGGGCGCTGATTGACGACAGAATTTACACGGTCGAAGCGGACGGCGAGTTTGTTGAAGAAGGCAAAAGTATTACAGTAACCCGCGTGCGGGGTAATAGAATTATCGTAAGAAAGGTGCAAGGAGTGTAAGGTTATGGGAGATGGATTGTTGGGAATGGGAACAATGGGTATTTTTCTGGGGCTTTTAGTCGGTCTACTTGCCCTTGGTTTCCTAATACTATTTTTCCGCTTTTTTGGATTGTGGCTTAGGGCGCTTTTGTCCGGAGCCCACGTTGGCATGGGGCGGCTTATTGGTATGTGGCTGCGTCAGGTAACCCCCGGTGTCATTGTTGATTCCCGGATTATGCTTACCAAGGCCGGGATTGATATTGCAAGCGATATGCTGGAAACCCACTTTCTGGCGAGGGGAGATGTGTACAAGGTAAGCCGCGCGCTGGTGGCGGCGAACAAGGCAAATATTCCCCTGCCTTTCCAGCGGGCCGCGGCTATCGACCTTGCGGGCCGGGACGTGTACGAAGCGGTGCGAACCAGCGTTAACCCGAAGGTCATTGACTGCCCGGACACAACCAAGGGAAAAGCCACCATTGATGCGGTAGCCAAAGACGGTATTCAACTTCGCGTTAAGGCAAGGGTTACCGTGCGTGCCAACATTGAACGGCTGGTCGGCGGCGCTACCGAGGAAACTATCATTGCCCGTGTAGGCGAAGGCATTGTAACCACCATCGGCTCTTCCGCAGATTACAAAACCGTGCTTGAAAGCCCCGACAACATCTCCAAGACGGTGTTGAAGAAGGGACTGGACGCCGGAACCGCCTTTGAAATCCTTTCGATTGACATTGCCGATGTCGATGTTGGGGAGAACGTGGGCGCAAAGCTTCAGGCGGATCAGGCCGATGCCGACAAGCGCCGCTTTCAGGCCGAAGCCGAAAAACGCCGTGCCGCGGCGCTGGCTCAGGAGCAGGAGATGCTTGCAAGGGTGCAGGAAAACCGCGCCAAGGTAGTTCTGGCGGAAGCGGAAATCCCGCTTGCCATTGCCGAAGCCTTTAAAAGCGGGCACTTGGGTGTAATGGATTATTACCGGCTTAGGAATATTAAGGCCGACACGGATATGCGTACCTCCATTGGGGGAGGGCCCCCTGCGGCTCCCGGCGGTAATCCCGGAACGCCTCCATCCCCAGCCCCTGCGGGCCGCTAACGGAGACGGCAAATGTTTGAAAACTTCTCCAACGTAATTTTTATTGCGGTTGCTCTGGCGATATTTATTGGGCGCACGGTTGCCCAAGCCAGAAAGAAACGGGAGGCGGAGGAAGAGGAGGCCAGAAACCCGCAGCAAAAGCCGGCCGCGCCGAGAGTTCCTCCGGTTCACTTTCAGGAGAAGGATGATGACGATTATGTCCCCGGATATTTAAGAAAGCCGGCGGCGGCCCAAGGCGCGGCTGGAAGCCGCACTGCGGCAAAGCCCACCAAAAAGCCTTCGCCGCTAGCGGCGAAGGCCGCCCCGGCTCTCAAAATGGATATTTTGCCAGAACCCGCCCCGGCCCCAGCCGTGTCTGTGCGCCCGTGGGTGGCCGCTTCCGGGCGAAGGGAGTTTGCGTTTAATTTGAACCACCTTTCGCCCTTGAAGCAGGCGGTGGTTATGGCGGAAGTTCTAGGGCAGCCCAAGGGAATGCAGTAGGAGAGTTCCTATGACAAGATTTTTCCCCTGCGTTGCCGCCATTGCAGTGGTGGCGGGGTTTTCCGTGGCGGGTTGCGGCAACTCTGCCGGGGGCGGTGTACGTGAACCCGGCCCACCTGCGCTAGTTTCGCGTGCAGACAGTGCGGGCGGCATTAATTTCCAACGGTACGGAGGAGGATACGCAGCGGCCGGTTTCCGGGGCGGCCCCTTGTCAGAAGAGCTGGTCATACCCGCCTCCCACAATGGGCGGCCTGTCGTGACCATTGGGGGCGGAGTGCGGGCATTCAACGGCCACCAGCTAACCAGTATTGTCATACCCGACACTGTTACCACTATCGGTAATTGGGCATTTGACGATAACCTGCTTACTAGCGTTACCATTCCCCCAAGCGTTACTAGCATTGGTGTATTTGCGTTCCGTAGTAACCAGCTTACCAGTGTTATTATTCCCAACAATGTTACGAGTATCGGACATAGTGCGTTTTCCAGCAACCAGCTTACCAGCGTTGCCATTCCTTCAAGCCTTACCGGTATTAGCCCGTCGTTATTTGCACAGAACCAATTGGCTAGTGTTGTCATACCCGACAACGTTACTTACATCGAGGGTGGGGCGTTTATGCATAACCGGCTGACAAGTATTGTTATCCCCGGCAGCGTTACGAGTATCGGAAATTGGGCATTTTTGGGCAACCAGCTAACCAGTGTAACAATTGGGGACAGCGTTGCCAGCATTGGGAATGGGGCTTTTGCCGACAATCCAACCCTGACAGAGATAAATGTTTCCCCCGGAAACCCAAATTTCAGATCGGTAGACGGGGTTTTGTTCAATATGGACGGCTCATCCTTACTTAAATGGCCAGCGAGGAAACCCGGCGCAGTTATCGTGCCCGGCGGCGTTACGAGTATCGGAAATTGGGCGCTTGCGGGTAATCAGCTTGCCAGCGTTACTATCCCCGACAACATTACAAGTATCGGGCACTGGGCATTTCGCCGCAACCAACTGACGAGCATCGTCATTCCCGACAGTGTTACGAGTATCGGGGCTGGGGCATTTTCGGAAAACCAGCTTGCCAGCATTGTCTTTTCCTCGACCATTACGGGTATCGGGTATCACGCATTTGCATACAACCAACTGACCAGCATTACTATTCCTAGCAATATTACTTCCATCGGGGAGGGGGCGTTTCGTGATAACCTGCTTACCAGTGTTGTCATTAACGACAGTGTTACGAGTATCGGAGAATTCGCATTTGCGGGTAATCAGCTTACCGGCATTACCATTCCCAACAGCGTTACGAGTATTGGGGAAGGGGCTTTTGCGAGCAATCAACTTACCAGCGTTGTCATCCCCAATAGCGTTACCTCCATCGAAAGCAACGCATTTCATAGCAACCAACTGACCAGTATTGCCATTCCCGATAGCATTAGTTCCATCGGGTGGGGGGTATTTGCGAACAACCAGCTTACCAGTGTTACCATTCCCGGCAATGTTACGAATATCAGCAATAATGCGTTTTCGGGTAACCAGTTGACCAGCATTACCATGCCTGCTAATTTAACGGATATTCGTAATGGAGCTATGGGTGTTCATCACGACAGCTTCTTTGCTTTCTACATGAGCCAAGACAGGCAAGCAGGGACGTACACCTTTGCGGACGGGCGCTGGACACGCCAGCCGTAAGCCCCCGCCGCTTCCGGCGGCCTTCCCCGCATTTCGCGGGGAAGGAGGCTGGTGCGCTTCCCCCCAACAATGCCCCGCCGCGCATGAGCTTCCGGCCTAATGCCCGGCAGGGGAGGATATACGGTTTAAGAAGCCATTTTGCCCAGATTCTTAGGCGAAGGAGACCGTGGCTCCGTAGCCGTGTTCCCTGGGCGGGATTCTTAAACCGTATATCCTCCCCTGCCGGGCATTGTACCAGAGGTTCACGCACTGCGGGGGGAGCACTACCTCTGTTTACAATTTCCCGTTTGCGTAGTATCATATTAGTATAATTACAAGGAGACAGGCATGGGTAAAGTAACGCTGGTAATGGGCGTAATTGGAGCTGACGTGCACGCGGTGGGCAACAAGATTTTAGAGTACGCCTTCAGCCAGGCAGGGATAAATGTCATAAATCTTGGGGTAATGGTGGCTCAGGAGGAATATATCGCGGCGGCGATTGAAACCAAAGCGGACGTAATCGTTGTGTCCTCCCTTTACGGCCACGGGGAAATCGACTGCCGGGGCTTCCGGGAAAAGTGCGACGAGGCCGGGCTTAAAAATATCCCCCTGTATGTGGGCGGAAACTTGGTCGTGGGAAAAACCGAATTCGCGGACGTTGAAAAACGGTTTCTGGAAATGGGTTTTTCCAGAGTGTACGCCCCCGGCACAGCTCCGGAGCAGTGCATCGAGGACATAAAAAATGACCTTGGGCGTGGGGTGGGGCCTTGAACTATTACTTAACCGTTGACTTTGGCAGCACCTATACAAAAATGTGCGCCGTTGACGCGGACAGCGGAAAAGTAATAGGAACGGCGAAAGCCTTTACCACCATTCAAACCGACGTGCGGGAAGGCTTTGACGCGGCGCTGAAAGAACTTACCGCCGCCACAGGCAAACTCGAATACTCAAAAAAATTGGCCTGTTCCAGCGCGGGGGGCGGCCTTAAAATGATCGCCGTGGGGCTTGTGCCCGAACTTACCGCCAAGGCCGCCAGAATGGCGGCATCCAGCGCCGGCGCGAAGGTTACCGGCACGTTCTCGTACGAGTTAAGCGCTAGAGAGCAAGAAGCGATCCAAAGCGCCGCCCCGGACATACTACTGTTGTGCGGCGGAACAGACGGCGGCAACCGGGATGTTGTTATTCACAACGCCAAAAAAATCGCCGGAATCGAGGGGGATTTTTCGATAATCTACGCCGGCAACAAATCCGCCGCAGATGACGCGGGGGAAATACTGCGGAAGGCGGGCAAAAACGTAATTGTGTGCAGTAACGTAATGCCTGTTTTTAACGTCCTTGACATAGCCCCGGCCAAAAACGCCATCAGAGCGCTCTTTATCGAAAGGATAGTCGAAGCCAAAGGTCTTTCCGGCATACAAAAAGAAATGACATCCGAAATAATCCCCACGCCGCTTGCCGTTTTTGAAGGGGCAGAACTACTCTCCAGGGGATGCGGCGGGGCCGAAGGCATGGGCGGCCTTTTAGCCGTAGATGTGGGGGGAGCTACCACCGATGTCTACACCATGTACGACGGAAAACCCTCCTCGCCCAATGTCGTCCTGAAAGGCCTGCCGGAACCCTTCGCCAAACGGTCTGTGGAAGGCGACCTTGGGCTTCGCTACAACATCGACTCCCTTGCCCAGTCAGCGTCGGCGGAAAAGATCGCAGGCGACCTTCAGACCAGCGAAGACAGTGTGCGGGAGTGGGTTTCGATCTGTAAAAAAAACCCGGACACAATTTCGCAGAAGGGCTCGCTTAACAGAAGAATCGACGAGTACCTGACATCGTATGCCGTCAAGGTTGCTGTCGAGCGGCACTGCGGCACAACGGAGACGGTCTTTACCCCCGTGGGCGAAACCGTTTTGATGACCGGAAAGGATTTGACGGGGATTCCGGCAGTGGTCGGAATCGGCGGCCCGGTCATTAACTCGGACGACCCGGTAAAAATCCTGAAAGCCGCCCTTTACGACACAGCGGCGCACGAGTTTCTAAAACCCATAGCGCCCAAGTTTTTTCTGGACGGAACATATATTTTCGCCTCTATGGGGCTTGTGGGCAAATTCGATCCGCGTCTTGCGCTGAAGATAATGAAAGACGAAATTTTAGAACTATAAGGGGACGGAGGTTTAACGTGGGAAGTGAGTTGAAGAACAAAAGGCTGAGCGATGACGTGTTTTACGGCATCCAGAAGGAAGTAACGCAGCAGTGGCCAACGGGAAAGGATGTTGATTTTAAGGACGCGGTTGAATACCACAAAACTATTCCCGTTTCCAAATCGTTTTCCGCGAAGCTTGCGGCGGCGAAGGAAAACGCCGTAACGCTTATCCAGCCGCGGGCCGGGGTGGCTCTTGCGGAAAAGCACATCGAGCTTTTGCGGTTTTTGGAGGACGAGGGCGAAGCCGACCTGTTGCCGTCCACAATTGACAGTTACACAAGGCTTAACCGCTACAAGGAAGCGGAGGCCGGGATCGAAGAAAGCAAAACATCGGGCCGCTCCATGCTGAACGGGTTTCCGGCGGTTAACCACGGCGTCGCTGTGTGCCGCCACGTAACAAGCTCGGTGCGAAACCCCGTGCAGGTGCGGCACGGAACGCCGGACGCGCGGCTGTTAGCCGAAATCGCCATAGCCGGGGGTTTTACCTCGTATGAAGGCGGCGGCATTTCGTATAACATCCCGTATTCAAAAAACTACTCCCTTGAAAAGACCATCACGGACTGGCAGTACGTTGACAGGCTCACCGGCATATACGGGGAAGCGGGGATACTCATTAACCGTGAGCCCTTTGGCCCGCTTACCGGAACCCTTGTGCCGCCCTGCGTTTCTCACGCTGTGGCTGTCATCGAGGCGCTATTGGCCGCGGAACAGGGCGTTAAAGACATCACTGTGGGATACGGCCAGTGCGGCAACCTTATTCAAGATGTGGCGGCAATTCAATCCCTTGCCGCCCTGACGGAAGAATACCTTGGGCAATCAGGTTACAAGGGCGTGAATATCACCACGGTGTTTCATCAGTGGATGGGCGGGTTTCCCCCGGACGAGGCGAAAGCTTTCGGCGTGATTGGGTGGGGGGCCGCCACCGCTGTGCTGGCAAAGGCCACCAAGGTCATTGTAAAAACGCCTCACGAGGCTTTGGGGATACCAACCAAGGAGGCTAACGCTTCCGGGCTCAGAGCAAGCAAGCAGCTCGCTACCATGCTTAAAGATCAAAGCATGGCCCACATTCCACAGGTAAAGGCGGAAGCCGATATTATCGTTCAGGAAACACGGTGTATACTGGAAAAAACTCTTGAGCTGGGCGGGGGGGATTTCGCCGTGGGAGCGGTTCGCGCTTTTGAGGCCGGGGTGCTGGATGTCCCCTTCGCGCCAAGCAGGTATAACGCTGGAAAAGCCATGCCCGCGAGGGACAACACTGGAGCGATACGGTTCATGGATCCCGCGAACATTCCGTTTACAAAAGACTTGAAAGATTTTCACAGGCAAAAACTTGATGAAAGGGGAGCTTTTGAAAAGCGCCCAGTGAGCTACCAAATGCTGATCGATGATATTTATTCCATAGGAAAGGGAACGTTAGTAGGAAGGGGGAACAAATGAAAATAGCGAATATTGTATGCAGCGCCGGTAAAACGGGCTTTTTCTTTGACGACCAGAAGGCGATTAAAGCGGGCGCTGTGGCGGACGGCGCGGCATATCTTGGAGAGCCGCAAACGCCCGGTTTTAGCTCGGTGCGTCAGGCGGGGGAGTCAATTTCCGTCATGTTTATTCTTGAAGACGGGCAGATTGCCTACGGCGACTGCGCCGCGGTTCAGTATTCCGGGGCGGGAGGGCGAGACCCGCTGTTTCTTGCCGGGGATTTTATTCCGGTAATTATGAAGGAGATAGCGCCTTTGTACATCGGGAAGGAAATCTCGACATTCAGGGAAATGGCTTCCATTGCCGACCGCCGTGTAAACAGCGCGACAGGAAAGGCGCTGCACACCGCTATCAGGTACGGCGTTACCCAAGCCTGCCTTGACGCGGTTGCCAAAGCCGGCAAAACCATTATGGCAAAGGTTATCGCCAAAGAATACGGTCTTGAACTTGCGGACAAGCCCATTCCCATTTTTTCGCAATCCGGCGATGACAGGTATACTAACACCGACAAGATGATTCTTAAAGGTTCCCATGTGCTGCCGCACGGCCTTTTCAACAATGTTCCGGAAAAGGTCGGGCTGGACGGAGAAAAGCTCGCGGAGTATGTTACATGGCTTAAAAACCGGATTATACGGCTGCGCCCGCAGGCCGGTTATTCCCCGGTTATGCACCTTGATGTGTACGGTACGCTGGGCATAGCGTTTAACAACGACCTTGAAAAAATAGCTGACTACTTAAAGGTTCTTGAAGAAAACGCGAAGCCCTTTTCTATCAGGGTTGAAGGCCCGGTGGACATGGGCGAAGGGCAGGCGCAGATCGAGGCGCTGGCGGCGTTACGGAAACTGGTTGAAAGCAAAAGCGTCAATGTCGAAATTGTGGCTGACGAATGGTGCAACACCTACGAGGATGTTGCCGCCTTCACGGACAGAAAAGCCGGGCACATGGCTCAGATAAAAACCCCGGACTTGGGGGGCATTAACAACACAATCGAGGCGGTGCTGTACTGCAAGAAAAACGGGATGGGCGCTTATTTGGGCGGAACCTGCAACGAAACCAACCGCTCCGCGGAAATCTGCGCCCATATCGCTATGGCCACGAGCCCCGACCAGATTCTCGCCAAGCCGGGGATGGGCGTTGACGAGGGCTTTATGATCGTGTTTAACGAGATGAACAGGATACTAGCTCTGAAGGCTGTTGTGTAGGGCTACGCCCCCCCGCCGCGCGTGAGCCAACATTTCCGCTAAAAGCTCCTGCAGGGGAGGATATACGGTTTAAGAATCCCGCATGGGGAACCCGCTCCGGAGCCACGGTCTCCTACGCGGAGAGTCCACGCAAATGGCTTCTTAAACCGTATATCCTCCCCTGCCGGGCATTGTCCTAGAGGCTCATGCACGGCGGGGGCATTGCTGGGGGGCTCCGCAGAACATCAGCCCCCGGCATTTCTGGAAAAAGCTCACGCCAACCCTCTGTAGGAGGGTTGACATGACCTGCATTACCGTGCTAGCATTACCCCATGATGCGTGGTGTAACTGCCAACAATCAAGGCTATTTCTCGAATTTGAGCGGCTTTTGCCCGAATTCGCCTAAATTGGCACATTTTCTTCCATTAACACACACACACACACACACACACACACACATATAAGACTCACTCGATCCTTTCCTTAAAAAAATTTACCCAAAATTTACCACTTTTCCCACCCACACCCCAGTCAGGCAGCGCAGAAGGGAGTTCCGTTCCTTGGAATAACGGACGGCATACAACCCCACGAAGGTTTGCGCCGCCTTTTATTGTGCCCCGTTGGGGTATGTCCGCCTGCAAGGGCGGGTAATCAATCATGTGATTACCCGCTTAAAGGAAGGCGGGGTCACAATGTAAGGGGTGTTTTACATGAAAAACACATTTAAATTTCTTGGGATTGTCGTAATGGCTACGATAATCGGATTTTCCATGACAGCCTGCGGTGGCAATAATGGCGGCGATGTCAGAATTGATTTGCCACCAGCGGGGGACGGCAGCATCGGCACTGGCGATTGGCCCATGATTTTTGAAGGAGTTGTTGATGAGCAGGGTAACCCGGTTAACACAACGATTGATTTTACTAGAACTTCTATTGGTGAAGACGAAGGCGGGAAAGACATATCAACTCTTGCGGGCTGGGAAGTGAGCTTGCGAGGCGATACCCTGTCGCTTACGCTGGGAACAGTGGGGGAAGGTTACTTGTGGTACGCTGATGAGACCATCGCTGAAGACTTTGGCCCCGGCTTCAGCGTTACCAGAGGTTTGATGATGGTGGGGTTGGAGGGATTCTCTGATGGTGTGAACAATTCGATTTATCCAGGCTTCGGCTACGATATATTGCCTTTTTTATATGCTAACATTGCGGGAGCAGTCAGGGGTATAGCTGAATTCTACGATGACGAAGATGGCATAACCTTTGTTCTCATGATTAATTTGACGTTGAAACCGGGTTGGAACACGGTGATTGAAACACTGGAATGGGACGAAGTATCACGAACGTACACTACTACTGTACTTACGGGGCCGCTCGGCGATGGCGCCGTATGGGTTTTATGGCAGTGGGACGGCTATTCCGCACCCATCGGAGCTGGCGCGGGGATGGAACTGCCCAGCCAAGCCAGCCGCTTGTTAAGGACTCGCCGCTAACACGCGCTGCCACGACTGCTTCGCGCAACCTTCCCGGCTCTGCCGGGAAGGCCGGGGGCTGATGTTCTGCGGAGCCCTCCCGCAATGCCCCCGTCGCGCGTGAGCCAGCGGTACAATGCCCGGCATGGGAGGACATACGGTTTAAGAAGCCATTTGCGTGGACTCTCCGCGTAGGAGACCGTGGCTCCGCAGCGGGTTCCCCGTGCGGGATTCTTAAACCGTATATCCTCCCCTGCCGGAGCTTTTGGCGGGAATGTATGGCTCACGCGCGGCGGGGGGCGGCCCCCGCCAGCTCCTCCAGACAAATGCCCGCCACGCTTTCCGTTACATCCACGGCCCTGCCGCTGCGGAGGTAGAAAAGCCAGACGGAAACGGGCTTCCCAAAAATGTCCCCGGCGGCCCGGTAGTAGGCGGCGAGCTGGCCGTAGTGGTCTTCGGGGGTTTCCGTCCTGTCAGTCTTAAAATCCACCACCACCACTTCGCCGCCTTCCTCAAACAGAAGGTCTATCTGGCCCGTTATAGCAATGGCTTTTCCTTCCACCACAGCCGATGTTATTACAGAAAATTCTGACTCCCGGTACATTGAAGCGGCCCAGCGTTTTCCAAGATCGGAGCCAAGAAAGCCCTCCGCCAACACCTCCGCGTGGGCGATAAGGTCTTGCAAGGCGGCCTCGTTATCGGCGCGGGAGAGGATTTTCGGCGGAATCTGCCGCAGGAGTCCGGCAGAAGCGGGGGCCCCGTCCGGCGCGGAACAGCCCTGCCGGGAAAGGCGGGCCTCCAGCACGGCGTGAACCAGCGTGCCCGCCTGCGCCGCGTCAAGTCCGGCCTTTTTTAGAAGGGAATCGAGGGGGCTGGGGGAATGGTGTCCGCCGCCGCTTTCCGGCCTCAGGCTTGTACGGGGCGCGTACTGTAACGCGCTTGCGTCAAGGCTTGCGGGCCCGGCCTTTCCTTCGGGGATGGTTTTTGCCCCCTTGTAAAAGGGCTCCGCCGCCAGAGCCGCTTCACGCTGGCTTTTGGCAAGGGCTCGTACAGCCTGTTCTTCCCCCCCCCCGGCGGCCCGGCTTCGGATTTCCGCCCTGGTTAAGACGGGAATCGCCTCCAGAGCGCAAAGCGAGCCGGGACAGGCCGAAAGCGGGCCGGCAAGAATCGTAAGAAACGTGTCCCGCCTGTCCTCCGCCTTTTCGTCCTGTAGGGCAAGGCGGCTACGGATTATTTCTCCGGTGAATTTTCCGGCGAATTCATCGCCGCTTGCGCCGCCTTCTTCCCGCTCTTTTTTGGTTCGCTTAGGCAGCGTAAACGTAAGAAAAACCCGGCATTCGGCTCTGGTCATCGCCACGTAAAGAAGCCGCCTGAGTTCGGCGCTGTCCTTCGCCCGTTCCTCTTCAAGCAGGATTGAGCGGAAATAATTGCCGCCAAGGGGCAGCTCTTCGGCCTGAGGTACGTTCAGAATAAGGCCGTATGTTTCGTGAACATTCACCAGCCCCGAAGGAACCCTGATAGTTCCCGCTCCGGCGCAGTTGTAGACAAACACCACGGGAAACTCAAGCCCCTTACTCTTGTGGATGGACATAATCCGCACCCCCGTTTCCCCTTCGCCGGGTATGTCCCTGTCGTCCGGCTTTTCTTCCCGGTTCATCACGTCATCCAGATACTCGATAAACTCCGCAAGGCTCTTGCCCCGCCTGTCGCTTTCGCTGGCAAGGCTGAAAAAAAGATCAAAAAGGCCCTCGTACATTTGGGCGGACTGCGTCCAGAGCGTCTCGTAACGGTAGCCTTCCTCGAACCAGAGCATGGTTACCAGTTCCGTTACCGAAAGCCTTCGGCTGGCCTCCAAGACAGCCCGGTAGCGTTCTCTGGCCCGGCGGTACAGGGCAAGGTCGTCTTCGGGGATAAGCGCTTCGTTTTCTTCGGCGAAGGGTTCGGGGTTTTCGCTCAGCATACACGCCGCCAAGGAAAGGTCGCTAAGGCGCATAAACGGGGAGCGGATCAGGGCGGCGTAAGCGATGCGGTCTTCGGGGTAGGCCAAAAGCCGCAAATAGGCGCGAATATCCAGAACCGGGGCGTCATTAAAAAGACCCGCCGGACGGTCGGTGCTGTACGGAACGGCGAATTCCCGGAAGTGTTTTTCCAAGGCGCTTTGGTGGGTGTAGGTGCGCTCCAGCACGGCGAAATCACCCCAGCCGCACTCTACCCACTCGGTTTCCCGGCCCTTCCGTTTGGGGATTTTTTCCTTATTCAGCACCATGTCCCGGATTTTGCCCGCGATAAAGGCCGCCTCCAAGTCTTGGGATGTTACGCCCCCGGTATCGTCTTCGGGCAGGTCTTCGGCGTTCAAAAAGCAGAAATGCGCTAGGGGGCCTTCGCCTTCGCGGTTTTCGTCCCCGGTGTCCCCGTCCCCGGCAGCCGTTTGTTCCGGCGGGAGTATATGGCTGTACGCGGCCTCGTAGTCACAGGAGCCGGAGCCTGCGGGCAGGAACACGGCATCGAAAATGCCGTTAAACGCCGCGATAAGGCCGGGGCGGGAACGGTAGTTATGCGCCAATTCAAGGATGCCGCTGTCCTGCCCGCCTGTAAGACCCTGCGTGCCTATGGCGCGGCCCAAGCTTCTAAACACCGCCACATCCGCGCCCCGGAACCGGTAAATCGACTGCTTTTCGTCCCCGACAAAAAACATCCGGTCTTTTTCCAGTTCATCAAGCGAAGGCATACCCTTGTCCATCCGCCCGGAATCCTCCGCGAGAAGGTACACAAGATCGCGTTGAAGGGCGTTGTTGTCCTGAAACTCATCGATCATGATCATGCGGATGGAATCTTTGTACGCCTTCCGTATGTCGGGATGGTCTTTCAGGGCGTCAACCGCAAGGCGGGCGATGTCGTTGAAACTCAAAAAGCCGGTTTCCCGTTTCTTCGCGTTAAACTCGTCCTGAAACCGCCCTACCAGTTCAAAAACGCCTCGGCAAAGGCCGAAGTTCAGGGCGTAATTGGCGACAGATTCCAGCGTGTGGTAAAGACCGTCACCGTCTTTTCCTTTGAGCCGCCTAAACTGCTGGACAAGCGGGGCGTACACTTCGCCGTAATTGCCCGGAGCGCGGATAGCGACAATGGCGGAATAGTAATCGAAATATTTTTTTATCCCCTGCCTGATGTGCGGGTGCGGAAGGTCTGCGTCCAAGCCGGTTCCGGCAGGGCCTATCGCAAGAAGCGGGGCGATGTCCGGCGGCTCCGGCGGCGGGCTGGAGCGCAAAATGCCTTCCAGCGATGCCGTAAACTTGATGCTTTTTTTCATTTCCGCGAGGGCCCGCAGGTCTTCAAGCATAGCGCCCGTGATTTCTCGCGCCCGCAGGGTATGCTCCCGCCACGCTCTAAGGATTTCCTGTTTCTGGATTGAAAGGGTTTTGCCGGGCTCCATCGGGCTTGAAATGGAACTGTGCTTTAGCACAACCCGCGCGAAAATCTCTTCCGCCAGTTTTCTGATTTTGTGATCCACAAGAAGCTGGCGTATGGCGGGGTCTTCCCGGTTGTCCAGAACAAAGCGCAAGGCTGCGTGCCGGGCAAGTTCCCGTAGCGCCGTATCATCGCTGGAAAACTCCGGGCTTATGCCGTAGCGGGCGGCGGCGGTTCTGGCTATATGCGCCGAAAAGGAATCGAGCGTGCTGATTCTGGCCTTGTAAAAGTTTTCAAGCGCGGCCTTGGCTTTCTCGCCGCCGGACGCCGCCGCCTGTTCCAGCAAGTAATGGTAGATACGGCTGTACATTTCGCTTACGGCTTTGTTGGTAAAGGTAAGGGTAAGTATCTCCTGCGGGGCGAGGTTTTTTTCCATTACAAGCCAGACGTAACGGCTCGCGAGTACCCTTGTTTTGCCCGACCCCGCCCCTGCCGAGACTACGCCGTTGCCGCGCAGGGTAACCGCCGCCTTCTGCCCCCCGTCCAGCCCGTTAAGAATTTCGTTTACCGGCATGAATAGCTCCCAGAGCGAGTGTATTTCAGTTGAGGATTTCTTACAATATGCCCCCCCGCCGCCACAGCCAAGCATTCACGCAGTATCTCCCGCAGGAGGTGGATATACGGTTAAGAATCCGCCCAGGGAACCCGCTCCGGAGCCTCGGTCTCCTACGCTAAAGAGCCTGGGCAAATGGCTTCTTAACCGTATATCCACCTCCTGCGGGCACTGTGCCTGATGGCTGTGGCAACGGGGCATTGGCTGGGGGAAGAGAGCATGAGCCCTCCACGGCTGTCCGGGGAAGGCTGCCCGAGGCGGCGAGGGCATTGCGGGGGGCCTTCCCGGCGGAGCCGGGAAAGGCTGTGCGAAGAAAGCGGGGAAAATATGTTGCTCCCTGCTTGACAGCCGCCCATAAGCTGGTGTATATTAGGCCAAAGGTTGTGTAAAGGTGGGTATGTATGGACAAAAACAAACGGCTAACGCCGATCTGTATTGTCTACGTGGACGGCGAGCGACTTGGCCCCGCGTGGGAAGGCAGATTTCGCTCCATTCGCGTTGTAGACAGGCTTAGCGGCATAAGCGGGTGCGCTATTGTTTTTTCCGGCGACAATTCCGGTAAGATGGACACGGAAATCTTTTCTGTTGGCTCTACCATTTCCGTTTACATGGGCTACAAAGACGATATGCGGGAAACGTTTAACGGAGAAGTCGCGACATTCGCCAGTACCCTGCCGGAAGCCGGAGGGTCATCGAAGCTTGTCGTAACAGCCGCTTCGTACTTGGGCCAGCTTGACCGCAACGAGCAGAGCCGTGTTTTTGAAAACCTTAGTCCTTCCCGGATTATACAAAAAATCCTTTCCGAATACGGCCTACAGGCGGACTGCGAGAGCTTTGGCCCGGTTAAAGAACGCTTGAAAGAAGAAGGCATGAGCGACTGGAAATTTATTC
>WQUW01000053.1 GCA_009781915.1 Treponema sp. | reverse complement strand
CCCCCCCCCCCCCCCCCATGTAACTCCTTATCCTGTAACGACTTACGACACTTCCGGTATCTTCAATTAACGTTTATTGCGTTAGTTACAGTACCTGACAGAGGCTATTCCAAAATGTCAGATTTTGGAACAACTACATTAGATTTGATGGAAAAAGCGGCGTTTAGACGCTTTTTCCCCAAGCCTGTTCCGAAACTAACCGAGTTTTGGAACAGGCTCGACAACATACATTTTCCCACTCACACCCCTGTAAGGCATTACCCAAGGGAAGCTTTCTTTTTTCCCCGGAATAACAGGCCAACGCCAAAGAGAAACCTGCGGCGGCCTTTTATGTATGCCTTGCTTGTATAAGCGGGTAATTTTCCAAGGCTTCATGTAGAAGCCCGTGATTGCCCGCCCAAAGGAAGCAGGGGATCGCTGAAAGAGGTGCATTTATGAAAAGAGTTACAAACGTTTTAGGTGTTATTGTCCTTGCCGCGCTGGTTGGCCTTTCCGTTACGGCCTGCGACACCGGAAGCCCCGCGCAAGAGCCCCCGCCAGACCCCGGCCCCGGGCCGGGTATTGGCCCTGATCCCGGCGGCCCCCCGCCACAACTGATAGGTTCCCCCATAGAAGGCTCGCAGGGGCTTACATTTAGACACGTTCAGGGAGGGGGATTGGCGGTAATAGGCTTTACCGGAGGGGCAACAGGCATAGACATACCCGCCGTATATGACGGGCAGCGGGTTGTCTTTATCGGCAATGCCGCGTTTGAGGGCAGGGAACTGACCAGCATTACCATCCCTGACAGCGTTGCGTGGATTGGCAATTCGACATTTGCCGGAAACCTGCTAACCAGCGTTACTATCCCTGATAGCGTTACCAGCATTGGCAATTCGGCGTTTGCCGGAAACCTGCTGGAAAACGTAACCGTTGGCAACTACGTTACGAGCATTGGACAGAGCGCGTTTAGCGGCAACCAACTGGAAAACGTTGTCATAGGCAGTAGCGTTACCAGCATAGGCAATTCGGCATTTGCGGACAATCAACTGACCAGCGTTACCATACCCGATAGCGTTACCTTTATTGGCGCTGGGGCGTTTTTTGATAATCCGCTTGCTAGTATAACCATTGGCATGGCTAGTATCGGGGCTAATTTATTTAACCCTACTCATACCGTCCAGTCCGGGACTAACCCCAGAGTTATTAACGCCCCTTTAACCAGCGTAACACTTCTGGACAGCGTTGTTACCATTGGGCATGGCGCGTTTGCGAATAACCAATTAACCAGCGTAACTATTCCCTTGGGCGTTACCGACATTGGGGCTGGTACTTTTCCGTGGCCGGGCGTTGGCGTATTTGAGGGTAATCAACTAACCAGCGTTACCATTCCTAACAGCGTTACCACCATCGGCGGTTCGGCATTTGCGAACAACCAACTGACCAGCGTTGCCATCCCTGACAGCGTTACCAGCATCGACGCAAGGGCATTTGCGGACAACCAATTGACCAGCGTAGCCATTCCCGCAAGCGTTACCGGCCATTGGCGAGGCGGCGTTTACGAACAACCAACTGACCAGTGTAATCCTCCCCGCAAACGTTACCAGCATTGGCGGTAGCGCTTTTGCGAATAATCAACTGACCAGCGTTACCATTGGCTCAGGCGTTACCAGCCTTGCCGCCAGTGCGTTCAGTGCCAATCCACTTCTTACAAGCGTAACGCTTCTGCCCGGCGTTACCAGCATCGGCAACTCGGCATTTGCGCGCAACAGGCTGACCAGTGTTACTATCCCGCACGGCGTTACCAGCATCGGCATCACGGCATTTGCGAGCAACCAACTGACCAGTGTTACTATCCCGCACGGCGTTACTAGCATTGGCGGCAATGCATTTCAGAACAACCAACTGACCAGCGTTACTATCCCCAACACCGTAACCAGCATCGACTGGAACGCATTTCAGAACAACCAACTAACCAGCGTTACCATCCCCAACACCGTTACCAGCATCGGCGGTGGGGCATTTGCGAACAACCAACTGACTGGCGTTTTTATCCCCAACAGTGTTACCACCATCGGCGATTCGGCATTTGCGAACAACCGACTGACCAGCGTTGGTATCCCCAACAGTGTTACCACCATCGGCAACAATGCATTTCAGAACAACCAGCTTACCAACATTACCATCCCTCAAAGCGTTACCAGCCTTGGCACCAATGCGTTTTGGCACAATCCACTTACCAGCATAACCATAGGCATGACTACCATCCCGAATAACCTGTTTGGGCAATGGTTGGGGCTAACCAGCGTAACGCTTCTTCCCGGCGTTACCAGCATTGGCGCTAATGCGTTCAATAGTAACCCGCAACTGGCGGCAATAAATGTTTCCCCCGGCAATCCAAACTTTAGTTTATTAGATGGGGTTTTATTCAATGGCGATGGTACTGTTCTGATCCGATGGCCTGTAGCAAGGCTAGGCGTAGTAGCCATCCCCCCGAGCGTAACTACCATCGGCGAATCAGCATTTAACGGTAACCAACTAACCAGCATTGTCATCCCCGCAAGCGTTACCAGCATCGGGAATCAGGCATTTAACAACAACCCGCTTGCCAGCATCACCATTGGAAGCTTTGTGAATATTACTCAAACTAGTTCATTTACCCCCACAATGGGCACACACGGCGTTGCGTTCCTAACGGCATACAGCTCCGGCGGCTGGCTGCCTGGCACGTATACCTTTGCTGGCGGCGTTTGGACACGCCAGCCGTAGGCCCCCCGGCACGCTTCGCACAGCCTTCCCGGTTCCGCCGGGAAGGCTCGCCGTAGGCAATGGCTGGGGCTAACGCCCTCTGCGGAGCCCCCCAGCAATGCCCCCCGCCGCGCGTGAGCCTCTGGCCTAATGCCCGGCAGGGGAGGAAATACGGTTTAAGAAGCCATTTGCCCAGGCTCTTTAGCGTAGGAGACCGTGGCTCCGGAGCGGGTTCCCTGGGCGGGCTTCTTAAACCGTATTTCCTCCCCTGCCGGGGCTTTTGGCGGGAATGCTCATGCGCGGCGGGGGGGCGTGAAAAAAGCACTTGCGGATTTTCCACGGGCAATCTATAATGGAACATCAAGAAGGCGGCAAACTATGGTCGTGGAGTGTGCATGAGCGAAATATACGATGTTATCATAATTGGAGCCGGCCCGGCGGGGCTCGCGGCGGGGATATACTCCGGCCGTAGCCGGCTTTCGACGCTGATTATCGAAAAATCGAAGGCCGGAGGGCAGGCGGCGATAACAAGCGAGATCGAAAATTACCCCGGCGCTGACGAAGGGGAAACAGGCCCTTCGTTGATCGCCAAAATGGTCAAGCAGGCCGAGCGCTTTGGCGTACAGCGGGCGGCGGACGAAATCGCCTCCGTTGACCTTGCCGGGGACGTAAAAACGGTTACCGGGAAAAAAGGCGCGTACCGGGCCAAAACCGTTATCATAGCCAGCGGGGCTTTCCCCCGGCTTGCCGGGTGCGCTGGCGAAAGTGAGTTTACCGGCAAGGGCGTGTCGTACTGCGCCACCTGCGACGCGGCGTTTTTCGAGGGCATGGAAACATTTGTTGTGGGAGCCGGCGACAGCGCTATACAGGAAGCCCTGCACGTCGCCCGCTTCGCCAGAAAGGTAACCGTTATCTACCGGCGGAGCAAGGAAGAAATGCGGGCGGCGAAATCGCTGTTGCAAAAAGCCTTTGACAACCCGAAATTCAGCTTTCTGTACCACTCGGTCGTTCAGGAGTTAAAGGGCGAAACGGGCATCCTTGACACAATTATCGTTAAAAACACGCAAACCGGGGAGCTTACCCAGTTCAACGCCGACCCGGAAGACGGAACCTTCGGGCTTTTCGTGTTTGTGGGCTTCGTGCCGCACACGGGCATTTTTGAAGGCAGCGTAAACATGGACGGGGGCTATATCCTCACGGACGAAGATATGCATACAAACGTGCCGGGCGTGTACGCCGCGGGGGACTGCCGGGCGAAATCGCTGCGGCAGGTAGTTACGGCGGCGGCGGACGGCGCTATCGCGGCGGTTCAGGCGGAAAAATATATAGACCATTAGTACAACAGGGGGATTTTGAATGATAGCGTTGGATAAAGACACGTTTCAGGCGGAGGTAAAGGACTCAGAAGGGCTTGTGCTGGTCGATTACTGGAGCGAAAGTTGCGAGCCGTGCAAGGCGCTTTTGCCGGAAGTTATGGCTCTTGGCGAAAAGTACGGGGAGCAGGTAAAGTTCACCAAACTGGACATTACCAAGGCCCGCAGGCTCGCGATTGGGGAGCAGGTTCTTGGCCTGCCCACGTTTATCCTGTACAAAGACGGACAGAAGATTCACGAAGTTACAAAAGATGACGCTACGGCTGGCAATATCGAAGCCATGATCCGCAAGGCGTTATAAACAAACAGGGCAAGGAGGTTCTTCATGAAGCTGGAACTGGGTAGAATTACCATTACCGGTGTACAATTTGGCGAAACCACAAAAGTGGACAAGGGCGTTCTGTATATCAACAAGGCGGAAATCACGAGCCTTGTTTTGGAAGAAGAGCACATCAAAAACGTTACCGTAGAGATAGCACTTCCCGGCGAAAAGACACGCATAAGCCCGGTAAAGGATGTTATCGAGCCCCGTGTAAAAGTTTCCGGACCGGGGGGCATATTCCCCGGAACGCGAAGCAAGGTTTCTACCGCCGGCAGCGGGCGGACGCACACACTTTGCGGGGTCGCGGTTGTTACCTGCGGAAAAATCGTGGGCTTTCAGGAAGGGATTATTGATATGTCCGGCCCCGGCGCTCAGTACACGCCCTTTTCCGGGACGCGCAATATCTGCCTTGTCATCGAGCCCAGAGAGGGCTTGAGCCAGTACGAGTACGAGGCGGCGGCCCGCATGGCCGGGTTTAAGGTCGCCGAATACATAGGCACCGCGGCGAAAGACATCACCCCCGACGCGGTTGAAGTGTACGAAACCAAGCCGCTCTTTGAAGCTGCCGGCGAATATCCGGGCCTGCCGAAAGTCGGCTACGTGTATATGTTGCAAACGCAGGGCCTTCTTCACGACACCTACGTGTACGGCGTGGACGCGAAGAAGATAGTGCCTACGATACTGTACCCCACGGAAATTATGGACGGGGCTATTGTAAGCGGCAACTGCGTGTCGGCCTGCGACAAAAACACAACATACCATCACCAGAACAACCCGATTATCCACGACCTGTACGAGCGCCACGGGAAGGACATTAATTTTACAGGCGTTATCATAACAAACGAAAACGTGTACCTCGCAGACAAAGAGCGGTCTTCGGACTGGACGGCGAAACTGTGCCGTTACCTTGGCCTTGACGCCGCCATTATTTCGCAGGAAGGCTTCGGCAACCCGGACACCGACCTGATAATGAACTGCAAAAAAATCGAGGCCGAAGGCATTAAAACCGTCATTGTAACCGACGAATACGCCGGACGCGACGGCAAATCCCAGTCGCTGGCCGACGCCGACCCCGCCGCCGACGCTGTTGTTACCGGCGGCAACGCCAACGAGGTTATCGTCCTGCCGCCTATGGACAGAATCATAGGAATGCTGGACTACACGGACAAGATCGCCGGGGGGTTTGACGGCTCCCTTCGCCCCGACGGGTCAATCGAGGCCGAGATTCAGATTATCACCGGGGCGACAAACGAGCTAGGCTTTAACAGGATGAGCGCGCGGGA
Source organism: Treponema sp. (assembly GCA_009781915.1). Classification (GTDB taxonomy): domain Bacteria; phylum Spirochaetota; class Spirochaetia; order Treponematales; family Breznakiellaceae; genus WRKT01. The sequence goes on along the minus strand of WQUW01000053.1, from coordinate 12,880 downwards.
ACAGTAAGGGTAAAAGGCTTTGAGTTTTTAAGGCTTTACATAATTTTAACACAGGAGGTTAAATATGGGTTTGTTTAGTGGCAAGAAAATTATTGTCATTGGCGACAGAGACGGCGTACCCGGCCCCGCGATTGACGAATGTCTGAAAAGCGGCGGCTATGAAGTAGCCTTCTCCTCCACCGAATGCTTTGTCTGAACGGCGGCGGGAGCCATGGACCTGGAAAATCAGAAGAGGGTTAAGGCGTTAGTCGATACCCACGGCGCGGAAAACGTAGTCGTGATTATCGGAGCCGCCGAGGGCGAGGCTGCGGGCCTTGCCGCGGAGACCGTTACAAACGGCGACCCTACCTTCGCCGGTCCTTTGGCGGGAGTCTCGTTGGGACTTCGGGTATACCACTGTACAGAAGAGGCGTTCAAGAGCCAGGTTGACTCTGCCGTGTATGACGAGCAGATTGGCATGATGGAGATGGTTCTTAACGTGGAAGAAATTGCGGGTGAAATGAAATCCATGAGGGATCAGTTCTGCAAGTTCAAGGACTGATTGTATTTTTGTCATGTCCGGCCGTGTTTGGCGGCCGGACGCTATGCAAGAGGAGGCTGTAATTGAGCAAGTTGCGGGTTGTGCACTACATCAACCAGTTTTACGGCGGCGTTGGAGGCGAGGAGAAGGCGGATTACACGCCGGAACTCCGCCAAGGCCACGCCGGGCCGGGGCTGGCGCTTTCGCAAAGGTTCGGGGACGAGGCTGAAATAACAGCCACGGTGGTTTGCGGCGATTCGTACTTTAACGAACACGTGGAACAGGCGCTGGAAACGATTATTCCAATGATCGAAAAACACAAGCCGGATGTGTTTGTGGCGGGCCCGGCCTTTAACGCCGGACGCTACGGCATGGCCTGCGCCACAGTCTGTAAGGCCGTTACCGGGCGGCTTGGTATCCCGGCTGTTACCGCCATGTACGGCGAAAACCCCGGCGTGGATTCTTTCAAAAAAGACGTCTACATCCTTAAAACCGGCGATTCCGCCGCCGATATGCGCAAAGCCGCCCCCGCCCTCGCCGCCTTCGCGCTTAAACTCGGCAAGAAAGAGGAAATCGGCAGCGCCGAAAGCGAAGGCTATTTTCCCCGCGGCATCCGCAAGAACGTGTTTGTCGAACAGCGGGGCTCAAAGCGCGCCGTTGATATGCTTCTGAAAAAAATCAGGGGCCAGCCGTTCCAGACAGAGTACCCCATGCCGGTATTCGACAACGTAGCGCCTAACCCCGCCGTCAAGAACATGGCGAAGGTCAAAGTGGCGCTTGTTACGTCAGGCGGCATTGTTCCCTCGAACAACCCGGACAAAATCGAGTCGTCAAGCGCCTCGAAGTTCGGCAAGTACGATATTGAAGGCTGCGCGGACTTGACCAGCGCCGCCTACGAAACGGCGCACGGGGGCTACGATCCGGTGTACGCCAATCAGGACGCCGACCGGGTTCTGCCCGTGGACGTTTTGCGCGACCTTGAAAAAGAGGGCGTTATCGGAAGCCTGCACAGATACTACTATTCAACCGTCGGCAACGGCACATCGGTCGCCAGCGCGAAAGCCTTTGCCCAGCGAATCGCCGGGGAGCTTCACGGCGACGGCGTACAGGCGGTGATACTTACCTCCACGTGAGGGACGTGTACTCGTTGCGGCGCAACGATGGTTAAAGAAATTGAGCGGGCGGGGATTCCGGTTGTGCATGTATGCACGGTCGTTCCCATATCGCTGACGGTCGGGGCCAACAGAATTGTCCCGGCGGTGGCGATACCCTACCCCTTTGGCAACCCCTCGCTCGAAAAGGGCGCTGAAAAAAAACTCCGCCGTAAACTTGTTGACAGGGCCCTTAAAGCCCTTCAAACCGAGGTTGACAAGCAGACGGTGTTCGAGACGTAGCCCCAAGGAGAAGGCAGCATGACCAACCCTGTGTTAAAAGGCGTGTCGTATGTGCTTATACACACGCCGGACATGGTACAAAACGGAACCACGCATACTACGGAACAGGCGGTTAATCCCGGCTCGGAATATTTGAAAAACGTAAGCGGGCATCTGCGCCCGTTTGAAAAGGCCGTGGAGTATCCGCCCAATCAGGCGTACATCGGGCAGATTACGCCGGACGATCTTAAAGGCTACGAGTTTCCGTGGTACGACAAAGCGGTAAAGGGCGCTGTCCGCTTCGGGCGTTTTGGCGAAATCATGCCGCAGGACGAGTTTATCGCCCTTATCAAGATGGTCGATTCGTTTGATTTGGTGCTGCTGGAAAAAACATTCGCCGCCGGGGTTTCAGCGAAGATCGCGGCGCATCCGGCGCTGAAAGACATGGCGGCTAGACTTGGGGCGGGCCTTGATCTTGCGGAAATACAGAGCCAGATGGCGGAGCATCACGGCGAAGGCCTGTTTCACAATGGAAAGCTTGTAGGATGCGTAAAGCAGGCCCATGACATAGACGTTAACCTGAACGCCCATGTCATATTCGAAAACCTTGTGTCAAAAGCGTCGGGCGTACTGGCGCTTAACAATCTGGCCCTGAAAAGCGGCCTTGATGTAAGCCGTGTGGAGTACGTCATTGAATGTTCCGAGGAAGCCTGCGGCGACATGAATCAGCGCGGCGGCGGTAATTTCGCCAAGGCTATCGCCGAAATGTCGGGGCTTGCCGGGGCCACGGGCTCCGATACGCGGGGGTTCTGCGCGGCTCCCGCCCACGCCTTGGTTCTCGCCGCTTCTTTAATCAAGGCGGGGACGTACAAAAACGTTGTTGTTGTGGCAGGAGGAGCTACCGCGAAGCTGGGCATGAACGGCAAGGATCACGTAAAAAAAGGGCTCCCCATTCTTGAGGACATGGTAGCCGGTTTCGCCGTTCTGTTAACCGGGGACGACTACTCATCGCCCGTGTTCAACACGGATATTGTGGGCCGCCACACTGTCGGCACGGGATCGTCGCCTCAGGCGGTACTGTCTTCGCTGGTGTCAACCCCGCTGGAAAACGCCGGTCTTAAAATCACCGATGTCGAAAAATATTCTGTAGAGATGCAAAACCCGGACATCACAAAGCCCGCCGGGGCCGGGGATGTGCCGGAAGCCAACTATAAAATGATAGCGGCGCTGGCTGTCCTAAAAAAAGAGATTGAAAGGGCCGACATACAAACGTTTGTACAGACCCACGGCATGGCGGGCTGGGCTCCCACGCAGGGGCATATCCCCTCCGGCGTGCCCTACCTTGGCTTTGCCCTTGACGATTTGACAACGGGGAAGCTTAACCGGGTTATGATTGTGGGAAAAGGGAGCCTTTTCCTTGGGCGCATGACCAATCTTTTTGATGGAATGTCCATTGTGCTGGAGCGCAACAAGGGCGAAAAAAAGGCTCCCGCTGTTCCGGCTTCTTCGCTGTCCCACGCCGGAAAAAGCCGGGTAAAGGTGGCCCTGACCACGCTTGGCAGCGAGCATGGTACCCCCGCCCTTGTTAAAGGGGCCGAGCTTGCCGCGCGGAACGGGAACTTCGATGTCGTTCTTGTCGGCCCAAAGACCGGTACGGCGCTGGAGCAGGTACAGGCCTCTGATGAAGCGCAAATGTACGCCAAGATGGAAGAGCTTTTGGACAGTGGCTACGTGAAAGGTTGCGTTACGATGCACTACAACTTCCCCATTGGCGTGTCAACGGTCGGGCGTGTGGTAACGCCGGCTGCCGGGCGTGAACTGTACATTGCCACAACAACCGGAACCGCCGACACTGACCGCGCCGGGGCGATGGTGAAAAACGCCGTCAACGGCGTTATCGCCGCGAAAGCGATGGGCATTTCCGATCCCACGGTGGGTATTCTGAATCTGGACGGGGCCAGGGCTGTCCAGCGGGCGCTTGGCGAACTTGCCAAAAAAGGCTACAAGGTAAACTTGGCGCAATCCCTGCGCCCGGATGGAGGCTCCATTATGCGGGGCAACGACCTGTTAAACCCCGCCTGCGATGTGATGGTTACGGACAGTCTTACCGGCAACATCCTAATGAAGATGTTTTCGGCGTGGTCAACGGGCGGAAATTACGAGGCCACAGGATACGGCTATGGGCCGGGCATTGGCGAAGGCTGCAAGCGCCTAGTGCTTATACTGTCCAGAGCTTCCGGCACGCCTGTTGTGGCGAACGCCCTTTCCTACACCGCCCGGCTTGCCGAGGGCGATGTTCTTGGCGTGGCGCGGGAAGAGTACGCCAAAGCGAAGAACGCCGGCCTTTCCGCCGTGATCGCCGCCCAATCTCAGGACAAGGCCCCCGCTCCCCCCCCTGTGGCGAAAGAGCCGGACAGGGAGGTGGTAACCGAGGAAATCGCGGGCATCGAGATATTCGACCTGGACAACGCGGCCTCGCTCCTTAAAAGCGAGGGCATTTACGCCGAAAGCGGCATGGGCTGCACGGGGCCTGTTGTCTTGGTAAGCGGCAAAAAGCGCGATGCCGCTTTGCGGGTACTGCGGCAGGGCGGTTTTATAGGCGAGTAGCGGGGGGGGCCGCAATAGAATTTTGTCGAACAGCGGTAGAATTTGGTGTGTAAGGACTTATTTTCAAGCCGCCTTTCGTGCTAGAATACCCCTAGGAGTGCGCCCATGAAGCCGCCACGCGGCCACACTGACCCCGCCGGGGAACCCATCCCTTTTTCCCGGCCCTATATCGGCACGGAAGAAGAAGACGCCGTTCTGGCCGTTCTCCGGTCGGGCTGGCTTACCACCGGAAAGGAAACCCTCGCCTTTGAAGAAGAGTTCGCCTCTTTCCTGCGGGATCGTGACGGCGGCGGCGGGCCCCTGTACTGCATGGCCGTAAACTCCGCCACAAGCGGTCTTCACCTTGCGCTGGAAGCCTGCGGGGTAACGCAGGGCGACATCGTTCTTGTGCCGTCCATGACCTTCACCGCCACCGCTGAAGTAGCCCGCTACCTTGGGGCCGAAGCGGTGTTTGTCGATGTCGCTGTGGGCGGCTACAACATCGACCCCGCCGCTCTGGAGCGCACTCTGGAAAGGCTGAAAAAGGGGCTGCCCGCCTACCCGCCCAGATCAGGCGGCGGCGAAGGCTTCGGGCCCCGTGGCAGGGCCGCGGCGGTGCTGCCCGTTCACTACGGCGGCCTTCCCTGCGACATGGACGCCATACTTGACATAGCCGGAAGATATCGCCTTTCGGTGATCGAGGACGCGGCCCATTCCTTTCCCTCGTTTGTGCCGGACGGTAGCGAATCCGGCACAGGCCGCTGGGCGGGCGCGATGGGGGACGCGGGGGTTTTTTCGTTCTACGCCACAAAGACCATCACCACCGGGGAAGGAGGCATGGTCGTTACGCGCGACAAAGCCATCGCCAGCCGGGTACGCCTTATGCGCTGTCATGGCATAGACCGCAGCGTCTGGAACCGCTACTCCGACACATCGGCCTCGTGGTACTACGAAGTCCTTGCGCCGGGGTTCAAGTACAACATCCCCGACATTCTTTCGGCGCTGGGAAGGGCGCAGCTTCGCAGGGCAACGCAGCTCCTTTCCATGCGGCGGGAATTGGCCCGCCGGTATGACGAAGCCTTTGCCGGCGATAGCTCTTTCATCATCCCTCCAACCGGGCCGGGAGACGCCCGCCATCTGTACCCCCTGCGGCTTAACCGCGAAAAGCTTTCTATAACCCGCGACGAGTTCGCCGCCAAAACGCAGGAACGGGGCATAGGAATTTCCGTGCACTTCATCCCGCTTCATACCATGCCCTATTACAAAGAACGCTACGCCCTAGAGGACGGGGATTTCCCCGAAACGCTTAACACCTACCGCCAGAGCGTCTCGCTTCCCCTTTGGCCGGGCATGAGCGAGGCCCAGACAGACCGGGTAATAGCGGTGGTAAAAGATGTCTGTTCCGGGTATAGTGGGCGACAGGAAAACCGTTGAAAAAATCCTCAGGCTTTGTGGGAGACAGTTCCTTCCAAAATATGTTTTACGCCGTAACAATCCGCTCCCCCGTCTCAAGGGGCGTTTTGCGGGGGCTGGAATGTCCCGAACTGCCTGAGCCCTACAGCCTTATCACGGCGGGGCATATACCCGGCAAAAACGGACTCTCCGATTTTCCCGTGCCCGTTCTCGCGGAAACCGAAGTTCAGTATATTGGCGAGCCGGTCGCCATTCTTGCCGGGCCCGAAGAACGGGTTTTGGAAGAGTACGCCTTAAAGATAAAAATAATCGCCGAAGAGAAAGCGCCGCAGCCACAGCCTGAAATTATCGTAGAGCGCGGCATTACCTTTGGACAGCCGGAAGAAGCCTTTGCGCGGGGCGAAACAGTTGTGGAAGGAACCTATATCACCGGAACGCAGGCGCACTGGTATCCTGAGCCCCACGGAGCGGCGGCAGTGCCCTCCCCTCCCCCGCACGGCCTTACCATCCACACCGCTACCCAATGGCCCGGTCATGTAAAGCGCTCTGTGGAGCGGGTTTTGGGATGGCGAAGCGGGACGGTAACCGTAAATCCCGCGCCTTTGGCGGCGCATCTGGACGGGAAAATATGGTATCCATCGCTTGTGGCCTGCCACGCCGCCCTTGCCGCAGTTGTTACCGGCAACCCTGTCAAGCTCATGCTTACCGGAGAGGAAGATTTCCTGTACGCCCCCAAGCGGAACCGGGCGCGGATAGAAATACGCAGCGCGCTGGGGGAAAAAGGGGAAATCGCCGGATCGGAACTGCGGCTACGGCTCGACCTTGGCGCTTACGGCGTTTTCCAGGATGAAATTATCGACCACACCTGCCTTGGCGCGCTGGGGCTTTACCAGCACCGCTCGTTCAAAATCGACGGGGCCGGGATATGCTCGAATATCCCGGTTCAGGGCCCGCTTGCCGGATTTGGCCTTGCCCAAGGCTTTTTCGCGGCGGAGCGGCACGCCTCCCGTATCGCCGGCGCACTGGGCCAAGACCCGGCACAGTGGAGAAAGGACAACGTTCTTAAAGAGCGGCAGAGCCTTGCCATAGGGACAAGCCCGATTCATTCAGCGCCGCTGCCGGAACTTATCGACGCGGCGGCGGCTTTCAGCGGCTATTACCGCAAGTGGGCCTCTTACGAACTGTTGAAAAACAGCCGCCGGGAAAAGCCTTCGCCCCTTTCCGGCGAGCCGCTGCGGGGCATAGGAATCGCCACCGCCTGTCAGGGATCGGGCTTTCTTCACAACAACGAAAGCGGCTGCGGCAACTGCTCTGTGGAAGCCCGGCTGGAAAAAGACGGGTCGCTTGAAATACGGACGGGCTTTCCTCCATCCGATGTGTGGCGGGAACTGGCAAGCGGGATTCTGGGGGTGGAGGAAGAACTTATCCGGCTGCCCGCCGCCACCGACGGCTCGCCTGATTCAGGCGTCGCCGCCCTGTCCAGAAATATCGGCGTAGTAACACGGCTGGTCGAAAAATGCTGCACGGCAATCCGCAGCCAGCGCTTCCGGCGGCCCCTGCCCATAACGGTAAAGCGCTCGGCGAAATCCCCGAAAGAACCGGCGTGGGGGGGCGCTGTGCCCAAAAGCATTGAAAGCGACGCTTTTTCCCGCCCAAGCTGGGCCGCGGCGGTGGCTGAAATAGAAATTGACCCGGTATCGCTGTGGCCCGTTGTCCGGGGAATCTGGCTTGTGGCGGACGCCGGAAAAATCCTCTCTCAGCGCCGGGCCCGCAGTTCATTAAGAACGGGAATTATTCAGGCCCTTGGCTGGACGTGCCGGGAACAGCTTTATTACGAGGGTGGAAAAATCCCCCCCGGAATGTACCGCTCGTATGACATCACTTCCCCGGCGCAAGCGCCCCCAATCCACGTTGATTTTATCTGGAACGACTCATCCGATCCCGGCGGCATAGGCGACCTTCCCTTCTTTTGCGTTCCGGCGGCCTACGCTCAGGCTGTGTCTCAGGCAATGGATCATCATTTTGATGAAATCCCCCTTGACGCCGCCAGGATTTGGGACGCGGCGAAGCGGGAACGATCAGGGGGAGCGCTGTGACCATAGGATTTATTTTGAACGGCGAAAATGTTACGGTGCAAGCCGCCGCCGCCACTAGGCTTGTTGACGTGCTGCGCGGCACGCTGCGCCTTCCGGGAACAAGGGCCGGCTGCTGCGCCGGAACCTGCGGGGCCTGCTCGGTCATTTTCAACGGAGAAGTGGTCAAATCCTGCCTTGTTCCAGCGTTCAAACTCAGGGACAGCGAAATCGTTACTATCGAGGGGTTTTCGCAAACCGATGATTACCAGGACATTATCCACGGCTTTGCCGAAGCGAAGGCCGAGTGCTGCGGCTTCTGCGATGCCGGAAAAATCCTTACGATAGAGGCCCTCTTAAACCGGAACCACCGTCCACAGCGGGAGGAAATTATCGCGGGCCTTAACGGGATTAAGTGCCGCTGCACCGACCCGGAAGGGCTCGTACAGGCGGTAATGGCGGCGGTTGAACACCGCAGGAAGCGGCTCTATGGCTACTCCTAATCAGGTATTCTTCCCTTCGGGGATGGGGGAACTGTTTTCTGTATGGGGGCACTTTCCCGACGCCGTCCCCTGCGCCGGGGGAACGGGATTTGTCCACGGGCAGGGAAGCCGCCTTCCTGAGTTTCCCCAAAGCGTCATTTCCCTTGACGGGATCGAAGAGCTTAAAAGGGTAAGCCGCACCGAGCGCTACCTTGAAATAGGGGCGATGGTAAAGCTAAACCAGATCATCAATCTGGGCAAAATAGTCCCCGAAGCCCTTACCCGCTGCCTTTTGTTTACGGCAGACCCCCAAGTGCGCAATCAGGCGGCAATCGGGGGGGCTATCTGCTTTCCTCCCGGCAATCTGGACATCCACGCCCCAATGACGGCGCTGGACGCCCAGTACGAGCTTCGCGCCGAGCATTCTTCCCGCTGGGTTTCGGCCTCCCGCTTTTCATCCCCGGCTGAAAAGGAGCTTCTTACCCGCGTCAGAGTGCCTCTTGAACCGTGGACGTTTACGGGATACCACAAAATTGGCGGCAAAGGCGATGGCGCTGTCCTTTTCATCATGAAGAACGAAAAAAACATCCTTACCGGCATCCGGGTAGTCTGCGCCGGGGGCACTATCCTTAGAAGCAAAGACAGCGAGGCGACGCTTCTGGGCAAGCGCCTTCCCATAGAGCGCAAGGACGCTGACGCTTTCGCCGAAAGCTGGAAGGGCTGCCTGTCTGGTACGCTGGCGGCGGAGGAAGACCCCCGCGCCGGGCTGGCGCGGGCTCAAACGCTTAATTTTATAAGGGCAATGCTGCGGCGTATTTCGGACTAGGCGCTGCTAGTCGTTTACCCGCTCGACATATTCGTTGGTTTCGGTGTTTACCCGGATTTTTTCGCCCTGCTTGATAAAAAGGGGAACCCGGACGGTAAGACCTGTTTCGGTAACAACGGGCTTGGTCGCCCCGGAAACGGTGTCGCCTTTGACATAATTTTCCGATTCGGCCACGGTAAAAACGACCTTGTAGGGAATCTTGATGTCTATGACGGCCCCCTGCCAAAAGGTAAGGTCGTAAGATTCCCCCTCTTTAAGATAGAACGTTGCCTGCGGGTGATCGGCGATGGGGACATCGTACTGCTCGTAGGAATCGTTATCCATGAAGTGATAGCTTTCCTGATCGGCGTATTGAAACTGACATTTATGGTAATCGACCTGAGCGTCCTCTACCTCCTGCTGGGTGGGGATGGTCAGCGTCAGCACTCCCCCATCTTTGATACTCTTCATTTTTACACGGACAATGGCAGTCCCCTTGCCGGGGGTGTGAAATTCCCGCTCCACCACCAAATAGGGTTGTCCGTTTTGAAGCAAACAGCTTCCTTTGGCTATATCGCCGCCTCTGATCATAACATCTCCTCAAGCATGATGCGGTATAAGTATAGCCTACGGGGGCCGGCTTGTCCAGCGTCATGGCGGGCGGGCCGCGGAAATGAACAGTGTCCCCTATTCCCTATATCGCAATAACAGGCTATACTGACCCTTCATGAATTTAGAACTGAACGGGGCCCTTTCGCGCATGATCCTTTCGGCCTCGGGCTGGCGTGGGGTATTCGCTGGAGACGGCGATGAAGAAAGCGCGGAAACGGGCATTCCGGATGCCCACAGGATTATCGCAGCGGCGGCGGCGAAGGTGTTTTCGGACTATGTGGCGGCCCTGCCGGGGCAAGCGGCGAAAGGGGCCATTATTGTGGGCAGGGACACTCGCCCTACGGGGCAGGTCATTGCCAGCGCGGTGATTCGCGCCCTCCTTGCCGAAGGCCGGCAGGTGCGTTACGTGGGAGTGGCGGCGGCCCCGGAAATCATGGCCTTTGCCCGGAGCGCTGGCGCTTGCGCCTCAGACGCCCCGGCGGGGTTTATCTACATATCCGCCAGCCACAACCCCATAGGCCACAACGGTATCAAGTTTGGCCGCGCCGGCGGCGGGGTGCTTGCGGCGAAGGAGGCCGGCGCGCTGGCTTCGGCGTTTCGCGCGTTTTTAGCCTGCCCGGATTCGGTACGGCGGCTGGGCTTTCTGCTTGAAGAATCAAGCCCGGAACGGGCCGCCGCCGTATACGCCGCCGCCAGCGGCTGGAAAGAGGCGGCGCTTACAGCCTACCGGGAATTTACGGAGGAAGTAGTTTCAGGTTCCGGCGAGGCCCCGCGGCAGAAAGAGTTTTTCGCCGCGCTACGAAAGGGCATTGAAAAGCGCCCCGTGGGAATTGCCGTGGATTTTAACGGCTCTGCCCGGACGCTTTCCATAGACCGGGATTTTTTCAGTTCTCTTGGGGCGGGGTTTTTCGCCATTAACGACACGCCCGGCGAAATTGCCCACCGGATTGTTCCCGAAGGCGAAGCCCTCGATCCCTGCCGGGCCTTTATGCGGGAACTTCGCGGCAAGGGCCTGGAAGTGGGCCTTGGCTACGTGCCCGACTGCGACGGAGACCGGGGAAACCTTGTTATATGGGACGAAAGGGAGCGAGCGGCAAGAGTACTACAGGCTCAGGAAGGCTTCGCTCTGGCTTGCGTGGCGGAACTCTCTTTTTTGGTCTGGACAGGTGAGCTTACGTTTGACGGTAGCGGGAACGCCCTAACCAGCGTTGCCGTGGCGGTAAACGATCCCACGTCGCTCAGAATCGACCGCATTGCCCGCGCCTTTGGCGCGCGGGTGTTCAGGGCCGAGGTGGGGGAAGCGAATGTAACCGGCCTTGCGGAAAAACTCCGGGAGCAAGGATACGTGGTGCGAATACTGGGGGAAGGCTCCGCCGGGGGCACAATTATTCACCCTTCGTCGGTGCGAGACCCCGTGTGTACCGTAGTGTCCGCGCTCAAGCTCCTTGCCATCCGGGAGAAGGGACATACCGGGAAGGGCCTTTTCCGGATTTGGCTGGAGCGTTCTGGTCAAGGGGAAACATACCGGGAAGATTTTACCCTCGCGGATGTTATCGCCAGCCTTCCGGCCTTCGCGACAACCGGGGCCTACGCCGAAGAAGCGCTGGTGAAGATAAAGACCGCCGATCACAGCCGCTTGAAGGAAAACTATCAGAAGGTCTTCGCGCGGGAATGGGAAGCGAAAAAGGATATGTTGAAAAACGAGTACGGCATTGCCGGGTGGGAGGCGATAGCGTATAACGGAATGGAGGAACGGCGGGGCATCCGCCGGTTTAGCGAAGCGGGCACGGGCGGGTTAAAGATTGAGTTCCTTGGGGACGCGCCGGATGGGGCTACCGCCTGCGGGGAAACCGTAATTGCCAGTATTTGGATGCGGGGGTCGGCGACAGAACCCGTGTTCAGGATTATGGCTGACGCGCCGGATACGGGCCGCACGCGGCGGCTGGAACGGACGCTTATTGAATGGCAGCGCCGCATGGCGCTAGAAGCAGACGTACAGTAAATGTACTACAATTGTATTTAGTGTCTGGAAACACTACAGGGGGATCATTATGGGAGTTCGCGGAGAAGTATTTTCGACAAAGGTGTCGCTCCAAAACAGAACGTATTTTTTCAACGTAAAGGAAAACCGGCTGGGAGACCTTTATCTTAACATCGTGGAAAGCAAGAACCGGGACGAAGGCGGCTTTGAACGCCAGTCGATTATCCTATTTGCCGAAGACCTTCAGAAATTCTTACAGGGCTTTGACGAGTCCCTTAAAGTGCTGGAAAAATCGGTGCGGGAAAAACGAAGGGGCGCGCCCTCTAGGGAAGCCCGCCCGCGCGGGGACAGCGCCCGCGAGCCCTTTTCGCCAAGGCCCCCCCGCGAAGGTTACAGCCGTGGCGAAGGCCGTAGTGAAGGCTATGGTCGGGGCGAAGGCCGCGGCGATGCCCCCTTCCGGGGGCGCAGCGATTCCGGGGCATACGGCGAGCGCCGGTTTGGGGAATCGCGCGGAGAGTCATCAGGCTTTCGCCGGGAGCGCCCGCCAAGGCCGCGCGGCGAAGGCTATGGCCGCGGCGATGCCCCCTTCCGGGGACGCGGCGGCAGGGATGACGGCGAAGCGCCGCGCCGTTCCGGCAGGTTCGGCGAAAAGCCGCCCCGCAAGAGCGAAGGCCGCCCGCGCCGTGAAGAACGCGGCGGCAGGGACAGGCCTTCATCCCCGGCGAAAAAGCGTGTGGTGGTGAAGAAGCGGTAACCAGCCCCCCGCCGCGCATGAGCATTCCCGCAAAAAACCCCGGCAGGGGAGGATATACGGTTTAAGAAGCCGCCTAAGGAACCCGCTCCGGAGCCACGGTCTCCTTCGCCTAAGAATTTGGGCAAATGGCTTCTTAAACCGTATATCCTTCCCTGCCGGGTGAACTTCCCCCGATTGAGTGGACACAAAGTTAAGCTCATGATAAACAGAAGGAGAGTAAATCATGAGGAAACGAAGAAAAAGTTACACGAGTGAGTTCAAGGAATCTGCGGTTGAGCTCTG
>WQUW01000052.1 GCA_009781915.1 Treponema sp. | reverse complement strand
GTTAACTGCCCAGCCAGCTATCAGCCTGACAATCGGCAACAACATCACGCTGATAGGGCGCACCAATGGAGAGCATGGGGCAAACTCGGATAATAATGCTGGTGTGGTTTTTGTACGAAACGGCGCAAGCTTTGTCATGCTTGACGGCTCAAAAATTACCGGCAATACAAATAATGTCCCTGGGGTTGCAGGTAACGCCGGCGCTGCGTTGACAGTAAATACCGGCGCTTCTTTTAATATGCAGGGCGGCACAATTACCGGAAACGCCGCTGTAAATGCTACCGCCGATCACGTGGGCGGCGTTGTTGTAAGAGGCGTGAACAGCAGTTTCACCATGAGCGGCGGCGCAATCACCGGCAACACGGTTGGCGGTCGCCAAGGTACGCCTCGTGACGTGCTTATCCACAACGATAACGGCGTAACATTCACGCAGACAGGCGGCACTATCCGCGTGCTTGACAATCGGCTACCGTAAGCGTAACGCTGGCGTACGCCCATGTACGCCAGCGGTTTTCGTGGGGCAAATAAAACACGCAAACGTCATTTAACACACGGTACACGGCGTTCCCTGCCCCCGTTAATAAACCCGCAATTCCCCGGTAACAAAGGCCCGCTCTGCCGTTTCGCCGTTGGGGATAATACGCAATTCCCCGCCGCCGCCAATGCCGGACAGAATCCCCTGTACCAAACGCTCCGGGCAATCCGCGCCAGCCGCCGCTCCCGGCGCGAAGATCACCTGCTGGCCCTTTTTGTATAGCCGCCGCGTAAGACGTTCCTGCCATGAAGCGGCGGGGTGCGGGGACGCTTGGGGGCCTTCAATTTCCCCGTAAAGCCGTGAAAGGATTTTTTCAAGCAGAATAAAACGGGCGTTTTCCGGCAGGGCGGGGAACGCCTGTATAACGCTCCCCACTTTGTGGCGGTACTCTTGGGGAAAATCCTGTTGGGTAACGTTCACGCCCACGCCGATGTACACGGTTTTGCCGTCCGCCTCGGTAAGAATCCCGGCGGCCTTGCGGAAAGCCGGATCAGGCTCTTCCCCCCCCCGGCGAATCATGACATCGTTTGGCCATTTAACCTGAACTAGGTCCGGTAAACCGGGGGCCATGTCCTCTATCGCAAGGGAAACGGCAAGGCCGGCCCGTAACGTCAGCGCTTGCGGGATTAAAGAAGCGTCCCCGTAACGGAGCAGAATGGTAAAAAGAAGGCTGTCCGAGCGTTCCGTTACCCAAGGCCGCTTGTGTCTGCCCCGGCCAGCCTCCTGAAAATCCGCCGTAATTACCGTCCCGTGGGGCCCGGCTGCGGCGGCAAGGGCGCGGGCGATTTCCATAGTGCTGGAAACAGTTTCTTCATGATAGACCACAGCGCCGTAGGGGTTTTTGATGCGTAAAGGTTTCACGATAGTAATATATACATTTTTCCCGCCTTTGTGGTACAGTGTGCTGGAGGAGTTTGCCGTGCGTCTTGTATGCCTTGATCTTGAAGGGGTTTTGGTTCCTGAAATATGGATTGCCTTTTCCGAAGTTACCGGAATTCCCGAATTCCGCAGAACAACCCGGGACGAGCCGGATTACGACAAGCTTATGCGCTTTCGCATAGAGCTTTTGCGGGAACACAACCTGAAACTCGCCGATATTCAGAAGGTTATTGGGGGCATGGACGTTCTTGAAGGGGCGATGGATTTTGTCCGGAGCCTGCGGGAACGTACCCAGTTTGTCATTCTTTCGGACACATTCGAGCAATTCGCCCGCCCGCTCATGGCAAAGCTCGGTTACCCCACGCTTTTTTGCAACACCATCGAAACTTCCGCCTGCGGTTCTGTGTCCGGCTACCGGCTCCGCCAGCAGAACGGCAAAAAGCACGCGGTGGCGGCCTTTAAGACCCTTAACTTCAAGGTCTTTGCCGCCGGGGATTCCTTTAACGATCTGGCGATGATCGAGGAAGCCGACTCTGGCTGCCTTTTCCGCGCGCCGGATGCGATACGGAAAGACTACGCCCACCTGCCCTGCGCGGACAGCTACGGGGACTTGATGGGGGAAATTGACGTGTTTTTGGGCAGTTAAGCGGCGGCGAGGTTATGGGGCTGTTCGGGAAGTCGGTTACTTCCCGAACAGCCTATTGCATTTTCTCCTGTTTCCTTGAAACAGTACGAAAATGCCGCAGTAAGGAAAATGTCCGAACAAGTTTTCCGAACTTTTCGGACATTCTCGTTATACCCCCGTTATCTTCCTTAGCACCCGGTCGTTATGCCGCCAGTCCTTGCCGGTCTTTACCCGCAGGTCAAGGTCTGTCTTCCAGTCAAGGATGGCGTTAAGTTCCTTCCGCGCGGCTTGGCCTATGGCTTTGATCTTTTCGCCGCCCTTCCCGACAATTATACCCTTCTGCGATTCCCGCTCGACAATAATAAAGGCCCGCACCCAGAGCCGCTTTTTTTCAGGCTCCACGCCCCCCTCTTGCGGGCCGTCCCGCAATTCAAGGTCGGCGACTTCCACGTAAATTGAGTGGGGCAATTCTTCCCTAACGCGGTTCATCGCCTTTTCCCGGATAATCTCGGAAATTCTAAAGGAAAGTTCCTGATCCGTGTAATATTCGCCGGGGTACAACAATTCGCCTTCCCCGGCCATGTCGAAAAGGCAGTCAAGAAGCGGCCCGGTTCCCTCTTTTTTAAGGCAGGAAATCTGAAAACAGCGGGACGGCGGAATGTCCGGAAGGGATTTTTGCAGGAATTCAAGAAGCGCCTGCGGGTCAGCCCCGGCGGCATCGATCTTGTTTATGGCTACGGCGGTTCTGTCCTGAAAGCCCTTTAGCCGGGCCGCCACAGCCTCTTCTTCGCGGCCCGCCGGACGTGAAGCGTCAAGCACGTAAAGCACAAGCTCGGCATCGTCCAGCGCCCGGTCGGCGGCCCCCATGAGCATCTTGTTGAACTTCCGCTCCGACACGTGCCGTCCGGGAGTGTCAACAAACACTAATTGCCCTTCGCCGCGCGTAAGTATGCCCCGGACAGCGCTCCGTGTGGTTTGGGGCACGGCGCTGACAATGGCCACCTTTGCCCCGCACAGAAGGTTAACAAGGGTAGATTTTCCCACGGAGGGGCGGCCCGCCAGGGCTACAAAGGCGGCCTTTTGCGCGCGGGCCGGAGCGTTAATGCCTGTCATGTGCCGGTATCGGGCTGGTATCGGGCGCGTCCACCAGCGCCGAAAGATCGTCTGTCCCCTTAAAGCGCAGAACGTTTACCATAAAGATGTTCAGCTTGTTCACGATGTTCGGGGGCAGCAGGTTTCCATCAACCTCTACAGAAAGAATCGGGTAATTCCGCTCTCTGGCCCAAGGCGTAAACGTCCCCTCGATAACCCGCCCGATAAGGCAGGCAAAGGGGCTGATGTTCACGATGCCCGAATATCCGGCATCCATTGCCGCCGCTGCTGATCCCGTTGAAACGGCGATCTCCGAGTTCAGTTCCAGATTCACAAAATGTTCCTGCGTGTACTTCATAATCTTGTGCATATCGTGAGGCGTTTCGGGGATAAGTCCGGTGGGCCCCAAGATAGAAAGCACCTTTTTTTCTACCGAATGTTTCCACCATTCTTCGATTTTGAGCTTTTTCAAGTCCCGCCACGGCTTTGAAAACAGTCGCCGTCCGGGCCCCCGCAGTTTTATTAGTTTTTCAAGCGAATATTCCCTGACAAAATCCAGGTAATGTATCCACTCGGAAATGCCCGCTATCTTTACCACAATGCCCCGCTCGCTCATAAGGTCGATAAGTTCGCCCACGGCAAAATCGTCCCGGCGCACGTAGATTTCCCCGACCACAAGAACTCTGGGGCAGGCGTCAAGGGGCTTTTTTAGGGGTATCTTTTTGACATCCCTTGCGACACTTTCAAGTTCCTTCCAGATGGCCTTGGGCTTGTGTTCCACGGCGTGCATGAGCCCGCGCCACGATTTTTCGAACTCCGCCACAGCCGCAGTAGGATCAAGGGCCGTTGTTTTAAGCGAACACTGAATGTCTTTAAGATAGTCAGACAGCACAAGCCCCTTCCACATTTCCTTGGCGAAATTAGGGCCAAGCTCGGTGTAGGAATTGTCCGCCGACAGAATAAAAACCACCACGTTTTCAAGGCGCATATCCCTGAAAAGGTTTTCGTAATAGATGTAGTACTGGCCCGTTCTGCAAGGGCCCGTGGTTATGGGCACAAACAACAGGTACAGTTCGTCCTTGCGGTACTGATCGCTCCACAGGAACTCAAGGGCGCTGCCAAGCACAAGGTGGCTAGGCACACATTCCTTGCCCGAAGCGTTGGCGCGGGCGGCCTGCACGGTCTTGGTTGTCGCCACGGGCAGGGCTTGGGCGTTGATGCCTTGGCTTCGCACCGCCGCTCCCATGTACTCGGTGGAAATAGCCCCCATGTTGGAAAGAAGCACCTTGACCCGCTTGTTGTGCCGTATCTTTACCCTTTCGCCGGACTTGGCGTTGTCCAGCCGCAGTTGTTCGTCCACGGAAGCTGCCGCCGGATCGTAGACAAACTTCCAGCCGTTGTCGAAACGCCCGGCCTCAAGTTCGCCCTTTTTGGCCCGGTATCCGTCAATAATGTCCAAAAACGCCTCGACCCTTGTGTCCACGCCGGCATCAGCCGAATGAGAGTCCAGTTCCAGCACCAGGAAGGGTTTTTGCCCCATTATCCATTTAATATAATGAAGGATAAACGAATCGGGGGCGCAGGAAAAGTTTGTAACAAAGGCAAGGTAGATATTGTCTTCTTTCTTTAACAGACTCGATGACTTGACATCCTGCTGCCCGTAGTACCAGTACATATTAGGGAATATTTTTTCGTTCTCGAAGGGGAGAATGTCGAATGGCACTACCGAATAGCCGCGAGTGGTAAACTTTCTGGGTATGCCCATGTTGGCTTCCGGCGTAAAGGCGTTGTAAGGGCGGCCCACAACGGCGATTACCGGGCGGGCGGCTTGCCGGGCCTCCAATAGCGCCTGTTCTCCGAGCTTCTTCGCCGCGTCGAAATAGGCGGTCTGCATTTCCCGTGCCTTGGTAAACGCCGCACGGGTCTCCTGCGCTCCCGCGCCGAGCCTTTCGCCTATCATCTGGAAGAATTCCAGCGCTTTCTCATCGCCAAACTTGAAGCTTACCACCAAGGGAAGCCACTTTTTCTTGTCCACGTCCGGGAATGCTTTTTCGATATAGTAGGGCAGGGCTTGGGTAATGGGGCAGAAATTGGCGTGAACGTCCTCTTCGTAGCTGGGCATATCCCGGAAGTGGGGCAAAAGCACGAAATCCGCGCCTTTGTTCAGGCAGTCCTGCACCGCGCCATGCGCTATTTCCGCGGGGAAGCAGTATTGCGCCTCGGCGCGGGCAATTCCGGCCTTGCTAACCTCGCTGGAAAGAAAGGTTTTTATGCCAAGCTCGTGGAAGAACCACGAATACAGGGGGTACAGGGTGTGGACGGAAAAGGCGCGGGGAATGCCCACGGTTATGTTCCCGCGCGCGGGCGCGCCTTCGCCAGAGGCGTTTGCGGCCAATGGCGGGGCGGCGAATTCCTCGAAAAGCATCTTTTGCCGCTTTTCCACGTAGTCAAAGACCGGCACGTCCTTTACCTGTTTGCGCATATTGGTGTACTTGTTGCAGCGTCCGCCGAACATATACTTGCGCCCGCTTACGTTTAAGACCTTAATCGGGCAGAGGTTTTCGCAGCTTTGGCAGGAAAAGACACGCTCGTAGCCGATTTCCCGGCTTAAAAGGCTGTCAATATCGACAGAACATTCTTCAAGCAGGGCCTCTTCGTGTTTGCGCTTGGCAAGCAGGGCCACGCCGAAGCATCCGGTGAGTTCCGGCGAGGGCGGCACAAGGATTTCCTTGTCCAGAAGCATGGCAAAGGCTAAAGGCACTGCGGGATTCTTGGCAACGCCGCCCTGCAGGAAGATTTTTCCGCCGATGGTGCGGTTGCCGACAACACGGTTAAGGTAATTGGACACGATGGAGCAGACAATTCCGGCGGTAATGTTTTCCCGGCTGGCCCCCTGCTGTACCGCCTTGCGTATGTCGCTGTTGATAAAGGCCGAGCAATGCTCGCCGAATTTAAGGGGAGCGTCGGCGTTAAGGGCAATGGGGCCTATGTCCTGCGCGCTGTGTATCGAAAGATCGCCGGACGCGCTTTCTTCAAGGAAGGAGCCGGTTCCGGCTGAACAGGCTTCGTTCATGGCGTAATCGATAGGTACGCCGTTTTTCAGCAGCACGTACTTGGCATCCTGCCCGCCAATCTCGAAAATGGTTTCCACCGCCGGATCGAAGTAGGTGGTTCCCACGGAATGGGCGATAATTTCGTTGTAGATGCCTTGAGTTTCAAGAAACACGCCCAGTATTTCCCGGCTGGAACCGGTGGCGGCGACAAGGCGTATGTCGATATCCTTGGCCCCCGTGTCCGCGGCGGCTTTTTCCTGTATGCGCTGTAGGCATTCTTTCAGGGCCTTTACCGGGTCGCCGTGGGTTCTGCCGTAATGGCTTGCCACGATTTCTTCGGTTTCCATATCGACAAGGCAGGCTTTGGTGGTGGTGGAGCCGCCGTCCACTCCAAGGATGTATCTGCGTCCGGCGGCGGCCTTACCGTCCGGTTTGTCGAATGTCGTTACCTTTGCCGTCCAGTCCCGCAGCGCTCCCAGCGTATCAAAGCGTATCTCGTTGGGTTTAAGGAGTTTTTCCACGGGCGGGAGCGGGGTTCCCGACTCGCCAGCCAATAGGGCGGCCCCCAATGCCTCGAAAACCGGGGCTGTATCGGGGACGATAAACTCGATTTCCGGGGCCTTTTCCCGGATAAAGCGCACGATGTGGCGGTTCATGGTCAGCCCGCCTGTCAGCACCACTTTTCCGGACGTTACTCTGGCCCGCTTTAGAAAGTCGATAACCTTTACCGCCATAACGTCCGAAAGCGAAAGGACAATGTCGTCCTTGGACGCTTCCCGCTTGTTCAGCCGGTGCGTACAGTCGCTTTTCATGAACACGGAACAGCGTGTCGAAATGGCATGCACTTTGGCGGTGTCGGGCACTTTTTCGATGTCCCCAAGTCCCATGTCCATGCGGGCGAGCTGCTGTTTAAGGAATTCTCCGGTTCCGGAGGCGCACTTGTTTCCGGAGAAGTTGTTGATTATTTTCCCGTTTGAATCAAGCGAGTAGACGATTAAATCTTCCCCGCCCATGCTTACAACGGCGTCCGCGTTAAGCCCAAGGGCCTTTAGCCCCGCCTCCACGCACAGGGGCTCCAGCGTACCGGCGGCGTCAAACATGAAGCGGCCTTCGTTGCCCGTTACCAGCGTCATGACCCCCTGCGGAACATTTCCTTCCGTTAACAGCCGGCGGGCGGCGGCCCCCAAATCGCCCTCGTGGGGCAGCGCGCCGCTCCAAAGGGGACGGCCATTTTCGGCCAGAACCATCTTCAAACTCGTAGAACCTATGTTAATACCTAAAGACTGCATAAAACCTCCCTATTAATATAGCCAGAGCCGGGGATTGCTTCAATACGTCTGCGCCCTTGGTATGGGAGACTTGCGCTGATTTGGGTAATAATGTTACAATAATGCGTATCGTTACTGATTAAAAGGGCCGAACAATGATCGACAGAAGACAGAGCAAAAAAAGAGACGCCCTGCTGGAACTTGTCCGTTCCTCGAAGGTTCATCCCACGGCCCAATGGGTGCACAGGCGGCTTAAACAGCAGTTTCCCGAACTTTCTTTGGGAACTGTGTACCGGAACATTAAAGTTCTGCTTGAAGAGGGGGTTTTGGCTTCGGCGGGCGTGGTACACGGAAAGGAGCACTTTGACGGCAAGATAGACCCGCATCCCCATGCGGTATGCAAGCGATGCGGCCTGATACTTGACCTAGCTGTGGAGGAAGTAAGCGCCCACGTTCCCGTAACGATACCCGGCTTTGCCGTCGATGCCAGAAATACGGTGTTTTACGGCTTTTGCGCTAAATGCAAGGAAACTACGGCCTTAGGCTGTTAGCATATTTTTTTTAAGGAGAGAGTTATGAAGAAATGGGTTTGTACAGTTTGCGGGTATGTCCACACAGGCGATCAGCCGCCTGAAATCTGCCCGACGTGTAAAGTTCCGGCTTCCAAGTTCAACGAACAGGCGACAGGCGGCGGATTTGCCGCGGAACACGTACTGGGAGTTGCCAAGGGAGTGGATGCCGACATTGTAAAGGATTTGCAGGCGCACTTTAACGGCGAATGTACCGAAGTTGGCATGTATCTGGCTATGGCCCGCGTCGCTTTCCGGGAAGGGTATCCCGAAATCGGCCTGTACTGGGAAAAAGCGGCCTACGAAGAAGCCGAACACGCCGCCAAATTCGCCGAACTTTTGGGCGAGGTCGTTACCGGCAGCACCAAGAAGAATTTGGAACTGCGTGTCGAAGCCGAACACGGAGCCTGCGCCGGAAAGACCGACATCGCAAAGCGTGCCAAGGAAAAGAATCTGGACGCTATCCACGACACGGTTCACGAAATGGCCCGTGACGAGGCCCGCCACTGCGCGGCCTTTAAGGGCTTTTTGAACAGGTATTTCAAGTAGGGTAAACCGGGCCTGTTCCAAAACGCGGTTTTCGGAGCAGGCCCTTCCCCGGCATTGGCGAAAAATGCCTTTCACTACACATTCCCTTGACACAACGGCCCTTATCCCTTATCATCAAAAATATGGACAAAGTCGCCGAGAGGCTTGACGCGATTAACCTGACGCTTGGAAGGCAGAACGAGGTCATGGCGGCGATGCTTCTGGCTATGCCAAAGCCCGCGGGCAGGTTTATCAGCGGGCTAGAGGTCGCCGTGCTTGTTGCTGGCGTACTGGCGATTTTTAGCACCGCCGATGTAGTGTGGGGCTGGATTACAGGAGGTTAGTATGTTTCAGTTTGTATCTTCGTTAGCCATTGCCATAATCTGTTTTACCACGTTTTTCATGCTGCGCCGGATGCGGAAAAACCAAGGCTAGCTTCGGCCTGTTCAGGGCTAACCCGGAATTTTCGAACATTCCCAACCATTTCCGTAGAAAAACCATAAATTCCCCGTAAAAACAGCAGATTTCGCCTAACAATTCCTTGACCGCAGGGGCGCTAATTAGTATGTTACAATAGACATTGATTTCTTACTTTCTTCAGTTGGTGTGGCATTTTTATTTTACGTGTGAAGGAGAGTACGGTATGGCTATTGTGAAAAAATTGGCTGGCAGAATTATCATCCTGTCTTGCGTCGCCCTGTTTTGTCTTGTCCTGCCGGGCTGTCCCGACAGCCCCGACATTCCGGTTCCCGCTGTGAACATTCACGGCGCGGATATCGTGAACAGGGGCGGCATACAAGAATTTACCTACAAGACCCTTAATCTGGATCACATCGGCGACCACAGCGTTATCTGGAGCGTTCTCTCGACAGAACAGGCTCTGGAGGGCCTTGGCGATGAGGATACCTTTATCAACTCGCAAGGGGTGCTGTACGTTTCCCGGTACGACCTGCGTCCGTCCGTCATTGTGCGGGCCAGCATGATGCACGGCCCCAGAATATCCGGGCAGACCGAGGTTACCCTGCGTGACCCTGAAACTGCCGTAGCCGGGATAACTGTAGCCCTTTCCCATCCGGCAGTTCACCGGGGCGAGTTTATCGAAGCAGCCGCCGCCGTCCACTGGGAAGACGGCCTTCCGCCGCTATCCGGGCCGCGGGGAGTGGTTTTCTCCCTTATCAACAGCGAGGACGGGGGCGATATTACCCCCATTGGCGAAATTGGCCCGCATAACACGGAAATACGCCTTACCGTGTCCGAGGATCAGATGCCGGGCGTTGGCGAAGGCGGCTTGGTTGTCCGCGCCACCGCGCGGTACGACAGTGAGTTCTCTGTTGACATTCCCATACACGTTCTCCAGCCCACTGTGGACAGGGTAGAAATAACTCAGCCGGATACGCGGGGCGAAGGCGGCGTACACAGGGGGGAACCCAATACATTCACCGCCACAGTCATTGGCAGGGGAAACCCTTTTCAGGACATTGCGTGGTCTATTGTGCCAGAGGCTGGTCAGGATTTCCTTAGCTCGACCGTTGTCGAAGGCGGTACGCTTGTAGTGAATGAACATTGCCTGCACAGCCAGAATGTTACCGTGCGGGCATCTTCAACATCAATTCATAACCAAGGCGCTGCCAGCGCGGACAGCACCGTCTTTATTCTAACCCCGGTAATTACCCGCATAGCCGTGGACGGCCCCGCTTTCATGGACAGGGATACCACGCGCAGGTTTTCCGCCAAGATAGAAAGCCGGGGAAACCCCTACGACGCGGTTATCGAGTGGAGCGTTGAGGGGAACTCTAGCGATCAAACCGTCCCCACACCTATGGGCTGGGGGCATTTCGGAGATGTCTTTTTGCCGCCCAACGAGCGGTCGGATCACTTTTACGTGCGCGCGGCTCTGGCGGACGACCCCTTGATATTCGGGAAATCCGGCAGGGTTTCCGTCGCTCCGGGAGGCTATGTCCCCGGCGATTGGCGGCTGGTAGCCCTTGGTTCCGACCACTCTCTGGCGCTCAGGTGGGACAACACCCTGTATAGCTGGGGAAGGGATATGTTCGGCAGGCTTGGCAACGGCAATGTTGTCGCCCAAAACGCTCCCATTGCCACCGTTACACGCCCTGAAGGAATAACCGAGCATAATAACCTTTGGCGGGATTTAAGCGCGGGGCTTCGTCACAGCGTGGGGATACGGGGGGACGGTACGCTGTGGGTCTGGGGAAACAATCAATTCGGACAGCTCGGTGTCCATCCGGCTACCCCGCTTGACGGCGGACAGCTCCCTTCCAACAGCGGAGTAGGAGCCGGAAGCCAAGTCCAAGCCACCCCCATGTTTATACGCGCCGCCCGCGCCTTTACGTGGTCAAGCGTTTCCGCGGGCCGCCACCATGTCGCGGGCATAAAGGTAGACGGCACGCTGTACACCTTTGGCGCTGCCGGCAATGTTGCCCACGGCAATAACCCAAGCGGCGAGCATAACGGGCAGTTAGGCCGCGCGCTTGCCCCCGCTAATAGCGGCGTTACCGGCGCGCCCGGAGAAATCCGCCCCCATTGGGCCCCCGGCAGGGTAACCATACCCGGCCTCCCCGATGACGGCTGGGCGATGGTTGCCGCCGGTACGTGGCACACCGCCGCCCTAAGGCATGACGGTTCCCTGTGGACATGGGGCCGCAATAACTACGGACAACTCGGCATCGGTTCCGTTACGGGAAATCAGCATCTGCCGCAAGAGGTAGCGCACCCCGGCGGCCTTCGCTGGGAATTTGTGGGAGCGGGCGAGGGGATGTCCCTTGCCATCGACTCTGACGGCGTACTGTGGACGTGGGGCAATAATGCCGCCGGCGCTCTTGGACGCCTTCCCACCAATCCCCAAACGCCCCCCGGGGCCGCCGGTATTCCCGTTCCGGTCCCCGGCCCCCTGCCGCATCCCGTGGCGGGCCGCCGGTGGGCTTCCGTGGCTGTCGGCGAAGGCTCCCAGCACGTTGCCGCCATAGACGACAAGAACCACCTGTGGACATGGGGACGCAACCAGCAGGGCCAGTTGGGGTGGGGCGCGGCATACCACGTGTTTGACGCTTTTGACGCGGCTGTCTACGGAAACATGACCCCGGATCAGCGTGAAATGCTCTCTATACCACGCCAGCCAATGCCCGGCACTGAATTTAAGGTTGCCTTGGCGGGCCGATGGTTCACTATGGCTATTACGACAGACGGCAGGCTTTACGGTTGGGGAGACAACAGGTTTGGTCAGGTCGGAGACGGCACGAGCTATACAGGCGGCGGCAACCCTGATCAGTCTCACCTTGAGCATATCCACAACCGGGTATTTGTCCCCACGGAGATTCGCAGATAGCGGATAGGCAAGCATATAGAAGGAACAAGCAGATGAAAAAGCATATTACAGGTATACTGATAGCCATCCTGTGCATGGCCCTTTTCGCGGCCTGCCCAAACAGGGTAACCTTTCCCGCGCCCTCGATAACAATCTCTACCGGGGGCGATGACAGCGCAATTGTTACCAGGGGCGGGGCCTTGACCCTTGACGCCTCGGTACACGATTTGGGCGATATATTTCAAAGCCGTACCATCGTTTGGAGTATTGTCGAGTACGAAGATGAAGATGAACAGCCCTCCGGCCCCCGAGGAAGGGATACCAGCCCTTCTTACGAGGATAAAACCAGCGTTTCCAGCACCGGAGGGCTTTCCGCCCGCTTTACCGTGGATCGCAATTCCCCCCTTGCCTACTCTACGCTTACGGTACGGGCACGGCTGAAAGAACATCCCCACCTGTACACCACACGGACATTTACGGTAATAGACCCCGTAGCCGTTGTAAGCGGCGTTGACATAACCAGCGTTTCCCTTCCCGGCGTTCACCGGGGCGCGTCTTCCGGCGTCATTACCGCCGAGGTCGCGTTTGACGGTCCTCCGCCCATACGGGGAAACCGTGGCGTGCATTTTGTGATCTCACAAGGGGGAGCGCCGGGCACAACGGTATCCCCGGTCGCCGGATCGGGGGAACGGGCGGGAACCGTCCTTGTGTCCCCGTCCCAGCCCTACGGGGCCGGGCTATACGTTCAGGCGGTTTCCAACTACGACACCAATGTCCGATCCGCCCCTTTCCCCATTGATGTCCTGCGGCCCGTGGCGCAGACTGTGGTAGTGGGCCTTCCGGCGCGTGTCGGCGCGGACGGGGGCCTACACCGGGGCGAGACCAACAGATTTACCGCCACCGTGCTGGGCCTTGGCAATCCCCCGCAGACCGTTGCTTGGGATTTCGCCGCCCCGCCGCCGGACGGTGTCGAAATTGACCCGGTAACTGGTGATCTTTCAGTCAGCAATGACGCCGCTATCGGGGCAAGCGCCGTGGTACGGGCAATCTCCGAATACTCGCCGCCGGGCGCTGTCGTAGCCGGCACTAGCTCCCCCGCGATTTTGCGCCCTGTGGTAACAAGCGTAAGGGTAACCGGGCCTTCAGGCGAAACCGCCGCAGATGGCGGGCCGCCTTCGCGCGCTACTGTGCAACGGGGCGATACGGGAATCTCTTTTCACGCCGTGGTCGAAGGCCGGGGCAACCCCACGCCCGATATGCGGGAGGTATACTGGTCTGTGCCTGTTCCGGGCACGAATCACCAAACCAGAATCGCTAGTGGCGGCGTACTTTCCGTGTCGGAGCATGAGTTTTTGGACGTAATCCGTGTGCGCGCGACCAGCCGTGAAAACCCGCGGGCAATAGACAATATGTACGTTGATATTACCGGGGGCAGCCTTCCCGCAGATGGCTGGAGGATGGTAAGCGTTGGCGAATACCACGCGCTGGCCCTTACCGCCGACAACAGGCTCTTTAGCTGGGGCAGAAACAACTCAGGCCAGCTCGGTAACGGCGAAGCCAACGGCAGTAACGTTACCAGCCCCGCCGAAGTCGCAAGACCGGCCCTTCAATGGAGGATGATAAGCGCGGGCCAGAACCACAATATCGCCATAACGGACGATAACCGGCTTTTTGGCTGGGGCAGCAACGCCCACGGCCAGCTTGGACGGCCCCCCGCCGTGGGAAACGAGCTTATTCCCGGCAATATCGCGGGGGCCATAGGCCATTCGTGGATAACGGCGGACGTAGGCCCGCGTCATACCGTGGGCATAAAAGAGCAGGGCACGCTGTACACATTCGGCGCTAACGATCCTGCCCTGCTTGGACGGGATCAGGTTTCGCAGCCGGGAGCCGGTATTGACGGCGAACTGCGCCCCCACTGGCAGCCCGGCAGGGTTCGGGTGGCCGGCCTTTCCGACTACGGCTGGAAGTCCGCCAGCGCCGGGACAGACCATTCGGCGGCGATACGGGTAGACGGAAGCCTGTGGGTGTGGGGACGGAATGAATGGGGGCAGCTTGGGACAGGCAACGCCGGAAGCAGCAGAACCCCCGTGCGGATAGCGCACCCCGGCGGGCATAGCTGGGAGTCGGTAAACGCCGGCGACCGGTTTACCATCGCCATAGATGATCAGGGCAAGCTGTGGTCGTGGGGCCGCAACGAACTAGGCCAGCTTGGGCAAAGCGATCCGCCTTCGCAGCACTCTCCCTTAAACCCATACGATGGCCAGGGCGGCGGGCGCTGGTGGAATTACATAAACAGCGTAACAAACCATTCCATTGTTATGGACCGGGACGGCTACCTTTTTATTTTTGGGAGCAACAATCTTGGTCAATTTGGCAATGGGTTTCATGTTAGCGATACAATGCCGGGGATTATGATGGTTCCCGTGCGGGCCGCGGACAGGTTCTTGTTTGCCAATGCCGGGGGCAACTCCAGCATGGCAGTCAGCGAGGACGGCAAGCTGTGGGCATGGGGAGACAACAGATTCGGCCAGCTTGGAATTGGCAGGGACAACCCCGGTGCCGCGCGGTATTTTGAAGTCAGCCCCCAATTGGTGGAGCAGCCATAGATTGACGTAAAATGCGCAGGTGAGAGCTTGCGCATTATTCAAGGCTATGGTACAATGAACTTGGGAAGAAGGGCTTATGGCAGCCAGCGTGCTGCCTTCCCTTTTAGTTTTTAATTTCAGGAGGTTCTGATGAAGAAGATTTTTGTTGTTGTTTTGACCCTTGCCATGACAGGCACGGGGGCGTTTGCCCAAGGCTGGACTTTTAACGGCTTGGCAAGCGGCGGCTTTGGCGCGTTCTTCTTTTATGGCGAACACGAAGACCCGGTAATTTCCGGGATTAACAACAATGCGGAAGGGGAGCTTTTCCAGACGCAGTTGGATGTGAATTTTGTCAACGAAGAAGCGACTGCTGGCCTGTCTTTACGGCTTAGGAGCAACGCCAACACCGCTGATCCGCATTGGACGAATTGGGGTACCGGTCTTCCCGACTGGTTTGACTGGTTCGACTGGGCATACGGCTGGTTTTCCTTCCAGGACAATATGTTTACCGTGTACGGCGGGCTGGTGGAAAATGACTACTTTGACGCGATGGACAGGATGTTCGCCGCGGGTTCCGGCGCGGGCTTCGGCTTTCTTACGATTTTCCGGCCCCCGGTAGAAGGCCTTAGCTTTGGGCTGGGCGCTTTTAACCAGGGCGCGAGCTTACTGTGGCCACTGGGGACAAGGTATTTCACGGGTGAATATCCGTATCCCGGGCAACGGGAAAACGCTCCCCGGCCCATGTTTACCTTTAGCGTGTCCTACCTGATGCAGGATGTGTTCAGGATAACCGCCGGAGTGCGGAACGCGAACGAGGTAACCACCAGCGGCCCTGGCTGGGGCCGCCCGGGGGACGTCACTCCCCGCCTTGGTCTTGATGACTATGGTCTTACCCCGTCTCAGGCGTATCTTAGCTTTTCGCTGCTCAGTGTCCCGTACTTGCACCTTGGCTTTACCGCCCGCTTTATGAACTTGGAGGAGTTTGTAGATTACGGTGATATGCGCTTCTATCTTACGTCAGCGTATACGGGTGTTGCTATTGCCGAAAGAACCTTGGGCCTGCATTTGGGCTTTAGTTTTGGGCTTTCCTTAGCGGATGCCATTGATGAACAGCATCACCTTCCCAATCTCACTGGCGCACCTATTCCGGAGCCCGCCCCGCATCTTTGGGGCTGGCTGGCTGTTGACTATGAAGTCTTTGACTGGCTGGTTCCCCGTATCGATTTTCACTGGGTAATGGGTGGCTGGTGGCAGGACTTGCGCCGCCTCCATCAGTTCAGTCCCCGTGACGGAGTCACCTTCCACGAAGAGCATATGTTCTTCTTCCTTCAGCCGTCTGTCCAGTTCCGGCTGGGCCAGAATGTTGTCGCGGAAGTCGGCGGCATTTTCCACTTTGACGTGATGGACGATCACGTTATTCGTCTTGAAGGCGCAGAGAATCGTCCTTCATGGGGCGCAGGCGGCTACGGTCATAACTTTGCCGCATACGTGCTTATGCGGGTAAGCTTCTAGCTCAAGCTTGCGTGTGAAAAGCCCGGCGCTCCGCGCCGGGCTTTTTTTGCGCCCACCCCGCCCATGCGGGGTGGGGGAGTGGTGCGCTTATAATTCCAGTGGAGAAACAATCTCTATGGGATTGTAATTGTGAATTACGTTTATTAAATTAACGCACTTATAATCGTGGTGTCTAAATATATCTTAGGCTTCACAAACAACTATCTTCGAATTCGCTTTCACATAGGCTTTTACGGCCCTTAAAACATGAATTTCCACTAACATGCTATCATTTGGAAACTCATCATAAGCCTCTCTCTCGAATAATCGGACGACTTCCACAGGAATGTCCAATTCTTCACTTAAAGATCGATAATCAAACATCATACTTTCCATGCGCCACCCCATGCTCTATATTATAGTGCAGGAAGAGGGAATTTGGAAGGGCGGGAATTTTAGAGGAATGCCGGGGCAAATGCCGTGTGGGAATGCCTTGCGATGGAGCTGGCGGGGGGCAGGCCGCACACCACTATTGCTTTGTGTTTGTTGACAAACACTTCCCTTCCATACTACTGTATACCCCAATGGAGGATACAATTTTCATGAAAGGAAAACTGCCAGTAAGGCTACCGGACGTGGTGATAATCCTGTTGTTCGCCGGACTTACCGCATTTTCGGCCTACGCGTTCCATATGGCAAGGGTAAGCGGTGTTCCTATGGTAACAATTCAAGGGCCGAACAACCGGACGTGGGTTTTTGCCCTGGACAGCGAAGAAACGGTGCGGGTAAGGGGCATCCTTGGGGATGATACCGTGATTATGATCTCCGGCGGCGAGGTTTGGGCCGAATCCTCCCCCTGCGATAACCAGGTGTGCGTGGGCATGGGCCGGATTAACGCTACCTCTTGGTGGCCTTGGGTAGCCTGTATCCCAAATAATGTTTTTTTCATGGTGGAGGGAAGCAGGGATGCCGGCGGGCACGTTGATGGCGCGGTCCGGTAGCGCCTTAGGCACGGGAAGCCTGAAAAACCCCGATGTACGAAAAACCCTTGCCTTGCTGGGGGCCTTTTGTATGTTTTTGTCAACCATCGAGTTCATGATCCCCAAGCCTATGCCCTTTATGCGTATCGGCATTGCCAATTTGCCGCTTATGCTGGCGCTGGACATATTCCCCTTTCCGGCGTTTCTGGTTTTGGTAGGAATTAAAGTCGTGGGTCAGGCACTGATAACCGGCACTATGTTTTCCTACATCTTCCTTTTCTCCCTTGCCGGCACGGGGCTTGCGGCCTTGTCCATGTACGCCGTCCGCCGCCTTCTGGGGGACAGGGTGAGTTTTATCGGGATAGGCGCGCTGGGGGCTATGATGTCCACCATCGCTCAAATGGCTCTGGCGTGGTTTTTCCTGTTCGGGAACGCCGTGCGCTTTATCGCGCCTCCCTTTTTTGGGGCCGGTCTTATTACCGGAATCGCCCTTGGAGTGTTTTGCGAAGTATTTGTCCGCCGCTCAACATGGTACGCTCAACGGGCCCGCCCGGCAGCAATGCCACAGGGCGGCGCTGGAAACACAGCGGGGCCCGCATGAAGCGGTTCGATCAATTCCGCGCGAAGCGGCGAAGCGTGTACGAGGGGCTTTTTGGCGCGACGGCGCTTTTCGTTACCGGGCTTGTTATCATGCCGGCCCTGCTTTTTAGCCCCTTTATTGAGTCCAGAATTTTCCTTTTTCTTTTCTTCTTGTTTCTCGCGTGGCTTTGCGGAAAAAAGAACAACCCCCTTATCACCATCACGGTTATTTTTTTCATCGTTGCCTTTAACCTTATCGTGCCCCACGGTCAGGTACTCTTTTCCATTGGCGGATTCAGAATCACCGGCGGAGCGCTCGCGCTGGGCATTCACCGCGCGGTAACCCTTGCCGGGCTTATAATGCTGTCCCGTGTTACAATCCGCCAAGACCTCAAAATCCCCGGGCTTTTCGGCGAGTTAATAGGCGAATCGCTTAGGATATTCTCGGTAATAATGAACCAGCGGCAGCGCATCACCAGAAAAAACCTTATTTCCGACATTGACCAGATGATGATTGATTTAAGCGGCAACACTGGGCACACCCTCCAGACGGGTACGCCCCCGGCCTCCCGCACCAAGCCATTGGGCTTTGTCATTCTTGCTGTCGTAGCGCTTTTGTCATGGCTTACGCGGGTTGTAGTAGGGCCATGGGTAAGTTGGTTGTTCTTTTCTTGGTGGTTTAGTTTGTTCACGTAAACTTGAGTTATGTACCATTTCCTTTGAAAAGACATTGGTTATTGACCAAGAGTATATTAGGATTTGGTATAAAAAAAGGGGAAACAGTGAAGGAAGATATTAAATTTTATACAAGCAAAAATAGAGAAGCATGGAATGAGGTTATGCCAAAGCATCAGGCCGCGACAAAAGAAGAATACGATAAATTATTCTCCAGTCCCGGATACGTTTGCTTTACAAATTCAAATTCTTTGAAAATAATAGAAAAAATCAATGTTAAAAACAAAGATATTATTCATCTTTGTTGTAATAATGGAGTAGAATTAATGTCATTAAAAAATATGGGCGCTAACCGTTGTGTTGGTATTGATATTTCTGATGTGGCAATAACTGAAGCAAACCAGCGAGCAGAAAAATGCAGGATTGACTGTGACTTTATATGTTCGGATGTTTATGATATATCTGAAGAACTTAATAATTCATTTGATATTGTTTTTATTTCTTCCGGTTGCATTGGGTGGATACCTGATTTAAAGAAATTTTTTAATATAGGCTTTAATTTATTACGGGCAAACGGCATTATTCTTATGCATGAAATTCATCCTTTTAGTGAAATGCTGCCTTTTGATAATAGCAATATAGAAAATAGGCTGCAAATTGTTGAGCCATATTTTAGAGAAGAGGCAATTGTTGAAAACAGTAGTCTGGATTATGTGGGCGGTACGGAATATATTGCCAAAACACAATACTGGTTTGTACATATAATTTCTTCAATAATAATGGCATTAGTGAAAAATGGTTTTAAAATAGATTATTTTTCTGAGCATACTCAGGATATATCTGCTGTGCATAAAAAACAAGAAAAATTGGATGCCAAAATTCCATTAAGTTATATTTTGGTTGGAAGAAAATAACTTAAAATGTGTAAATTGTATAAGTAGAATATTTACCCAACAGTTTAAAAAAAATAGCGGTCATAAGTACCTCCGAATGATATAATTATTTGACCACCAAATAAATCATTAAGGAGAGACAAATGACCACTAACAACAC